>JAHJGQ010000102.1 GCA_018824365.1 Nanobdellota archaeon | reverse complement strand
TAACATTATTTAATAGTATTAAAAACACAAAAACAATATAAATGATTCTTGGTTCTTCAGGATTATGTCTCTCTTTAAAGATATGCTTAGAAGCGGTGAAACATTATTTAGAGACACCGTTGTTTTGGATTTTGATTTTCAGCCGAAGATACTGAAGTATAGAGAAAATTGTCAGATGCGTTTTGCTACTGCAATAAGACCATTGCTGCAAGGACATAATGGCAGAAACTTGTTCATTTATGGAGCACCGGGTGTTGGTAAAACAACAGCCTGCAAGCATGTGTTAAGAGAACTTGAAGAAGTTCAAACTGGTGAAGTCCCATCCATTAATGAGACTAAAGAAGTAGTCCCAATTTATGTAAATTGCTGGAAAGAAAATACTACATTCAAGGTATTTTATAGTATATGCGAAGATTTAGGCTATAAGTTTATCCAAAACAAAAAAACCAGTGAATTACTCTCTTTAATCAAGCAAAAACTTAACAAGATCAGTGCTGTTTTTATATTTGATGAAATCGATAAGTTGGATGATACAGATTTTTTGTATTCAGTCCTAGAAGATATTTACAGAAAATCAATTTTTCTTATAACTAATTATCGCGATAGTTATTCTGAACTTGATGAAAGAATCAGGAGTAGACTGGGTCCTGAATTTCTTCATTTTCCAGCGTACAATGAATTTGAAATAGGTGGAATTCTCAAGCAAAGAAGAGATTATGCTTTTGTAGATGGCTGCTGGAATGAGGATGCTTTTAAGGAGATTATAGAGAAATGCACTGAGACAGGAGATGTAAGGATAGGCCTTTACTTGATGCGTGAAGCAGGAAATATCGCTGAAGAAAGAAGTTCAAGAAAAATTACAGAAACTCATGTTGCAGAGGCGATCAAAAAAGTTGATGATTTTCATATCAAACCAAAAGAGGGTCTTGACGAGGACCTACAATTAATCCTAGACTTAGTTAAAGATCATAGTGGGGAGAAGATAGGCGAAATTTACAATGCTTACACCAAGATGGGAGGAGAATTAAGTTACAAAAGTTTTCAAAGAAGAGTTGCTAAATTAAAAGAGGGGCGTTTTGTTTTTACAGAGAAAATATCTGGTAAAGAAGGGAATAGCACTGTCTTAAATTATCCTAAAAAACTGACAGATTTTTAGTGAAAAATGGAAAGATCAGCAGGAATGGTTTTATTCAGGGAAAGGAATGGAAAGAGAGAATATCTGCTTCTTCATTATAATTATAAATCTGAATATTGGGGTCTTGCAAAAGGCCTTATTGAAAAAGATGAAAGTGAAGAAGATACTGCTTTACGTGAAACAAAAGAAGAGACCGGTCTTGAAAAAATAGAATTTGTTAATGGTTTCAAAAATAAAATAGGTTATTTTCTCAAACGGGAAGAAAAAGTCATATATAAAGAAGTGATCTGGTTCTTAGGAAAAGTATCTGATGAAAATGATGGTAAAGTATCTGAAGAGCATGACAAATTAGGTTGGTTTAGTTATGAAGAAACTTTGAAGATGATGAAATTCAAGAAAGACAGAAGCATGGTGGTGAAGGCTGAGAAATTTCTGAAGAATAAGTAGATGTTTAATGTTTAGATTTAAAAAAAATCACTTGACTTTACACAAATTAATTTTATCTATCATATTTTTAAAATGGGACTCTTTAGAATCACAGAAGAATTTTCTGCATGATTGAGGCCTTCTTTCATGAATTGAACATCTATTATCTTTAAGATAAATGCAACTATCATCTTCATTTTGGGCAATTAAATTAGCACCAGTTAGTTCTGCCTCTTCGAAATCAACAATCCCAAATTCTTCAAAAATAGTCTTATACTTTCTTGAATTATATTCCTCTTCATTAAGGTTAATCACAAACAATCTACAACATACACCACATTGATTGCATTTAGACCCATGATTACATTTAGATTCGATCATCTTGGAATTCCAATATCAACAACGATAGTTTTTTTCTTAAACTTCTCCAAACCAACTTTCAAATCATGAAAACAGACAATCAAATCTACTTCACAGGATTTGTCATGAATTTCTCCTGTATCTGGATCCAATCCAGAAGGTAAATCGACTGCTACTTTCGTTCCAGATAAAGAGTTGAACAAATCAATCCCAGAAGAGATTAGTTCTCTAATCGTACTTTTAACGCCCGTGCCCAATAAAGAGTCTATCAAAATAAAGCTAAGATCTTTCTGAAAATGAAATAATTCCAAATCTTCTTTATTAGCTATTTTTATAACGTTGATGTAATCTTTGATTTTATTATAATTTAGTCTGGCTTCTTCACTAAGTCTATTCTCATCACCAAAAAAAATAACGATTACCGGACATTCCTCAGCAAAATATCTGGCAGCTACAAATCCATCTCCCCCATTGTTACCAGGACCAGCAAATATAACTATGTGCTTATCTTCAATATCATATTTTCTTTTTACAACTTCAAACACTTTCCTACCAGCATTCTCCATTAATATTTCTACAGAGATTCCTTCTTGTACTGCTTTCTTTTCCAATTCTTGCATCTCTAATGAAGTAATCATTTTATCTCTAGATTTAAATTACCGAAGGTAATTTTATAAATATTACTAAACATTGATTAAGCATAATCCAAAATAGAAAAAGAGATGATTGAAAAAAAGAGAATGAAAAAATATAAAAGTAAAAAAAAGAGGCAGAAAACTGAAATTGACATAAAATACAACCTCAAAGTATTATGGGGGTTTCTTAGAGAATATAAAAAATATATGTTTGGATTAATCTTAATAATCTTTTTATTAGAAGTAAGCTCTTTTTTTGATAATTTTGTATTCAAATTTTTAGTAGATAAAGCTAATTTATTTTCTCAGAATTTAATAACCATTGAGGGATTTAAAGATTTCTTATTATTGATTATTTTAATATTTTTTGCAGTGAGGTTACTTTCAGCTTTATTCTGGTATTGGAGAATAGAACTATTAAACAAATTAGATTCTTCAATAATGAGTGATCTGGAAAGAAGTTCTTTCTGGCATATAATTAATCTATCCTATCGGTTTCATATTAATAAAAAGACTGGCTCAATGATCTCACAATTCACTAGAGGTGTTAACAAAACAGAATCATTGATTGATACTTTTGCTTTTAGGTTTCTACCAGTAATTTTTGGTTTGTTAATTTCTGTCAGTGTCATCTTTTATTTTGATATCATCACAGCAATTATTTTGATAGTTATGACAATTTTATTTATTATTGTAGGTGTAATTATTACTAATTTCCAAAAAATACCACAAAATATTGCTAATAATAACGAAGATTCATTAAAACAGAATATCAGCGATGTATTTCAAAACATAGAAACAGTGAAACATTTTGCTAAGGAAAAAAGAACAGCAAATTATTTTAGTTATCTGTCAAAAAAGCTCAAAGATTCAAGAAGATATTTTTGGGGTTATTTCTCTTGGCATGCAGCAATACAAACAGCCATCTTAGGAATTGGAGTATCGGCAATTTTTTATTTTAATTTTAAAGGGTTTATTGATGGAAAATTAACTTTAGGCAGTGTTACGTTAATTTATGCTGCAGTATGGAAACTTATCCCAAAATTATTTGATTTGATACATGGTTATAGGGAATTTATTAGAAATTCTGTAGACATAGATGCATTATATCGATCATTTAAAGAAAAAAATGAGATTAGAGATATTAAAAATGCTAAAAATTTAGAAGTTAAAAAAGGACAAATCGAGTTTAATCATGTTTTTTTCAGTTATCCTAAAAAAACTCGGGACAAAAATCCCGAAGTTGTTCTGCAAGATTTTAATTTAAACATTAAAAGCAACACTAAAGTTGCTTTAGTCGGACCTTCAGGAAGTGGAAAGACAACAGTGATTAAAATTCTTTACAGATTGTTTGATTTAGATAAAGGAAGTATTACTATTGACGGACATAATATCAGTAAAATCACTCAAAAATCATTAAGAGAAAACATGAGCATTGTGCCACAGGAACCATTATTGTTTGATAATACAATTTATTTTAATATAAGTTATGCTAATCCAAAAGCCAGTAAAGAAGAAGTTTGGGATGCAATTAAATTTGCACAATTAGATAAATTTATTTCCAGATTGCCTCTAAAAGAAAAAACAATAGTAGGAGAAAGAGGAGTAAAATTGTCTGGTGGAGAAAAACAAAGAGTTTCTATCGCTAGAGCAATCCTTGCTGATAAACCAATCTTAATTTTAGATGAAGCTACTTCTGCACTAGATTCAGAAACAGAAAAAGAAATTCAGCGAGATTTAGATAGATTGATGATTGGCAGAACGACAATAATCATTGCCCATAGGTTATCTACTATCATGAAAGCTGACACCATTGTTGTATTAAAGAAGGGAAAAATTATTGAGATTGGCAGCCATGCTGAACTGAAAAATAAACGGGGCGGATTTTATAAGAGACTGTGGGGATTGCAACAAGGCGGAAAGTTATGAAGTGTCGAGAGTTTGATTAAACATTAAAAGCAAATTTTAATTTTATAACTGATGTTTTGCGTTTTTTGGAAAATAAGCTTAAATTTCGAATACCAGACAAAGTATTTTATACTTAAAACTTGAAAATCCGCAAAACTTCAAATTTATAAGAAAGATATTTATATGCTAATTAATTCATTTAATTTTAGTATGAATCAATTAATTATTTTAGGCGGCTCTTCAAGTGTAGGTAAAACGACTGTCTCTAAAGAAATTGCTAAAAAATTATCTGGAGATGTAGCAATTATTGAGATGGATCATTTTAGATGGAATTTTATTTTTGAACCAAAACAAGGCGGATATGCAAATAAAGTTTCACACGATGCCGCTAGATTAAGTGTTTTGGCGTATTTGAAAAATGGCTTTAATGTTATTTTTGAAGGAACATTTAGTGAAAAAGATAAGAATAATAAATTGTTTATTGAGAAATTAATTAAACAAGCAAATAAGTTTCCTACTTCTGTTTTTCATTTAAAATATTCTTTGAAAAAATGTTTAGAAAGGAATAAGCTAAAAGAATTAAAAATTCCAGAACAAACAATAAAAAGAATTCATCAGCGCCATGAAGTTACTAAATTACCAAATGAAATAATCATTAATGTAGGAAAAAAAAGTGCAAGTGATATTGCATTGGAAATTCTTCAATATGTTAAAAAAAAAGTAATTTTTAGAAACTTAAAAT
>JAHJGQ010000101.1 GCA_018824365.1 Nanobdellota archaeon | reverse complement strand
TAAACTAAAAATAAACTAAAGAATAAAATATATAATTTAAATCGTTTAAAAATGAAAAACAAAAAGAAACTTGCAGCGAAGATAATGAAAGTTTCGCCTAAGAAAGTTAAGTTTGTAGCAGATGCTCTTGAAGATATCAAGAAAGCGATTACCCGTTCTGATTTTCGCGGTCTTATTGCAGTTAAGAAAATTGTAAAGAGTGGAAAAAATGAATCTTCTCGATCAGGAGCAAGGAAAATAGCAGCTCAGAAAAGGAAGGGTAGAAGAAAAGGTAAAGGAACTAAAAAAGGTTCTAAGCATTCAATAGTAAGTAAGAAAGAGAAATGGATTAATAAGATTAGAGCGCAAAGAATTTTCCTAAAAGAGTTGAGTGATAAAAACTTAGTATCAAAAAAAGATTATCATATGCTTTATTCAAAGAGTAAAGGCGGGTATTTTAGGAATAAGAGGCACATTAAACTTTACCTGAAAGAACATTATCTAATTCAGGAAAAAAAATGATTATTAAGAAAATATCACCCAAAAATCACTTAAAAAATATTTTATAAATTGAAAAAAATGGCAACTAAAAAACCAAGAACTGTTTTGTACAGAAGGAAGAGAGAAAAGAAGACAAATTATTCAAAGAGGCTTAAGCTAATTTTATCAGGAAAAGAAAGAGTTGTCTTACGCTTTACTAATCAAAAAATAATAGTACAGTTGGTTAAATTTGAAGCTAAAGGGGATAAGATTTTATTAGGTGCTGATTCATTTGCATTGAAGAAATGGGGGTGGTCTTATTCCTGTAAGAATTTACCTGCTGCTTACTTAACAGGTTTAATGTTTGGAAAAGAAGCATTAAAGAAAGGTCATGATAATGAAGTTGTATTAGATACTGGTTTTAAAAACCCTTTACATAAAAGTAAAGCCTACGCTTTATTGAAAGGGTTGTTGGATTCCGGGTTACAAGTTCCGTCAGGCGATGAAAAGATTTTCCCTACTGAGGGAAGATTAAAAGGAAATCATATCAAAGAACATGCAATCAAGATTAAAGATAACAAAGAAGATTATAACTTAAAATTTGCGCAATATTTAAAAAGCAATATGGAGCCAGAAAAAATAGTAGATCAGTTTGAACTGGTTAAAAATAAAATTAATGCTTAGTTAGGTTAAAATGGTTAAATCGAAAGAAAAAACAAACAAGAAGGCAAATGAAGTAGTTGCCGATAAAGTCGTAAGCAAAAAAGTTGATGAAAGTAGTCATACTAATCATATTAATCAAAGTGATTCAGAATTAGTTGTATCATGGAAACCAAAAACCGATCTGGGAAAGATGGTCAAAGAAGGAAAAATAACCGATATAGAGAACATTTTTGATAAAGGTTACAATATTCTTGAGCCTGAGATAGTAGATATTCTTTTACCTGATCTTAGCGAAGAACTTCTATTAATCGGTCAAGCAAAAGGTAAGTTTGGTGGAGGTCAAAGGAGAATCTTCAGACAGACACAGAAAAAAACTAGAGAAGGCAATAAGATTAAGTTTGCAACTTGTGCAGTTGTAGGTAATAAAAATGGTTATGTTGGTGTTGGAATTGGTAAAAGTAAAGAAACTGTTCCTGCAAGAGATAAGTCTAAGAAGAAAGCTCGCTTGAGTATAATGAGAGTAAGGAGGGGGAGCGGCAGCTGGGAATCTGATTCACGAGAACCAACTTCGATTCCATTTTCAGTAGAAGGTAAATGTGGTTCTGTAATTGTAAAGTTAATGCCGGCACCAAGAGGAAAGGGTTTATGCATCGAAAAAGAATGTGCAAAAATACTTGAATTAGCTGGAATAAAAGATATCTGGAGCAAGACTAAAGGCCAGACAAAGACTAAGTTAAATATGATTTATGCTTTAATTGATGCTTTAAAGAAACTTTCTGAAGTTAAAATTAAACCTGAAGACATTCAAAAGTTAGGAATTGTTGAAGGAAGAATGAAAGATATCGTAAAAGAAGGAGCAGCAGAAGAATAAAAAGATGGCAGAAGAAAAAAAAGTCAACAGAAGCAAACTGGCAGTAATCTTGGTTAGGGGATTAGTTGAAGTGACTAAACCGGTAAAAGATACTTTGGCAATGTTGAATCTGAACAGAAAAAATCATTGTGTTGTTATTGAGAACAACCCTGTCAATCTAGGCATGATTAAGAAAGTTAAGGATTATATTACTTGGGGAGATATTGATGAGGGTACGTTTAAAGAATTGTTAAATAAAAAAGGTGAGACTTTTCTTGGAAGGGAAAGTGACTCTAAAGGAAAGTACAAATATAATTTTTTAGAAATTGATGGCAAGAAATATAAAAAATATTTCCGTTTAAATCCGCCAAGAAAAGGCTTTGGCAGAAAAGGAATTAAAATTTCTTTTAAAGTTGGCGGTGCTTTGGGAGATAGGAAAGAAAAAATCAATAATCTGATAATTAGGATGTTATAAAATGGTCGTCAATAAAAGAAAAAAAGTAACTAAGTACCGAGCTCACACCACTCATGGTGGAGGTCATCGTAAAAAAAGACGCGGTGCTGGTTCACGTGGCGGAAGAGGTAATGCTGGAACAGGAAAAAGAGCCGGCCATAAAAAAGCAGGGATGTCTCGTAAACTTGGAAAGAAAGGATTTACCTCTCACGTTTCTAAAAGTAAATCTTCTGATAATACTTTAAACTTAAGTTATTTTAGTCTTGATAATATCAATAAGCTTGTTGATTCCGGAAAAGCAACCAAGCAAGGTGAATTTTATACGATTGATCTTGCTAAACTTGGATATGGAAAGTTGTTAGGAACAGGTAACGTAGTGTTAAAGCTGAAAATAACTGTTCCTTCATGTAGTTCTCGTGCAGCAGAAAAGATTAAAGATGCTGGTGGAGAAGTTATATCTTCAAAAGAATCTTCAAAAAATAAAACTGAAGATAAAAATGAGGATAAAATTAAAGTTGAAGGGTGAAAATGTCTTTATTAGATAAAGTATTGTCTAATCTTCCTGAAGTAAAGGGACCTAAACAAAGAAGGTTGCCTTTCAAGGAAAAATTGAAATGGACTTTAGTGGTTCTTATTCTTTTTTTTGTAATGGGTCTAGTTCCTTTGTTTGGTCTTGGAGAGAACGCTTTGCAGCAATTTGAATTTCTTTCAATTATCTTAGGCGCATCATTTGGAAGCATCATATCGTTAGGTATAGGACCATTAGTTACTTCGTCTATTGTTTTACAGTTACTTTCTGGAACAGGAATCCTTAAGCTTGATTTGACAGTGACAGAAGGAAGGCAACGTTTTCAAGGCCTACAAAAACTTTTAGGAATATTTTTCATAATTTTTGAAGCAGCAATTTATGTATTGATGGGTGGTCTTGCACCTGCGGCTGAGTTGGCAGGGACTTCGTTGTATGCACAATTTCAAACTCTTTTGATATTTCAACTGATCTTGGGCGGGATATTAATTATGTTTATGGATGAACTAGTTAGTAAGTGGGGTTTTGGTTCAGGTATCAGCTTATTCATCGCTGCCGGGGTCGCACAACAAATCTTTATCAGAGCTTTTAATTTTTTACCTTCACCTACTAATCCTGAAATTGCTTCAGGCGCAATACCTGCATTCTTTCAGTCTTTGGCTGGAGGGGATGTAACAACTGCAAGTTTACAGTTGGCAGCAGTTTTATCTACGTTGTTGGTTTTTGCTATCTGTGTATATGGTCAGGCCATGAAAGTAGAAATTCCATTGTCATTTGGAAGAGTTAGGGGACAAGGGATGAGATGGCCGCTTAATTTCTTTTACACATCTAACATTCCGGTAATTTTAGTTGCTGCATTAATGGCTAATATTCAATTGTTTGCACGATTATTAGAAAAATGGGGTTTTCCACTACTTGGTACCTTTTCAGGAAATACTCCTGCTAGCGGATTAGTTTATTGGTTAAGTTCACCAGATGTAGTACAAAATCTCATCAGGGGAAGCTTTTCTTTTTCTCAGCTAGGAAATGCTTTCATATATGTTTTCATATTTATGGTTGGTTCAGTTGTGTTTAGTATTTTTTGGATGCAGACAGCAAACATGGATGCTAAAAGCCAAGCTAAGCAAATATTATCTTCGGGATTACAGATTCCTGGCTTTAGAAGGGATGAGAGAGTTTTAGAAAAAATATTGAGTAGATATATCTGGCCATTGACTGTCGTCGGTGGTGCGGCGGTAGGGTTATTAGCAGCTCTTGCCGATTTAACGGGCGCTTTGTCAAATGGAACTGGAATTTTATTGGCGGTTATGATTGTCTATAAGTTATATGAAGAGATTGCCAAACAACATATGATGGATATGCATCCTGCTATGCGTAAATTTATGGAATGATTCATGGGTTTGAACGTAGTGAAATTACCTTTGAATTGAATTGATATTTTTGATATATCGCTCTAAGATTACAATAAGTTTATCCACAACTTTTATAAAATAGTGGAGAAAAGAAAATAATATGTCATTTTTAGATCCTGTTTTGAATCCGGTATTTCAACCATTGTTAGATATAAGTCCAATTTTAGCTATCGTTGTTTTAGCTTTTCTTATTTCTTTGCTGATTACATTAGTATATAAGTTCATGACAAACCAAGATGAAATGAAACGCCTTAAAGATCAGCAGAAAGATTTTCAGAAAAAAATGAAAGAGTTGCGTTCTAATCCCGCTGAGATGATGAAAGTTCAGAAAGAAGCTATGAAAGTTAACATGGAATATATGAAACATTCATTTAAACCAACGTTAATCACCATGCTGCCAATCGTCTTAATTTTTGGTTGGATGTCAGCTCATCTATCTTTTGAACCAATCTATCCAGGAGAGACTTATAGCATTACAGCATTCTTTAAAGAAAGTATCTCGGAACCAGCAGAACTGATGGTTGATGAAAGTACTGAATTGATCTCTAAAGAAAAGCAGAACATCGGCGAAGATAAAAGTGTCTCTTGGAATGTTAAAAGTGATGAAGGTGAACATATATTAACTGTTAAAGTAGGCAAGAATGAACAGAGCAAGAAAGTTTTGATAACGAAAGAATTGGAATACGAAGAACAAGTTTCTACATTTCAACATTCAGATATTGAAAAAATAACTATCGATTATAATAAACTTAAACCTTTAGGTAAGTTTACTGTTCCACTTTTTAATTGGCAGCCAGGTTGGTTGGGAATATATATCATTTTTTCAATCATCTTTAGTATTAGCATGAGAAAGGCAATGAAGTTGTATTAGTTATTAATCATAAACATCATAAGCCTATAATCTTTTTTTACC
>JAHJGQ010000023.1 GCA_018824365.1 Nanobdellota archaeon | reverse complement strand
TTAATAATTTATTTATTCATTTATTAGTTTATTTATTCTAATGTTGGTTGAAAAAAACCATTTTTGGTTTTTAAATGGAATTTATTTAAGCGATTTATTACAATAATTTATCCAAAAATCAACCTTATTTTATTCATTGTTCTGTAGCTTTAGAAAAACAAAAATAGATTTTTTTCTTTAAATTATAAAACATTTAATAGACCATTATCTTATTAAGATAATTAATATTGTTCTAAAATTATTTTTTTTGAAAAGCTAAGCTTGCTTGTGAAAGCATCTTTCAATAATGCTGAAAATGAATTGTTATTGATCAACACCCCTAAATCTCTTCCATATGTTATGCTTTCATCATCAGGAAGAGCATCAACAAGAATGCTTTTTGTATTATCAACTACAAAAAGTTGGCTTGAAACACAAGGAACATGATAAATCTCACAAAAATTTAGTGAGTATATGTCTTCTTTGTTTGTATCAGTTATTGTTCCACCAATCTTTATTTCAACACCTCTTTCTTTAGCTTTGAGAAGGGATTCTTTATGTATACTAATACGTTTTATGCCGTTCTCAGTTGCAAAGATATAAATATGTTCTTTAGCTTTATCTAAGAGTTCATCTATTTTTTTGATAATATTTTTTCTTCCATTGACGACCCAGAAGAAACCTTTTGGTTCAGAAAATTCTTTGGTTTTCTCAAATAAAGGATTTAGATTAGAAATAATTTGTTTTTCCAGATTTATAAATTTACTATAAAATGTTTTTTTTGTTGTTTCTAATGCATCTAAAGGTGAGGCTGCTTTACACTTCATAGGTTTTGTTGGTAAGATAATACAAAAACCTTTTGTGCATAAAAGGTTTATGATCTCATAAACTTTTCCATAAGGGATGCTAGTAATATCAGAAAGGTTTTTTGCAGTTGCTGTTCCTTCAGAGATTAAAGCAAGATAAACTCTAGCTTCATATTTGTTTAATCCTAATTCTAAAAGAGGGGTAATTAATTTTTTTGTATCATCCATCGTGGTTGACGTTTTTTAATCTTACAAAAATTATAAATACTTATTTTTTATAAATCTTTTTGCTTTTTAATAAAAAAATTTAGATTATTTTCTTCAGTTTAAAATAGTTGATGTAAATTTATTATATAATTATTTTTTCAAAATAAAAAAATTTGCTAATTTTTTTTTATCCATTAAGTTTTTCTTTATTTTTTTTGTAAACAAATTTCATGATTGCTTTCAAGTTCTCAATATCTTCATTATTATAAGCAATCAGCAAATCTAACCACTCTTTATCTCCAGAAGCATGGAAAGCTTTCCATAAGTCTACGGGATTGCCGTTCAAATGTTGTGGCCTTTTAATATCTAAGATCTTTTCAACTTCTTTTAAACCCCCTTTCAATCCTAGATTTACACAAAGATGCTTCAGATCGATATGCGGAATATTTATTTTTAACCCAAATTGTTTTTTCAGTTTAGGCAGATCAAACGAACTTCCATTAAAAGTTATTATTAATTTATATTTGCTCAACTCTTTTTCAAGAATGTCTTTTTCTAAATTACTTCCTTTAACAAAAAAATTAGCATTATAATAATCAGAAATTCCTACTAGGATGGTTTTTCCGTAAGAGTCAATTTCTATATCCAAGAAACCACATTCATCTTTGAAATAATCATACAACCGCCACGTCTCTATCTTTGGTAATTTTCTAATAAAATAAGATAGTTCTTCTTTTAACAAAGCATTCTGAGCTTCCTTAATCTTCCGATCATAATAATATTTTTTCTCTTTAGATATCCCTTTGACATTTTCTACATTCAAAAAATCATGCCAATCTTTAATGCCTTGCTTCCAGATATTCCTTTCTTTCTTATTACTAATCTTCTCTAAGAAAATGAACGAATTTTTAATCATATAATCTTCTGAATAACAAGTTTTATATATTTTATTATACCATAAAAGTAAATCAGTAGATGGAGGGTGGTGAAAAATGGCAAGTATATTTTTAATTACACATTTTTTATTTTCAGTATTCATATTTTTAGTTATAGTTTTACTGGCTAGCTTAAAAATTGTTAAAGAATACGAAAGGGGAGTAAAATTCACTTTAGGTAAATATTCTGGTTTAATGCAGCCGGGCTTAAGAATTGTTATTCCGCTGATCCAAAGCTGGGAAAGGGTTGACATTAGGATAAAAGCAGTTGATGTTCCCAGCCAGGAATGTATAAGTAAAGATAATGTCTCAATTAAAGTAAATGCTGTTCTTTATTACAAAGTAAGGAATGCGGAAAAAGCTATCATTGAAGTAGAAATGTACAATTATGCAGTTTCCCAGCTGGCCCAGACCACCATGAGAAATATAGTTGGCGAGTTTATGCTCGATGAAATCTTACAAAAGCGTGAACAGATATCTAAGAAAATAAAAGAGATTGTTGATGAAGATACAGATCCCTGGGGAATAGCTGTCTCTAAGATAGAAATTAAAGATATTGAACTACCTTCAGATATGAAAAGGACAATATCTAAAGAAGCAGAATCTGAAAGAGAGAAAAGAGCAGTTATCATCAAAGCAGAAGGGGAAGTGATTGCTGCCAAGAACATGTCTAAAGCTGCAGAAACATTAGCTAAATCTCCTGGAGCATTACATTTGAGAACTTTACAAAGCATTAATGATTTGTCTAGTGATCAGAGTAATACGATAATCTTTGCAGTACCCTTAGAAGTGTTGAAAGCGATTGAGGGGTTTAAATTAAAAAAATAATTTTTTTTCTTAATGCTGGGTTGATAGGATTAGTTGGCGGTATCTTAGGCATTTTTCTAGGGATTATCCTTTCCGGTTCGATGAGTCTGCTTCTTCCGGATCTAAGATTTTTTGGCAATACCTTAGTCACTTTAAATTCTGTTGCAATGGCTTTAGCAGTTTCAGTTGGTGTGGGAATCGTTGCAGGTTTTGTGCCTGCAAGAAAAGCTTCAAAGTTAAAGCCAGTTGATGCATTAAGGTATGAATGAAGCCATCATTACTGATCAACCAGTTTTGATAATGAAAGTACAAAATAGGCTCTGTAGAAACCCTTACGTTCGCACCATCTTTCGATTAGCCAATCGCTCCAAAGTTGAAGTAATTTTCGAAGAAGATGGCATGGCTTGTCTTACGAATAGTCTTGTGCTCACTTGCCATTTGGCAGGGGTTTC
>JAHJGQ010000100.1 GCA_018824365.1 Nanobdellota archaeon | reverse complement strand
TGCTTTTTTTATCAGTCTTTGATACAGATTTCTTGCTTTCTTCTCTTCACCGATATAATAAAGAGCATCGATCAGCCAAAACGAACAGATTGTAAAAGCACTTTTAGATTTACCAAAATCATCTTTGATCTTATAACGCTGCACTAAATAACCATCACAAAGGTGTTTATAGATATTTTTGACTGTGTCAATCAATTGCAAATCATCATTCTTAAGAAATTCATGATATGTCATCTGCAATAGCGATGCATCAAGATTCTCACTTCCATAATACATCGTAAAAGACTTAACATTATCATTATAACCTTTTTCTAAAATTTCTTTTTTAATATTTTCTTTTAGTTCCATCCATTCTTGAATGATTTTTTCATCTTTATTATAATGCTTAGCGATAAGTATGGCCCGATCAACTCCAACATAACACATTAATTTGGAATAAACATAATGTTTATACTGTCCTCGAAATTCCCAAATTCCTGAATCAGGCTTTTCCCAATTAGATTTAATCTGATTAACAACATAACAGATAAAACGCCAATACTTTTTTGTAAGTTTTTTCTCATACTCATAATATACAAAATAAAGATAAATGATATCTAATATCTCACCATAGATATCATGCTGCGCCTGATTAAATGCAGCATTGCCGATACGTATGGGTTTAGAACCTTTAAATCCATCCAGATGGTTTAATGATCTTTCATCCAGACTGATTTCACCCTCGATCCCATACATTATTTGAAGGTAATCATTCTTTAAAGCAAGGGTAATGATAAATTCCATGAGTTTTTTCGGTTCATAATTTCTGCCTATTTTCTTAAGCGCATCGACACAAAGAGCAGCATCTCTTACCCAGCAATAACGGTAATCAAATGTTCTGTCAGTGCCGATCTCTTCAGGTACAGAAGTTGTAGCAGCTGCAATAACAGCACCAGTCCTGCTATAAGTAAGAAGTTTCAATGTTATTGCAGAACGGACAATAACTTCTTTATTCTTCTTAGGAACAACTAATGTTTTGCACCATTCCTGCCAATACTTTTTTGTTGCCTGAAGTAATTTATAGCATCTCCTTAAACTAAAATCATTCTCTTCACCTAAAGCTAAATATTTTGCTTTATCTAATAGTATCTCTTTAGAATGGATGATGTCATCATAAGAAATATTTGAATTAAAGACTATTTTCTGCCCTAGAAAGGAACAGACAATAGTTTCATTTTTTTCGACAAGATTAGATTCTTCAAGAGCATAATTTGGTTTTGGACAATACTTGATTCTTATTTTCGGTTTTCCTTTCAATGGCTTGATGATTCTAATCAGATTATTCAGCTTAATCAACTTTTCATATTTTTTCTTTGTTAATTTTTTATATCTTGGAAAAAAATCATAAACAACAAACACATTCTTTGCAGAAGAAAAAGTAGTTTCCAATATGGCTGTATTTGGAAGATAGCGCTGAATTATTTCGTAATTTCCAATGGGCTTGATCTCTAAAGAACCGCCTTTATTCTCATCCAACAATTTTGCAAAGATGCTTAGACTGCTAAAAGTCGGAAAACACATCCAATCGATAGAAGCATTTTTTTTAATAAGTGCACAAGTCACACAATTCCCAATAATTCCGTAATCAAGCATTTAATAAAGATAATAAATATTAATGTTTTTTAACCTTTTGGTTAAATCAACCGATGATTATTTCAATTATTTCAATAATTTTAATTATCTTAATTATCTCCAATCAGCCTAAATTATCCAAAATTTCATGGGCATTACCAGTATTAAGATATTCAGCTATTTCTCTATTCTCATTACTTAACAAAAATCTCATCTGCAATGATTTCTTTTCTTGGTTGCCAACCCTTGCTAATCTATCTGCCAAAATCAGACTATAAGGATAACCTAAAAACAATGCATCATTACAGTTATCTAACAGCTCAGCCAAAACATCTTTGTTTCCTTCAAACCTAAAAACATGTTTTGCTTTTTCATGTAATTTAACAAAATAAGATTTATGCTCTAAAAAATAATGCCAGCAGCCTTCCGGCCCTAATTTATTCAGCAAAACGATTGGAGAATTTCCTGAAGTTGTAAACAAAGATGATGATTTTGCCAATGCACATACATTACAATTTAACCTTGAAAGATATTTATCTTCATTCTTATAAGTGGATTCTAAAGTTCCATCAAGAACAACATAATCAGAATTAACACAGCTTGCCATACTCAATTCTGCAAATCTCCTCGCTACATTGCTAACTTTACTTATCGATGCTCTTTCCATTCCCGTTCTGATCGTATTATCAGTAGAAGAGATGTATAAATCATCCTCATCAACTAATTTGTCTCCGAATATTTTAGATTGGTAGAATAATTCATTATCAGAATAATTTGCTGTAGTTAAAAGATAAAACTCTTTTTTGATATTATTTATTTTTTTATTATTTCTTATAATTAATCCTACAATTCTGATAAAGCTAAGACAGAAATTCCCTGCAGAGATTATTTCAGCCTGACCGCCGTCGATAAAAGTAATTGTTTTATTTTTTATTTCATTTTCTTGCTTAATGACAGAAGTTATAGGAATGAAATAGTTATGGTTAATATCAAGAACTTTATTATTAAATATTATCTTATCTTCTGAAGTGAAATTCTTTATTTTTTCTTTCAGTTCATCAGATATTTTGTTTAACATTAATCATAAACAAAAAAGAGCGTATTAATTAATATTTGTATTATTAAAAACATTAAAAAAAGCCCCTGCCGAGACTTTCCGAGCCATAGCGAAGGAAAATACCGAACGCTAGTGACTGCATTTGAACTCGGGACCTTTACCTTACCAAGGTTTAGCGAGACTTTTGTCTTAACGCCATTTAGTGAGGTGTAGACCTTACCACTAGGCCACAGGGGCACTGATTCACAAAAAATCGGCTTGTTTTAAAAACTTTTCTAGTTAACTGATGTTTTGCGTTTTTTGGAAAATAAGCTTAAATTTCGAATACCAGACAAAGTATTTTATACTTAAAACTTGAAAATCCGCAAAACTTCAATAGTTAAGAGGCTCTGTAGAAACCCTTCCGTTCGCACCCTCTTTTGATTAGCTAATTGCTCCAAAGTTGAAGTGATTTCCGAAGAAGAGGGCATGGCTTGTCTCACGAATAGTCTTGTGCTCACTCGCTATTTGGCAGGGGTTTCTACAAAGCCTAGCTAAGAAAAACCACAAAGTATTTTAAACAATTGATCAATCCATAATAAATAGGTGATAATATGAAGCTTATCTTATTAGGACCGCCTGGAAGCGGAAAGGGAACAGTTTCAGAGAAGTTAGAGAAGGATCTCAATTTATTACATATTTCTGCAGGAGAACTATTACGAGAAGAAGTCCAGAAAAAAACCACTATTGGAAAAGACATAAAAGAGTACATAGACAGGGGTGAACTAGTTCCTAACAAATTTGTTGTTGAGATGGTAAAATTAGAAGTTAAAAATAAAGACAATTATATTCTTGATGGTTTTCCCAGATCAATAGAACAAGCAAAAGAGATAGAAGATCTAGGAATAACTCTCGTCATCTATTTGGAAGTTCCTGAAAAGATAGTGATTGAAAGATTTGCTGGAAGAAGAGTCTGTAAAGAGGGAACTCACGGATATCATATCAAATATCTGCCGCCTAAAAAAGAAGGTATCTGTGATCAGGATGGTTCTCCATTAGTGCAACGTAAAGATGATAAGCCGGAAGTTATCAAAGAAAGGTTCAGGATATATCACCAAGAGACTCAGCCTTTAATCGACTACTACACTAAAAAAAGCATCTTAAAAAAAGTAGATGGAGCACTAGCACCAGAAATAGTTTATACTGCTGTAAAAAAAGTTGTTAAGAAAAGTTTATCAAGATGAACTATCCGGATAACCTTCTTTCAAGAGGAATATCTTCCAGCCATCTTCTAGCGATGTTATGTTCAGGATAATTTCCCAACCGAGTCTGCAGTTTGACAAACTCAACACGTTTTTTGTGCACCCAACAATATCCCTCATGTTTCCCCTTATTTAGGCAGGCAGTGCCATCCCTGCAAAGACATTTACAGGGCATAATCTTTTTCTTTCTTTCCATAGAACAATTCATGTAAGACGACAATATATATCTTGTCAGAAGATATTTTATCAAAAAGAATTTTTACTGAATTGGTTTTGTTAAATGATTAATCGTAAAATATTTAAGATGATTTAAATTAAAGAAAATGATTATAAATATAAAATTTATCTGATTTATTTTTATTTTATAGCAAATTTTATATAGTTCAGATGACATACAATAAAAAATGAGTGTTCTTGTTCTTGATGCAAAAGATAAAAGAATATTATTTGAATTAGATTTAAACGGCAGAGAATTTATTTCTAACATCGCAAAAAAAGTAGGCCTCAGTAAAGAAGTTGTTAATTATAGAATAAAACGTCTTCAGCAGAACGACGTGATAAAAGGTTTTGGGGCAGTGATAGATCCTTCTAAGATTGGATATAGGATTTACAGGATTTTTATAAAATATAGGGATCTTAGTCCTGAAACAGAACAGAAGTTATTAAAACATTTGAAAAATCATCCAAATGTGGGGTGGGTTGTAACATATGAAGGTTTTTACGATTTGGTTATTCTTTTTTGGGCAAAAGACATCTTTTCATTTAGAGAGATGTGTGACGGTCTCTTTACAGAATACGGAAAATATTTTCAAAATATCGTCACAACTGTCATCCTCAACATCTATCATTTTAAACATAATTTTCTTTTTGATTCCAACGATTATAATCAAATAGTCATAGGAGGTAAAGTCGATTCGATAGAGCTTGACGAGATCGACAATGAGATTCTAAAAATTCTCGCTGAAGATTGCAGGAATACAACACTGAATATTGGAAGCAAACTTAACTTACCGCCAAACACCGTCAAATACAGAATCAAAAGATTGATAGATAATAAGGTGATTGTAGCTTTCAAGACCAAGATTGATGTAAGCACTCTCGGTTATCAGCATTATAAAGTATTCCTTTCTTTACATCAACTTACTGAAAAGGTAAGAAAAGATATTATCGGTTTTCTAAAAATAAATCCTAATGTTGTATATGTTACCGACGCTCTCGGCCATGCCGACCTTGAATTTGAAGCTCATGTGAAAAACGTTAAAGATATACATTTTCTAATAAGAAGCATTAAAGCACAATTTCCTGAGACAATTAAGGATTCAAACGCTACCCTTGTCTATAAAGAACACAGGATAAATTATCTTCCTTCTACGAATGGTAAAAACAAACCATTAAAATAATCCTTGTTCTTGCATCCAAACGTAAAGCGCATTGCATCTTTTACTCTTTTCTGTGCATAACTCATCCGATGATCAAAAAAATCGAAACAATCTCTCCTATTTGAATTTTTTAAAAATTTGTCGAGAGAGATGTCAACCGCATTTAATCCTGCATTTTTCATCAGTCTTGCATAATCATCCCCATAACCTTCAATTAGGTTATAACTGCTTGGTGTCACCCCATAAAAAGGTTCGAGATTTCCACGCATCATGTTTTTCCAGATCATCCCAACTGCAAAATCGTCGATGAAACCAAAACCTTTTTCTGACCTGATTTTTCTATGAAAAGTTTCTTTGAAATATGCTGATAAAGGTTTGCCTTCAATTTCTTTTTCTATGATCTTATTCTCTTCTTTATTGAAAACAGAAAAACCCCAATAACCCATCCATGCTATCGCATTTGCAACAATCGCAGGGATGTATTCTTCTTTTATTTCAAAGATAGTTTTCATCTGCACATCTGCAAGCCGAGATAGTAATTCTCCAGAGATCTCCTCGTTTAGATTAAGTTTAATTTCACTTCTTTTTTTATCTAGACCATGATTTAATTGGAAGACAATCTTGTCTTCTCCATCTTCCGCTAATCTTAGGTATCTGCCGGCAAAACACATTGCATGCCAATCCCAAATAAAAAAAGCACTATTTTCAGAAGCGATATAATTAAGAAATTTGAATGTAGGCTCTAAGTCAGTTACATGGATCAATGCCGCACCAGATAAAAAAGTGTTGATTCTTCCTTTATAATTCATCGCTAAAGTATTATTTGCAGGCATATCGATAAAATTAGTATTGATCGATTCTACTTGTCTCGGTTTAAGATCAAGAGAGTATAATCTTTCTTCAGCTTTAAACGTCGCCCTAGGATCAACATCAACAAGGACAACTTTCACATAATTATCATAATTAGGTAATATTCTCTTCTGTTCTGCTAAAGATCTGATCCTGTTTAGATGAGCTATGATAGTATTCCCTTCTACACTTGTTCCCAGGTCAACAACAATATATTCATCGATTTCTTTTCTTTCGATCATCTCAAAAGATTTAATGATATGCTGATCACTTGCTAAACCTAAAAGCTTGTTCATCACTACAGTTATATCTGTTGAAGCTTCGATGGAATCTGATATGTCGTTTTGTGCTCTGACATCTTTCCACTCATCCGTATAGGATTCAGTGCCCATCTTACTCAAAGCGCCGAGAAGCGGCTCTTTTATATCGTGCATGAAATGAGGATTTAAAGGTTGATCAGCAGGAAAATCGAAGATCATCCGGACTATTTTTCCTAAATTTATCCAGTTAGGCATAAACCTTTTGGTGATCCTGGGCAGCATCCCAACTCTCAACGAAGGATTTCTTTTTCCTCCATAAAAATCGCGACCATAATAAGCATAGGGATGTAAAAGATTGATGAACTGCTTACGTATCCCTTTTTTATTATCTGATAATTCTCGAAAGACACTATCTTCAATCCTTTTTTCTAAAGTATTTGAGATACTCATTTTAATTTAACTCCTCCTTTATAATTATTCAATCTTAATGGCTGAGTGTCTTTTACCGTCAAAAATTTACCGGTGTCTGGAGTAAGAACGACCATCACTTCATCATATTTATTGTTAACTTCACCATATTGAAATCCTTTTCTTTCAAAATAATCTCTAAGGGAAGGCTGGACTGTTCTGCTTTCTCCAATCCTGATAACACGGCCGCTTCTTAACCAAAAAGAGTTCAGGGCTGTTTTTACCATAGGTACATCTTCAGTGATCAAAAAATAAAATTCTACTTTGCTCTTATCAGGAGTCAATAAAGCTGCATAAGTAGATTCATTTCTAACAAAAAAGTTTTCTTTTCTGACATCTAAACGATTAGCTAAATAAACAAGATGCATCTGTTCTGATCCAGGATCACGGTAATATTTCATGTTCTTCTCTTTATCCCCTTCCAGCAGCACTATCGTCGGACTTTTACTATTACGAGAATGTCTTTCTGCAATTTCAAAGATCCTTTCAATTACAACCTCTGCAGTCAATTCAAGATTAAAGAAAGTCCTTCCGAAGAGAGTAAGTATTAATTGCCTATCCTGCGGCTGGAAGTAAGGTAAAACATCTCCTTCATAAGAAAGATATCTAATATCTTTTTTAAGTAAAGATGCTTTCTTTCTGGAGATCTGACAATTAAGTGCTGCTGATTCAAGCATGGGAGCATTATTATCAATAAGCAAAGATTGGACATCAAAACCGTTTCTTTTACTTCCTAAAATTTCGCCGAACCTAAGTTCAGAATAAGCTGACCCACAGGCAAGGTTAACCGTAACAATATTTCTCTGTTTTCTGTTATCCAATAAACCCCCCATAATTAGCTTGTTAACTACTTCATTAAGGAAGTTCCCATCTTTGGAATCATGATTTGTTTTAGCTTTAAGAAAAGCTGAAACCGCTTCCTGGTCGAGATACCAAGCTCCATTATCTTCACCAACATCAAGCATTTTATTTTGAACCATAATTTGAGGAAACAAACTACCATAATATTCTTTGACATGTTCAGGACAATCCTGCAAGGATTCCAGATTACTCTTTAAGACGCTTTCAATCTCCTGACGTTCTTTTCTTTTCTTAGTACCGCTGCGCATGGATCTTGAAAGGAAAGTAGCAAAGTCTTTTTCCTGTAGATGGCTTAGCTGTTTACCTACCATATAATCATATAATGCGTCTGCAAAAATGATCAGGTCAATAGAGTTAGTATAGCCTCTTAGATTATCGATGTGCCAGTTAAAATGTTCCTGTTCAGGATCCGGTAGCTTACTGGCAAGATGGAAGATTATTGGATCAACATTATAATTTACATGTTCAAGCATTGAGATCAGACCAACAAATTTATTGGTAATCTGGTTGATGGGAACTTCTTTTTTTATTTTAGCTAAAAGTTGTCCCCTCACATACAATGCCCTCATAGCACCATCAGCTTCAAAATCACAATTACCAAAAAGCTGCCCGACTACAGCAGGGTTATGTCCGTTTCTTAACAGGCCAACCACTTCTGTTGTAACTTCTTCTATCTTCTTTAAGTAATGATATTTTTTTGCCTGTTCAGGCAGCAATTTTAATAATTTTATTATAAAAGTATCAAACTTATCTGGAACGTTTTGCGGAAGAGAAAGAAAAGCACCGTAAACTTCCGGCGGGGTTTCCGGAAAAATCTCAAAAAGAGCATTACAATAACTATATGATCCAGAATATGTTTCTTCTGTTGCCAGCGATATATTTTCTGCTAACCTTCCCGCTCTTATTCCATAAGAGACTTCATAATCCGGAACAAAGTTGTCCATCACTTTCAAGAAAAAGTTCCGCGCTTTCCTTGGCATGTCGCTAGCATTGATCAATTTATTTGCTGAGATCTTCACGTCAGATGCGAAAAAATCGCTGTTTGCTTTATCGTTATTTCCGTGCCATTTATCCCAAAGGTCGGTGTATACCCACCTAGGAGGATTATCTACAGATTCCAAAATACTTATCCCTTCTAATAGCGTTTCTAATTGTGAAAAAGAATTTTGTTTTTTTTCATGGTCTCCAACGGGTATCTTAAATAGATGATAAGGATAAGGTTCTAAAGAGCCATATTCAACTGCATGTTCAACTAATTGATAAACTTCTTTTGGAAGATCATGTTTTTTTTCTAATAATCTCAATGCCACAATAGAATTTGAAATATCAAATGGATCCCATTTCTGCTGCATCATTAGATTAAAAGTGTCTAATAACTTAGACTGCTTCTCTTTAAGACCTTTCCCTACTGTATTGACTAAATCTTTTTCAGAAGTATTTTCAGGGACATAAGTAGGTTTACGCTGGAATAAAAAATCTATTATTTTTTCTAGCATAAGTCCTCCTGAAAAATTTATTGATTTATAAAATTACAAAAAAAACACCCACTAGTTTTCGATGATTTGTTAATTTAAAAAGATTTGTATAGAAATATCTACTTTATTGCAAAATTTGTTACATTTCCTGCACATTGAGTAATTAGGTTTAGAAAGTAATAGGTCTATTTTGCCAATGGAGGCACATTTTTGGCAAGTTGAGCTTAAATTAAGTTGTTAAGATTTTACCTTGAGCCAAAAATACTCGTGCCGTGCAAGCTGACCTATTACTTACTAGTTTTAAATTGATTTAAAAACCACACCCAAATTCAACATTCATACTTAAACGGAAGATTATTTACATATACCCATACTTTTCTTTTTTCTTCTATTGAGCCATGAAAACAAAAAGAATTTTCAGAGACCAAATAATCTAAAAATTCTTCATAATTAAGCATCGTCGGAAGATGTTTTTTTTGTGATGGATCATAAGCTCTTACCGTGATTTTCCCTCCCCCTAAATTGATTATCTCTTGAAGAGATTTTTTCTTTTCTACTCTTTTGATCCTTTTTACTTTTTCAATCCTTTCTAACCATTCATGATCTTCAAGCTCTTCAAGTCCTGCAAGTTCTTCTAACTCTTTCATGAATTTTCTATCTTCTAGAACTAAATAAAAACATCTTCAGAAATATTTACTTAATCGCAAAAGACAAACAATTAATTTTCTTTTAGTTAATCAACAGATGATGATTTAAGAAAGTTATTATTTTATTTAAGTATTTTCCAATTCATCTTTTCTCTTCTCTCTCATCAGGATCTCAAGTTCCGATTCTGTAAGTTCGACGAGAGTTACTTTCTTAAGATCTTTTTCACGTAGATATTTTTCAGTCTGCTCATCGAAAGCATAAGCTCTGGAAAAGTATCCATCAAAGAAGAATTTATATTCTTTCATAATGAAACTCTTACTTCGTGTTCCACTCCTGACAATTTAAGTTTAGGACTGCCGATAGGTGAGGGTTCCATGTTCTTGATATGACCATAACTTCCCCAATGAGACAAGTAACTTCCAGTGATGATAAAATGTTTCTTTTTCTGTACAATCTTCTTATTACGCTTATCAACTTCATAATAAGTTCTGACATGATGATCCAAAGTATGGACATGGCCCATTGCATATATTTCCGTATCAGCAACATGAGATAGATCCAATGCGCCTTTGATTTTTGTATGCGGTTTTGTAGCTCCGCTGGCACCATGTGTTGTGTACATCGTATAACTTTGATTTCCAACTATTAAGTTATGCAGTTTTGAATAGCTAAAATAAGAGATGCCTAATTGTCTTGCCATGTTTTTTGCCAGATCAAAACCGGTAGCTTTGTATACTCTTGCTTCATGGTTGCCTTCATGCATCCCAAGTATCAAACCTTCTTTAGCGAAAGGCTTAAACAGATGATAAAAATGTTCAACCTGCTCTTCTATTATTTCTGACTGCTCATAAACACCTGCTCCGACAGAATCTCTTGTAGCAGCTTCAATATTGTCGCCCATAAGAATTAAAGGAGTTTTTTGTTCCCAACACCATTCTAAGATTTCTTTATGCCTATCTGCATCATAAAACTTACTGCCTATATGCATGTCTCCCATCAAGACAAGAGTCAATTTATCCGTATCAAAAGTTTTTGAATGAAGTGTCGGTTTAAGTTCAGACTTGCTTGCCATCTGATGAAAAGTATCCCATTCACCGATCATTTCTGTAAGGCTCATCTTCCTCCTCAACCATATAATCTTCAAGATTATCTTCGTCTATTATCAGATAATCTTCAATAGACTGAAAACGTATCTTTTCTATCAAGAACCTATCTTTAGAATAAAGGGTGTACAAAGCTTTTTCTGAGTAAGGGAATAGATAAGCTTCTAGATTTGCCGGTGCATAAAGATTACCATCTTCGCCAAGTGCATAACAATTTTTATTGCCTTCCATATCGATATGGACTAAAGCAATATTTATATTCGGCAATTCTAATTTTTTGTAAGAATCATTGTTTCCCATTTTACCACCACTACTTTATGAAAGATTTAATTAATTTGGATCATATAAAAATAGTCATTGAATTTTTTAACAAACGGCAAGATTGATTTTTTTATTCTTCCTTTTGCTAAAGTTTTTTTACAGATATTCATCTTCAATATCCGTATCTTTGACAAAGTTTCTAAGATATGATAATGGTGACATCCCTGCCTGGCCTCTTTTATTTAGATAATATACTTGTACAATCCCAGCAAGATGTGCTTTTCCGTTCTGCAAGATGTAAGTACCTGATCCTGAATCTCCGGGAGAGATACTAGAATCTATAACCGTATGTACAGGAACCTCATCACGAATATCATAACTGGAAATAAATCCTTTAAAGAGAATTTTTTGCCCACCACTGGGAAAACCTGCACCTATAACATAATCTCCTATGTTTGTATCTTGCGCAAACTTTCTTGTATAAGGCATGAACTTTCCACCTGTAAGTTTAAGCAAAGCCAGATCGATGCCTTCATTGCGTTTAATCACTTCACCCTCAATTTCCCCTGCTGTAACCGTCTGTTCCAGTAGGATACCATTCTCTATTTCCTTTGGCGGAAGTACATGATTAGCCGTAATCACATAAAATTCCTCTTTATCATCATCATATAGAACTACACCTGAACCCAAGCTCCCTTTTATCTTAAGTTCAATAGAAGTCATATCATCTATGTTTTCAAGATACGTATACTTGCTTCTTATCTTCACTGAAGCATCTAAGATTTCATTAATCGTATCACTATTGAGGTTATTATCATTTCTATCTCTCACTTCCTGTGTTATAGGAGGTCTTTCATAAGTTCTTGAACAGCTAGTTCCGCTGCATGCTCCGAGAGTAAGAAGCAGTGATGTCAAAGCGCATTTTTTAAAAGTCATATAAAACCAATTGTTGAAGAAGATAATAAAAATACCTCAGAGAAATTTTAATTAAATGCCAAATTAGTGTTTTTATTTTTCTTTTATTGTGATTTTAGAGGGAGTTTGTTATTTTTCTATCTATTGTGTAAATTATTTTTGCATTCGTTAAATTCTGCGAGAATAGAAATAGTTTGGTAAAGAAGCAGAAGAATTAAAAAAATTATTTTTGACTTAACTATTGTTTTTTATTATTGATTTAGCCCAATTCTCAACATCTTCATTATTTTCAATCACGAACTCTTGACCTTTATCTACTGATTTAAAATATCCTTCTGGCTTCCATGATTTTTCAGAATGATAACTTATTTTCACTTGTTTAAAAAAA
This sequence comes from Nanobdellota archaeon, assembly GCA_018824365.1. Taxonomy (GTDB): domain Archaea; phylum Nanobdellota; class Nanobdellia; order Woesearchaeales; family GW2011-AR9; genus JAHJGQ01. The sequence continues at coordinate 26,950 of JAHJGQ010000100.1, read as the reverse complement.
TCTGGCAAGCCCCATTTTGAACGGGAAAGACCTTCTTTTGTCAATACTAATTCTTTATTAAATCTAAAAATTCCTGCTCCAGATAATCCTTCATCCCATGTTAAATTCTTTCTTGTAACATAGATTGTATTTGTAGAAGTTTTTATTCTATCTTCATCTACTGCATGCGGATGAAATTTCATCCATTTTGGGATTTTGGTTTTATTATTGACTTGGATTATCTTTCCTATCTGAAGATATCCAAAAAGTATGTGTAAATCAGGAGCAGATTTATCAAAACATAATTTACCATTATTTAAGATAGTCTGTCTAAACCAACCAAAAAACAAAAATAGATCTCCTTCTCTAACTCCTTCATTTAGTAAATGTGATTGTGATTGGTTAATTTGTCCAAAAGAAGCTTTCCAATCTCTATCTCTTTTTAGAATATCTACATAAATATCAGGATCTAAATGACATTTTGTTTCTTTGGTTAATTCGCACCATTCTTTGTTATATTTTATTTTTGGTTTTAATTCTTTCATTAAATCAAAATAGGATTTGTTGTCATCTAATTTTAAATCAGAATATTTTATTACATCACTTGATGGAATCGGTAGAGATATTAGCTTTCCATTGGGAAGAACCGGGCTAGCATAACCCCCATTTTCACAATCAAACCCTTTTCTACTCAGGATAATTTTCATTATATCTGTTATTTATTTACATTATTTTATAATTCTTGCCCTTTATTGCTCGATAGTATGAGAATTCTGTTACAACTTGAGCGTTTAGAGAAAAAATTTTAAGCGAGATGAGTGATACGTTGTGATTATTCCTTTTTCTTTACTGTAAGACCTATCTTCTTATGGCATAGTTCATGCTCTTTATCCATCTTATTGCCACACTTAGGATGCTTTTTATGCCACTCGTCATGCTCTTTCTTGGTGATGGTGATATTTTTCTTAAGTTTCTTTTCCATACAGGTTAGATTGATTGGAATGTTAATAAATCTTGTGTTGGTGTATTTTGCTAATATAATTAACCCAAATGTTTTTAATATCTATTTTATTGAAATGTATAAATGACACTCTTAACTAAATCTAAGTACCTTGTAGGATTACAATGTCCTAAATACTTCTGGGTATCATTACATGAAGAAGATAGGATTCCTGAACCTGATTTATCTACTCAACACAAGTTTGATCAGGGACATATTGTAGGCCAGCTTGCAAAAGGATTATTTCCAGATGGAATTGATATCCCTGAAGCGGATTTCAAAAAGAACATTGCAAAGTCTAAAGAATTTGTAAAATTAGGTAAGCCTTTATTTGAAGCTGCCTTTATGGTTGGTAATCTTTACTCCAGGGCAGACATACTTGTACCAGCAGGAAGTAAATGGGATATAATTGAGGTTAAGAGCGGTACAAAAGTCAAAGATGTTAATATTCAGGATGTAAGTTTTCAGAAACATGTTTACTCTTTGGCTGGATTGAATATTAGAAAATGTTTTTTAATGCATGTTAATAATGAGTTTGTCAAGAGTGGAGAGATTGATCCTAAAAAATTCTTCACTAAAGAAGACATTACTGAAGAAGTTAATGAAGCTATTGTTGGCATTGAGGAGAGGATAAATAATCTGCTTAATGTGATGAAGAGTGAAACCTGTCCTGATGTCAAGATAAGTAAAGATTGTTCTGATCCTTATGATTGTCCATTAGAAGATGACTGTTGGGGATTTTTACCTTCTGCTTCAATATTTGATCTTTATAGAGGAGGACAGAAATGTTTTAAACTTCTTGAAGAAGGTATTTTGGCTTTGAAAGATATTCCACATGAATACAAATTAACCGACAAACAGGGCATACAGCATAAATGTGAGAAAACTGGAAAAGTTCATGTAGATAAAGAGAAGTTAAAGAAATTCTTAGAAGGTATTCAAAAACCAGTTTATTACCTAGATTTTGAAACATTCAGAACTGCTATTCCCATACTTGATGGAACAAAACCATACCAGCAAATTCCCTTTCAGTTCAGCTTGCATATTGATGGAAAGCATTTTGAATTTTTAGCCAATGATAATAGTGATCCTAGAGAAAAGTTTTTGGTTGAATTAAGAACTGTTTTAGGTTCATCCGGTTCTATCATTGTCTATAACCAATCTTTTGAAATTTCTAGATTGAAAGAGTTGGCTGATGCTTATCCCGATTATAAGAAATGGGTTTCAGAAGTAATTGACAGAGTAGTGGATTTGTGGTTTCCTTTCAAAAACTTTTATTACTACAATTCTGAACAGCACGGTTCAGCTTCGATTAAAGATGTATTGCCTGCTATTACAGAAAAAGATTATTCTAAACTAAAAATCGCTGATGGAGATACTGCAGCATTATCTTATCTGAGCATGATCTATGCTGATGGTGAGGATGTAAGAAAAGATTTGTTGAAGTATTGTAAGTTAGATACAGAAGCGATGGTTTGGATTGTGAAGGAATTGGGGAAAATAGTTAAGTAGAGAACTTATCCCAATTATGGAGGTCGATTGCACGGGGAACCAGTACATTTCTTTTTAAATCTTTAAATTTCTTTTCTTTATATCTTTTTTGCATCTCTCGCATAAAATTATAATATCCTTCTGGTCTTGTATTAATGTATCCTCTTAAAGTCTCTTTTTTGTATCCTTCTATTATTGCAACATCCCACATTACAAAAACATATGGACATATTAAGTGCATAACTTTAGTAGCCCCCACATACCGTATACCTTCAAAATTTGAAAGATCTTCATATATCTTAATGATCTTATTTTTTGTTTCCTCATTATTCAAATCGATATCTACAAAATTTTTCTTTTTAAAATAATCAAAATCACATTTCTTAAGTAATCTCTCAAAATCTTTAAGTTTAAATGTTTTCATATGATATCTAAAATATGCAAAACTTTTTTCCATGTAGATAATAATAGAAAGATTCCTTGCAACATGGTTTCTTTTTTCTTAACTAATTCCATAGACCAATTATATACTTTATCTCTTAATTCTTCCATAAATATTCCCGTAATTGTTTTATCATCTTTTCTTTATCTTTTTTAAATCGATAAACGCGAGAATAATGCGTTATTTGTCTTGAAGGGATATTATACTCATCAAGAATTTTCTTAGCCTTCTTCCCCATGGCTAAAATATTTTTTGGTTTAATAATATCAATTTCTTCTTTAAGAATCTTTATTTGCTTTTTCACTTCATTTTCATTCTTCTTAAAGTCTTCAAATTCTTTATTATTCATCCTCAATTTAATTACATCTGTCAGATGCGCATTACTATATCCTTCTTTTTCCAAGATGTCATAAAACCATTTTAATTTTTTAGAAATTAATGATTTGTATCCTTTGCTACCAAGACTTGGATTTGATCCTACCAACATCGCTTTAGATGTTCCATAGTAACCTTCAATTTTACCTACTTTTGGAAAGAACCAGACTTCGTTCCACTTTTGGATATAATATTTTTTAATAATTCTTTCTCTTAATCGTTCTAATTCTAATTTTTTATTTGCCATTGAATTTTAGTATTCTTAAGCCAAATTTTTGAAGTTTAAAAGCCTTGTGGGACGCATTTTACTTTGAGAAAATTTTAAATAAAAAGACTCTTTCTTTCTCTATATGATAAAAGGGGTATTGTTTGATTTAGATAATACATTAATTGACTTCATGACCATGAAGAAACGTTGTACTGAAGCAGCCGTTACTGCTATGGTTGATGCTGGTCTGAACATGAAGAAAGAAGTTGCTTACAAGAGAATGTTTACCATGTATAAAGAGCATGGTATTGAAGACCAAAGAATTTTTGAAAAATTCTTGAAGAAGTATAATAACAAGGTTGAATACAAAATTCTCTCTGCCGGTATTGTGGCATACAGGAAAGTCAAACTGGGGCAACTAACCCCTTATCCTCATGTAAGATCAACATTGATGAAATTAAGGAATAAAGGCATTAAGCTAGGAGTGATTTCAGATGCTCCAAAATTACAGGCTTGGCCTAGATTAACAGAAATGAATCTGGTTGAGTTTTTTGATATTGTCTTAGGTTATGAAGATACCGGCAAACTAAAACCATCTTCTGAACCATTTAGGAAAGCTTTGAGGAAGATGAAACTTAAGCCGAAAGAGGTTTTGTTCGTTGGAGACAATCCTAAGAGAGATGTTTTAGGAGCTAAGAAAGTAGGTATGAGGACTTGTTTGGCTACCTATGGGCAGGTATTTAAAGGTAGAGGAGCAGATTATAAGATTGAAGGGGTTGAGGAGTTGGTTGGAGTGTTGAGATAAATCAAACTTTGTTGAGATTCTCTATGTATTTATTTTATTTTTGCCAAAGATCAGATTCATTCTATTTAAATTTCGGATAATTATTTTGGAAAAAGAGGGGTAAAATCAACCTTCTCAAAAAGAAATCAAAGAAGCAAAATTCAATCACCTCCAAATTCTTCATAATCATCACAGCATCATAAAGTGCTAGTAAGCCCGAAATGCTTGCACGCTCCTGAATTATATGATAGAAATATTTTTATAGCCTGTCCGTATACTAATTGTAATGCTAAAAGGTGCTGAGCGTTTCTTCAGGGTACATTCCGGAGTTCCGATAGAAGAGAGAAAAGTCCCCATAGTTGTCATCGATGACCAGCCGATTAATTGGGATTTGGCTTATGAGGAAATTAATAATGAAACTGACAGGGGAAAGAAAATATTAAAAATGATGATTGATTTGGAGATAATATAACCATGGGCAAGAAAGAAGAAATCATTCAGAAAATTGTACTGGAGAGAATCAAGTCAATGTCTCCGAATGTAAAGATCGCTCTAGGTTCTAAGGGTGGATTTTTAAGCAAGGATGACCTGCTTAAGGAAGTGCGTGATGGAACCCCTACAGGAAAGAAAGTAATTGATATCCAGTTAAGATATATGCGTGCTTTAAAGGAGGGGATTGTATAAGTAGGTGTTCAATGAAAACTTTATTTGTCAGACCGTCGCATGATGACGTAACTTCTTACCTTTTTCATTACAGTAAGGAATTGATTAAAGAATCTGAATTAAAAGGATTTACAACAATAAGCAAAAATCAAGAAGATGCAAACAGAAATGTTGTTGTTAACGTTATTGAAAAGAATGATTTCGAATTTATCATGTTTAATGGCCACGGCAATACTTCAATGATTTGCGGCCATAATGATGAAACAATTATCCAATTAGGAGATAATGATAATTTGTTAAAAAGAAAAGTTATTTATGCTCTTTCATGCAGTTCCGCAGCAGAATTAGGGAGAAGTGTTGCAGATGAAGAAACTACTTTTATCGGTTATGTGGATGATTTTGCTTTAGGGATGGACGTCTATTCTCAAACCAGCATTCACCGGGATAAAAGAGCAAGATTGTTCTTAGAGCCTTCTAATCTGCTGGTAAAATCTTTGCTAAAAGGGAATTCAGCGAAAAGTGCGGTTGATAAAGCCAAGAAGATGATGAAAGATAATATTTCTAAGTTAAGAACTGACCCTTTCCCTGATGCTAAAGATTATATCCCTTATCTGTTTAACAATTATATGGTTCTGGAAGTTCTGGGAAATAAGAAAGCGAGATTGAGAGAGTAAAAAAACAGAACTTAATCTTGCCATGTCATTATTATAACAATATAACACAAAACCTCAATAGATCTCCTTAACTTCCTTCAACTTCTCTGAATAATAAAACTACACAGCCACCTTAAACTCAATAAATAAAACACAACATTTTTATAGAAGCGGTCATTTTTGTAACCAACTGGTCAAATAATTAACCAAGCGGCAAAATGGATGAAATATTCAAAAATAACACATATAGGATACTGGAACTCTTCATAGAATTTCCTACAAAAGACTTTTCTGTTAGAGGAATTGCCAGAGAATTAAATCTAAGTCATGCTACTATTTTAAAATACATAAATGATCTCCAAAATTTAGAATTAATCAAAAAGAAAAAAGAAACGTTATATCCAACATATTTTGCTGATACTCAAAATCAAAAATATAAATTTTACAAAAAGAATTATTTAGTCTTAAAATTAATTGATTCTGGGATTATCAAACATATACAAGAAGAAACTTTGCCATCCTCAGTTATTTTATTTGGAAGTGGAGCAAAAGCCACTTTTACTGAGAAGAGCGATATAGATATTTTTGTAGAAGCAAAAGAGTCTAAATTTAACATAGCAAAATATGAAAAGAAACTGAACAGAAAAATTAATCTTCTTTTTGAACCAAATCTTAATAATCTTTCAAAAGAATTAAGAAACAATATAATTAATGGGATTGTGCTTTACGGTTTCATCAAAATTCAGTAGAATGGAGATTGAAAATGGCTAATGAAATGAGTTGGAAAGAATGTGTTGATGGAAATATCATCACTGAGACACAGGCTGATGAAGAACGATCCAACCAGATGCTTCAAATGGCGAATCTTCGTCTTGAATTTTGGAATAAAGATGTTGATGATAAATTCATTGCTCTCAAAGTAGAAGCTTACTATGATATTATCAAAGAGTTAATCTTTGCTCATCTCTACAAAAATGGCTATAACTGTACTAACCATCTTTGTCTAATTGCATATCTCAAAGAAAAAATCCAATACTTTGATTTTGAGATTCAAAAGATTGATGAACTCAGAAAAGTAAGGAATGAAATCAATTATAGAGGATTAACAATCAAGAAAGATTATCTTGAACGGAACGAATTAGAGTTCAAGAATATCATTGAAAGACTAAAAGAAGAACCATAATAAAATAAAGCCTATTGATTCTATATGTTTGGAAAGCCCTAAACTTGAGTCTTCCCAAGGGATATTTAACAACAAACAACATTAAAACATAATATCTCCGATAAATTTTTAAGATTCAACATTTCCATAACTGATATGTTAAAAATTAAATTATCTAAAGAACTTGAGAACGAATATTATGAAATAAATAGAGAATACAGCAAAATTCAAGATGATTGGAAAAAATATAATGATCAAATAATTCCAGAAGATAAGGAATTTGCCAAAAAAATCATAAAATTCATAATTCAAGTTATTGATTACATTATTAATAATTATGAAAAATTAGATATCAAAAAATATCAAGAATTTTTAGCATATTATAATTATGAATTTTTATATGGACCTAGTGGCGATGATATGAATTATTTAGATTTTGATGAAGAACCAGTTACTGATTTTTGCTGGGATTTAAAAGATGATGATTTCAAACTTACAAAAGATAAATTAAAAGAAATAAGAACAAAGTATTCTCAAGTTATTTCTATGTTTTAACATACACTGCACTCTTATCTTCGCCAAACTCTCAACATATCTCCTTAACTTCTTTCAACTTCCCAGAATAATAAAACAGTTTAATATCATGATAATCTTCTAAATATCTTTTTAATTTAAACAACTGCTTTTTGGCTTTCTCTAAATTGTCACCAGATTTTACTTCGTAAAGATGCCATTCTCCGTTAATTATTCCAATTAAGTCTGCTTCACCGATAGTCCTCCTTGTCTCTGGATCGTGGATGTCAACTTCTTTCATGACGATCTGATAATCTTTTTTTACACGTGCAATCAAATCGTCAATGTGATCAGAATGTCTTTTCACATCTATCCATCCCCATGATGATTTTTTCTTTTTTGTCTTTCAAGATAACTGCGATCAACAAAATCTTCAAAATTGCCAGAATCATCCTCATCAGATTTAACATTAAAACCAATTTTCTTCTCATGTTTTATTTTTCCATAAGAGTAAAGGGTCTTTTCCAATTGGCTCTGATAAATATAAGTTGCAGGAAGACCAACAACAAGCGAATCGTCACTCTCAATAAATTCAGCGATCAACCTTTCAGAAGTAATACGAAGAACTTCTTTAATGTCCGCACCAGTGACTTTTCTCTGATAAAGCATTTCTGCCAGACGTCCATAATCATCAATCTGATAGATAGTACGATTAGCTTTCTTTTCTGTATATGCAACTTGTTTTCTTAAAATATCTTCTATGCCTTTTTTATCCGGCTTAGGAATTTCAACAACATAATCAAACCTTCCTGCTCTGGTTATTGCATCATCCATCATCTCAAGATGATTTGTAGCGGCAACAAAGATTAAACCATCTGATTCGGACATGCCGTCCATGGTCCTTAACCAGACATTAACTATTCTATCATTAACACCATGGTCATATGAACCTCTTTTCCTGAACATCTGTTCGGCTTCGTCAACGAAAACGATCACTTTCTTTCCATACTCATTGTGAGTGTTCCGTGCATGTAACAACAATTCGTCAAGAGTCCTTTCTGCTTCTCCAACATATTTGCTGATGATCTTAGTCATGGGTATTTCCATGAAGAATGAATCAATCTCGTTAGCCATGGCTTTGGCAATCATCGTTTTGCCACAACCTGGAGGACCATGCATCAACAAGCCTTTAGGCGGCTTGATAGCAAAAGATTTATACATTTGCGGAAAGAGAATCCCATACTGAAAATGCTGAATTTTTTGGATTACATCACCTAAACCGCCAATATCAGAAAAAGTTACATCTTCTACTTCAAGATTTAAATCGTTCTCAACAAGATCTTCAACACCTTGTTCATATTTTTCCAATAAAGCTTTTTGTTCATCAACGATTTGTTGCAGATAATTGATATGCTGATACTGTTTGAAAGCTACTTCCTGAAATTTCTGAAGAGATTCTAAGAGTTTTTTTCTTTCTTCAAGCCAATTTTCATCTTTATTGGAATGAGAATTTTTTTCAGTCATTTTAGGGACAAAGGAAGTTAAACTTGCTTAGAGTTAGCAGTAAGACCCCCTTCTGTTGATGATTAAATTCTAAAGAAAACAGATAAAAGTACGTTCACTAATTTTTATCATTTCGCAAAAATATAAGATGTTTTAGTGAGTTTAACAAAAATCCAAATATTTATTCTTATTCTAAAGATATCATCCTTCTTACAACCATGGTAGCATAACTTCCTTTCCCTAAAGAAAATTTAACTGTAAGTTTCTTTTTATCTTTATTGAAATCATCATTTGTTTCTTTACTGATTTTCAGATTATTTATTTTTACAAATGCCTTTCTTAAATCTCCTTCTAAAGAAAGTTCTGGAATCTGTTTAATGACAAAATCGGGATAATCAAGATTTTCTTTTTCCATAATTTTCTTTATTATATCTTTAAAATTATCCAAACTTTCACAACCAAAACCTATCAAAGGAATTTCTAAATCTACAAATTTTTCTGCATCAGAAACAAAAACTATTTTTCCTAATGAGTATTCAACTTCTTTGAGAACCTTTCCCTTCTTTCTTAAGTGACCTGCCAAAGTTTCATTCCAAAGATAACTTTGGTAAGCGTTTACGTACATCCTTAGCAATCTTATCGGCAGATTCTTTAAGGCACCGATAAAATCATTCTTACGTTTCTTCAGATGTTCATTTGCTCTGCTGTCATCAATAAGTTTTACTGCATCTTCAAACTCTTTTTTTATCAGATGCCTGCCGATATCAACATTATGAAGAGAAAACCTCTGTTCATCAAAATAATTTTCTACAAGATTAATTTTGTCAATAGAAAAATTTTCTAAATGTCTGACAACGATCTCAAATTCATTCTCTTCCAGATCACCTAAAGAAATAGGTTTATTTCCATAACCAAGAAATTCTAAAGAGACTTTATCAATATTTATCTTATCTAGCTTTTTTGGTGCCGATATCAATTGTTCTGTAACTGCATGCTTGTCCTTGCTGCCGGCAAAACCTACTTGTTTTTCTTTAACATTCAATTGTTTAGCGATTTCTTTAACAACATCTAAAGTATTACGATTAGTTTTCTTTAATTTGTAATAGAAATATTTACCTTTATCTTTTATTTCTACATTACTTATTTCTTTTACGATAAAATCTTCAGGAAGTTGTTTAAGGATGTACATGTTTACTTTGAGAGATAAGCTATAATAAAAGAGTTTCTTTAATTGTGTAACTACTGAGAGATAATAATTGCTCAGAAAGTTTTATATATTAAATATAAATCCAGCATAATATGCTCATCAACCTATCACAGCCAAGAAAGGATTATTTTAAGAGATGGGATGCTAGAAGAATATTATTACAATTTCTTGACAAGAAAAGGATTGTCCCTAAAGATTTGTTAGAAGTAGATATTATTGTAGGAACAAAAGAAGAGAATTTAGAACAATTGCTTGATGGTAAATCCTACCAATTAGATAATCAAGCTTTAGTCGATAAGATTAAAAGTCTTGAAAGAGACAGATTATTGATATTACCTGCTGCTTATCGGATTCCTGCTGGTGAGAGCAGGGAATTGATCTGTTACGAAATGGATTCCATGGTTAATCTTGATAAGGTAATGATAAGAAGAGCTTTGTTAGATAACAATGATCCGGGAAGAAGATTGACCGTAAGACAAAAAGAAGAACTTAATTGGCATCCGGAAGATGTTATCTCTACAGCTTTCAAATATCTTAACCAACATAAAGACAAATATATTGACAGGAAATTTATTGGTTACTGCTGGACCGGTGCAGATAAAAGTCTTAGGGTAGTACCGATAATGAATAATATTAAAGGTGCAGAATTAAGAGCATTTCAAAATCTAGCTTATTATCAACTAGGAATCCCTAGATTAGAGATGGAAGTTGAATCAGGAATAAATTCAGCTACCGGTGAAGAGTTTACCAGAAAAGAACTGGAGAAAAAAAGAAGAAAATTAAGCAAGTATCAAGCTCATTTAAAATCTCAGAGGACAGAAGGCAAAGAGTTAAGCCATTATGTTGCACAGCTGCAAGTTAGGCAGAGAGATTTGATTGAACCCAACAAGCGCGGATTTAAGCATAGTATGGGAAGAAATTTTATTGTACCATCAAAGACAAACATTTACAAAGAATATAACGTTAAGATAGTCAACATTCCCATGTTTGAAGAAGAAGATCCACGAATAGTAAGTACCGTATGGGACATGTTCGGCGAATGTTATTGCAAGGATAAGAATTATCGCAGTGATAGAAAAGATACAAAGTTGAAAGAGTATTATTTCTGCCCGCACGAGATCGCTTCCTTGCACGGGCTTAAAGCGATGATGGAACAGGAATGGGAAAAGAGAAGGATACATTCATTACCATTTTTAGTACCATCCAAAGGAATGGTTGATTATGTAGACAAGCTGCGTTACAGGACAGTTATGCTTGAAAAGAATCCTGAAACAGATAATATGAGAATAAGAGCATTGAACGATACAGAGATCGGAAGATTAGTGATGATGAAGATGATTGCTGATCCCTACGAAAAGAATGGAGTGACTGACAGTAAGATATTTACAAGGATGAAGTACGATCCTCATACTGGTTTGGTTAAGTTTAGGGAATAATTGTCAAGAAATCAACATCCTAAAACTTAAATTCAATAAAGACAATCTTAGCATCTTCACAATCATCAAAGAAAACTTCGCTTTTACAATTTCTAAAAAATTCAAACGCATTACCTTCATTATCTTTTATTCTTTTATCATCAATCTCTTTTGCATTGAAACCTTTTCCTTTCTGTTCAATACCAATTACAAAACTTTCTTCTCCTAACCACAGATGAAACTTGTAAGGTGCTTTGAATTGCGAATGATTTAAACTATTTGAACCAGCTTCATTCAGAAAGTAAGAAATTTCGTCATCTTTATTTTTATTAATCCAGTTATGTAAATCAAAGTTGGAATTGAATTTTTCATTTAACAGGTCAATGATATTCCATTTAGCATCACCATAATTACTGATTATCTCATCTGAATTAGTATAGGTTCTTACTTCTTCTTTTTCGTGTATTAAGAAATGGCAATAACGGTTAAAGTCAATATTTTCTAAAGATTCTGGTAATATTTTATTGAAGTTAATAACCATTATTAAGGCTTATACCTTTCCATCGTCCTTGGAAAAGGAATGGCATCCTTAATCGTATCTAACTTACAGATCCAGGCGATTAATCTTTCTACGCCCATACCAAAACCGCCGTGGGGCACGGAGCCATATCTTCTTGTATCTAGATAGAATTCGTATTCAGCAGGGTCTTCACCATCATCAATCAGACGCTTCTTTATTTTTTCTAGGTCATGTTCTCTGTGTGATCCACCAACAATTTCACCATAACCTTCAGGAGCTAAAAAGTCTGCTCCCTGAACAACGTCAGGATTTTCTGGATCTTCAGTCATGTAAAAAGCTTTGACTTTTTTTGGATAATGAGTTACGATGATAGGAACATCGTACAATAAGGTTAATTTTTCTTCTTCGATTGTTCTTAAATCTTTACCCCATTTTACTTTCATGTCGCATTTCTTTTCCAGAATTTTCAATGCTTCAGTGTATGTCATCCTCACGAAGGGCTTCTTTATTGAGGGTTTAAGTTTTTCAATATCTCTTCCTAATATTTCTAAATCTTCTTTATGTTTCTCTAAAACTTTTTTGACAACATGCTTGATTAATCTTTCACCATAATCAATAATTTCGTCAAAATCTGCCCAAGCGATTTCCATTTCTGCATGCCAATATTCCGTCAGATGCCTGCTAGTCTTTGATTTTTCAGCCCTAAAACTAGGTGAGATGGTGTAAATCTTTTCCAAAGCAAAGATTGCCGGTTCTGCATATAATTGCCAGGTCTGTCCCAAAAAGACACCTTTCTTGCCGAAGTAAGGCACTTGAAATAAAGTAGAACCTCCCTCGCATTGTACTGACTGAAAAATTGGTGAATGGTATTCATAAAATCCTTCTCCTTTGAAATATTCATCAATTGCTGCAAAGACTGTAGAACGAATCTTTAATATTGCAATCATCTTCCTGCTTCTTAACCATAAGTGCCGATTATCTGCCAGGAATTCTACTGATAAATCTTTACCTATCGGATAATTTTCACTTTTTCCTACCACTTCAAAATCATCTACATGAATTTCATAACCAGTTGGAGCCCTTTTATCTTCTTTAATCTCACCTTGAATCATTATAGAAGTTTCAACTTGAAGATGATCAATCTCTTCCCAACGTTTCTCAAATTCAACCCTTTCAAAAACACATTGAATTACGTTGCTTGAATCCCTTAAGGTTATGAATTTTAATTTATTGCTTCCCCTTTCTCTGTGAATCCATCCTCTGACTGATACTTTGCCTTTTCCTTTGTCCATTGCTTCTTGAATTGAAATGTATTTTGTCATTTTTATGTGAAATATCAAATCATTATAAAAAGGTTTTCTTAAAATCAAATTAAAGAAAATAAAAAAATTATAACAAAGCAATTCTTTTCTTATCAAATTCTTCTACAACCTCTTCCGGCCAGATACTTGACTGAACTTCTCCAATATGTGCTTTCTGTAAAAGGAGCATACAAAGCCTAGACTGACCGATCCCTCCACCAACACTAAGAGGCAATTCTTCTTCAAGTATTTTTTTATGGAATTCTAAACTTTTCCTTTCATCTAGATCCATCATATCTAATTGCTTCAATAAAGATTCTTTATCTACTCTTATACCCATTGAAGATATCTCTAAGCATTTTTCTCTAACTTTATCCCAGACAAGAATATCTCCGTTTAATCCTTTTGTTTCGGCAGATGTTTCTGTAATCCAATCATCATAATCTGCTGCCCTTAAATCGTGAGGTTTTCCAGAGCTTAAAGGATGACCAATTCCAATCAGAAATACAGCTCTATGTTTCTTGGTTATTTCATCTTCCCTCTCTTTAGATGGTAGATGAGGATAAGCTTTTTCTAATTCTTCTGAATGAACAAAAGTAATCGTTTTTGGTAGCTGTGACTCTAATTCTGAAAATTTTTCTCCCACAACTTCTTCTGTTTCTAAGATTGCTTGGTAAATCTTTTGAACTATCTCTTTAAGGAATTCTAAACTTCTTTCTTCTTTAGAAACAATCCTCTCCCAATCCCATTGATCAACATAAATACTATGTATCGGGCTTACGTCTTCATCTTTTCTTATTGCATCCATGTCTGTATATAATCCTGTTCCTGTCTTGAATCCATATTTTCCTAAGGCATGTCTTTTCCATTTGGCAAGACTATGTACAATCTCTACACGTTTATCAGTAAACTTAGTTTTAAAACCGACCGGTACTTGTGTTCCTGCCAGATCATCTTGCAGTCCCGTGCCTACTGTCAAGAACCTAGGTGCAGATACCCTGATTAAAGAAAGTTTTTCAGCCAATCTTTTTTCAAAAGTGTCTTTGACTAGCTTGATCCCTTTTTCTGTCTGGAAAAAGTTAAGTTTTGCTTTGTAATCTTCAGGTAATGTTTTCATTTTTTTACCTCCTAACAGATCAGACGACCATAGGGCAGTCCTAATCGCACATTAATTTCAAATGATTTTTCTTCTTTCATTTTCTTTCCTCCATCTTTTCTTTATAATATCTATTAACATAGCTTATTAATAAAATCATTCCAAAATTAATGGAAAAAACAGCAAAAAATTAGCAATATTTAAATATAAGCGGAACATTTGTTCCATAATGGATTATATTTTGGATGATAAAGACCAAAAAATATTAGAAGTGTTGAAAGAACATGGTGATTACACTACTAGACAGATTGCCAAGAAGACATTATTACCCATCACAACAATACATAACCGGATTAAAAGACTTAAGAAAGAGAAAATTATCAAAAAATTTACTGTCGAACTGGATAATTCAAAGATCGGCAAAGGTTTCGCAGCATATATTTTATTCTCAGCTAATTTACCATTGCTTAAACAAAAGAAGAAAACCCAATATGATTTAGCTAAAGAGATCAAAAGTTTTGATTTTATTGAAAAAGTAGATATCGTTTCTGGCGGCACAGATTTGGTCGCTTTTCTAAGAGTTGCTGATGCTCAACGGTTTGATAAAGTATTGTTGGGAAAACTACAGTTGGTTGAGGGGATTGATAAAACACAGTCTATGATTGTGATTCATGAGGGGTGAGGGTGGTTCCTTATCCTTTCAATCCTCTTTTTTTAGAAAAAAAAATTGTTTAATTGGATTTAACAGAATTTTGTTATGATAATTACTATTTGAAGTTTCTGTTAGTTGAGCTAACCAATTAAAGAAAAAGCTATTTCTTTGTTAGTTGAGCTAACAAAATTACGAATTTATGAAAAAACTTATTAAAGAATTCATCAAACTTAAGCTTTAAGGACCCGTAGCCTAGCCTGGTTCCTGTAAAGGAAGACAAATAGGGCGTTTGCCTCCTACTCTAAAAAGAGAAGAGAGCAAAAGACCGGGAGTTCAAAAGATAATTGGTTTTGGGTTTGGAGTCATGGGTTTTAAGTAACTCATAGCTAGCTATTCGTAACCAATTCCTTGGAAGTCTCCCCGGGTCCGTTCCTTCCCAAGTCTCAAGATCCGATGAAGAACTCTTGAATATTCCTTAATGGAATGATCGAAGTAGGCTGAGGATGAGTAATCTTGGGAGATTCATATTTTTTTTAAAATATTAAACACAATTACATTCGTTTTCCAACAAATTTTTATATTACCTCTTACATCATACATTTATGGTCTCAATTCTTGATTATCTGACACAAGGAACCCGCATCTTTCTAACCAGCTGGAAAAACCGCATCTCACCGAAAAAATACGAAGGCAATGCAGAAACCATCTGCAAACAAATAGTTAAAGACTGCTGGAATGATAGATTCTTTCAAACGTCTACAACAAACTTTCCTCAATTTTGGACAAGAGATTTTGGATGGTGTACTAAATCTCTCCTGACACTTAAGTACGAGAAAGAAGTACATCAAACTTTAAGGTATGCAATAAATCGTTTTAAGGAATATAAAAAGATAACTACAACTATTACTCCCAAAGGTAAGCCTTTTGATTTTCCTTTGCCTGCTGTTGATTCTCTGCCTTGGTTAATCCATAGCATCAAAATATCAAAATTTCCTCATCATTCACATAAAAATTTTCTTAATCAGGAAACTAAAAAATTCTTTAAGACATTCATTAACGAACATACAGGTTTAGTCAAACCAGATTTACACGTTTCTTCGATGAAAGATTTTGCTGTCAGAAAAAGTTCTTGTTATGATAACTGCATGGTTGCCTTGCTTGCTAAAGATCTTGAAGAGATGAAACTAATCAATCCTTTCAAAGGATTTAATTATCCAGACATCATCAAACGTCATTTTTGGAATGGTGCTTACTTTTACGATGACTTAACAAAAAAAGATTACATTACAGGAGATGCAAACTT
This sequence comes from Nanobdellota archaeon, assembly GCA_018824365.1. Lineage (GTDB taxonomy): Archaea > Nanobdellota > Nanobdellia > Woesearchaeales > GW2011-AR9 > JAHJGQ01. The sequence goes on along the minus strand of JAHJGQ010000100.1, from coordinate 10,683 downwards.
TTTTCCTTTCATCTTTGGTGTTGTTGAAGATAAAAAAATGCTTCATTCAGCAATTGCTCATCTGCATGAAGCTGAACTGGACGAACCTTTTCCATTAAAATACTCTAATTCAAGAGAAAACATAAATTTCATCTGGCAGGAATTATTTTTTAGAGATTATGAAAGCAATGCTATCTGGATGCACATGGGTCCATTATATGTAAAGTTATTACAGCAAGTTGATGAAAATAGATCCAGAAAATATAAAGAGAAATATAAAGAACTGATTGAGAAACATAAAAACTTTTTAGAAGTCTTCTCAGCAGCAGGTAAACCTTTCAGCACACCTTTTTATTATTGCGATTCTGGGATGTTATGGGCAGCTAATTATCTGACTTTGTAAGAAAGAAAAATTTACTTAATGAAAATCCTGAAAAGCGACTATCCCCTAACAGAAAACAAAGATTTTCTGAGGGTTCCAGAAATGCAAAACATTTCTTAGAACCAACCATAAATGGTGGGAATTTACGCCGCTTTTCCAAGACGGATTTTCAAAAAGCAAATATAGCGAAATCTCCTCGCCTGTTTAATAGCATTCATCTCCAAGGATTAATCCAGGAGATTTCTGCTTATTTGATTTAAACGATATTACCTGAAAACCATACTTTTCCACATCTTCCTTTGACCAAAAATTCATGTGTTTTGTTTTACCGACGTAAGTCACTTCTTTCTCAACAACTCTTCCGGTAAATTCTTTCGTTTTTGGATTCCATTCTTTAAGGACCAACAAATCTCCTTCTTTACATACCCAATCAGCAAGCCTTAATTCATAAGTCTTCTTTTCGTCGATTATTTTCTGGAAATATTCCGGCCAGACTTTCTTTTCGATTCTTATTGTTTCCATGATTAAGAAAAAAAAATACGATTTTATAAAAATTTATGGATTTATTTGGCTGAACTATAAAAAATCAAACCATAAAAAAAGCGCTTTAATAACACTTCACCACAACTTCAACATATATTTTCCAATATAGTAATTCTTTAAAATAAATTTCTTTCTTCAAACTGTGATGCCTCCAAAATTCTCAATCATAATTCCCGCTCATAATGAAGAAGAGTATATTAAAAAAACATTACATAGTATAAAAAATCAAACTTATCAAAACTATGAAACAATAGTTGTTACTAACGGCTGTACTGATAAAACAGAAGAAATTGTTAAAAAAAGATTAAATGATAAAACTAAACATCTCTCTTTATCTAAAGCTAACGTGTGTATTGCCAGAAATTCGGGAGCTTTTGAGGCGCAAGGAGAAATTTTTCTCTTTTTAGATGCCGACACAACTTTAGAGGATGATTCGCTGCAAAAGATCAATGAACAGTTCTCATCAGAATATTCAGTCGCTACAACTAAAGTTCTTCCTGATTCTGATAATTTAAAATACAGATTAGCGATGAAGTTCAAGAATCTTTACAACTCTACAAATATCTATAATGGTTGCAGCGGCGCTTTGATCTGCCGCAAAGAAGATTTTAATAATGTTAAAGGCTACAATCCAGAGATTATCGTTAAAGAGCATCGCAAGTTAATAATTGAACTTAAAAATAAAACAGGAAAAAAGTTTAAATGCATTGACACCAATGTAACAACATCAATGAGAAGATTCAAGAAGTGGGGTTTGACAAAAGCAACAATTTTCTGGATCAAACAATGGATGAATAATTATTTAGGAGATTTGAAGAAAAGCGATTATGAAAAAGTGAGGTAAGAACTTAAAGATGATAATCACAGTTTCAGGAACACCAGGATCTGGAAAATCAACAGTATCTAAGATTCTTGTAGAAAAATTAAACGCTAAGAGAATTTACGTTGGAGGCATCAGGAGAGAATTAGCCAGAGATAAAGGCATGACTTTAGAAGAGTTGAATGAATATGCTAAGACTCATCCTGAGACTGACGTTGACGTTGATAAGAAAGCCTCTGCAGAAGCCAGAGAACTGGAAAAGAATAACCAGATAATCATTGTTGAAGGAAGAACACAATTTCACTTTTTGCCAGAATCACTTAAGATTTACATTAAGGTTGATTTTGAAGAGGGAGCCAAAAGGATCTGGAAAGATCTACAAAATAAACAGACAAAAGAAAAAAGAAATGAAGGAAAGATCACTTCTTTTGAGCAGACTAAGAAAAGGATCATTGAACGTGAAGAAGAAGATGCTGCCCGTTATAAGAAATATTACGGTTTTGACCATAGAGATGAATCGCAATATGATTTCGTTCTTGACACGACCAACATAACTGCAGAGCAAGCTACTGATAAAGCTATGAAATACATCAATTTAAAACAAGAAAAGAAAAATTAATTTTTCTTTTAAGCTGTCATAAAAGTGCGGAAAAGAATCTCACTCCGCACTTTGTGACGCAAGAAAAGCAGGATATGAAAGAGCATTCGCACAAAAAAGAAACTACTTTTTTGGCATCCCAGAAAAATCGTTGTTTTTCTGTGGACATAACCGGTCTAAAGACTGTCTCTTTCTGCTTTTCTTTGCGTAAATAAAGCATTATGCTTTATTTAAAACAAGAAAACTTATAAATCAACTAAAAAAACAAAGAAACATGCCTGAAACCATCAAAGAACATGATTTTATAGAACTGGATTATACCGGCAAACTGGCAGATGGCACAATCTTTGATACTACTTTAGAAAAAGTAGCCAAGGAAAACAATCTATTTTCAGAAAAGAGAAAATATCTTCCAACAACAATTTGTGTTGGTGAAAAACAAGTTCTTCCAGGATTAGATGATGAGCTGATCGGTAAAGATATCGGAAAAGAATATGCTGTTACTTTACCGCCAGAAAAAGCTTTTGGTAAAAGAGACATCAAAAAGATGAGAATCGTTCCAACAAATTCCTTCAAGGAACATAAAGTTGAACCGCATCCAGGCTTACAGGTTGATATCGATGGAGAGATGGGAATAATCTCAAGGGTTTCTGGAGGAAGAACAATTGTTAATTTCAATCATCCTTTATCCGGTAAAGAAGTAACCTACACATTCAAGATAAACAAAAGGATTGAAGAGCCTAAAGATAAACTGATCTCTTACATTACAATGAGTTTAGGCATCCCAAAAGAGATGATAAAAGCAGAAGTCAAAGAAAATAAAGCTGAAGTCAAGCTTCCATTTGAACTTCCTGCTCAAGTAACCGATCTTCTTGCAAATAAATTATCTGAACTAGTAAAATTAGAAACCACATTCAGTAAAGAAGAAGCAAAAAAAGATACAGAAAAATAAGCTACTTTTTGAGGATAATAATCTTTATATATCCCCTCTTTTTCTAATATTTTATCTAAAAAGGGTAGAGGGTAAATTTTAAAATGGACGGATATATCCAAGAGAACATACAAGAGAATAAAAGACAAAATGTTGCACACGTTTACGCTGAAGAGATTTCTCATAAGAAAGCAAACTTAGACATCGACGAAGAATTACAACAGTTAATCGCCAATCAAAAAACCAGGATAAGAGTAATTGGCTGTGGGGGGGGCGGGAATAATACTATCAACCGTATTTCTGAAGTAGGTATTAAAGGAATTTCAACTGCTGCCATCAACACTGATGCTCAAGATTTATTATACACTTCTGCAGATAAGAAAGTCCTTATTGGAAGGGAACTTACCCAAGGTTTAGGAGCAGGCTCAAACCCAAAAATTGGAGAAGAAGCTGCAAAAGAAAGTGAACATGAACTAAAAAAACTGCTTGAAGGAGCAGATATGGTCTTCATAACATGCGGTTTAGGCGGAGGTACTGGAACTGGCAGCGCCCCATTTATCGCACAACTGGCAAAAAAGATGGGTATCCTAAGCGTAGGCATAGTTACTATTCCTTTTTCTATGGAGGGATCGCATAGATTTGAGAATGCCATGATCGGCTTAGAAAAATTAGAACAAAGTATTAACACACTAATTGTTATCCCTAATGAAAAATTATTGGAGATTGCTCCACAATTACCGCTTCAAACTGCTTTTAGAGTTGCAGACGAAATTCTTACTAACTCCGTAAAAGGTATCGCTGAATTGGTTACAAGAGCAGGCCTAGTCAATCTTGATTTTGCAGACGTTAAGGCAATCATGGGTGAGGGAGGAGTTGCACTTATTGGCGTAGGAGAATCTGACTCTGAGAATAGGGCTGACGAATCTGTCCAGAAAGCATTACAAAACCCTTTAATCGACGTTGATATTTCTAACGCTACAGGAGCGCTGATAAATATTTCTGGAGGAGAGAATCTCACTTTAGATGAATCACGTAAAATTGTAGAAACAGTTGCAGAAAATCTAGATCCAAAAGCTAAAATAATCTGGGGTGCGCAAATTTACAAAGACCTTGAGAAAACAATACGTACCATGCTAATAATAACTGGAGTAAGTTCTAACCAAATCTTTGGACAAAAAAACACTTATTTTGGTAAGAAGAGAAGTGCCATTGAGTCTGAATTAGGCATAGAGTTTGTAAATTGACGATAATCTTAAATTTTATTTCGAGTTAAGTTTAATACCCCATTGCTATGCAACGATAGCGAGGAATGACCATAAATCCGTGAAGAAAACTGGTGAATACCCATAGCTTGCTATGATTGGGCAGTCAGTTTTTAGGATTTCTCATTTATTAAATTCTTATGATTTTTAACTTACAAAGAGAAAATTTTATAAAACAATCTTAGTCTTATCGGTAATAATGGAATTTCAAGAAGGTAAGAAAAATAAAGTGAAAAGGTTTATAAAAGAGACTTACAGAGTCCTGCGTATTACCAAAAAACCAAGCAAGAATGAATTTAAGAGCATCGTTAAAGTAACCGGCTTGGGAATTGCCATAATCGGAGCAATCGGTTTTATCATATTCCTATTAAAGCAATTATTGCTTTAAACATACAAAAAAAATGGAAACATCTATATTCGGTTTAAGAACTGCTGCTAACAGGGAAGACCAAGTAGTTGATTATCTAATCTCAAAACTACAGCGGGATTCAAATTCAAGCATCATTACAGTCATCCGACCGCATGGAATGAGAGGATACATCTTTATAGAAGCAACCTCAAAATTAGATGCAGAAATCACTTTACAAGGAGTACCTTATTCAAGGGGTCTGCTTCCACAGGAGATACCATATCCTGAAATTGAACATATGCTTGAGCAAGTAAAAGTAGAGATGAACATAAAGAAAAACGATATTGTTGAGATCATCTCTGGACCTTTTAAGCGGGAAAACGCTAAAGTTATCAGGATCAATAAGCAAAAAGAAGATATCGTCGTAGAGTTACTGGAAGCTGCCGTACCAATTCCAATCACCGTAAAGATGGATGCAGTTAAAGTTATTAGAAGAGAAGAATCTGATGAAGAATAATTTCAATTTGCTTTAATTCTGTTTTTGATTTAATTTCTATTTTTAGGTTTCAACTTTTTCGTTCTAAATCTCTTAAAAAACGTTGTTTTATTATTCAAAAAGATATAACCTAGACAAACAATTATCAAAGAATAATTCACGATTATAAATGTTTTAGTTCCCCAGCTTATGCCCGGAAATTTCCAATCAGATACCGGCCACAAGAAAGGTGTCGGTAAAAATTCTCTTGTATGAGTAAAGATGTCCATCACAATTGCAACAGGCCATGTTAACATGAATATAGGAACTTTTTTTATGATTAAAGAGACAATCAAGATAACTAAAACAGCAACAATGATACTATGTCCTAATCCGTAAAGACCAAATACCCACCCAGGAATATTTTCAACAATAGGCGGGCCGGAATTTATGCTACCAGTCAGAAGATTAAACACAAAATATAATCCCCAAGAGATTGTATCTGGAAGAAGACCAAAGATAACTGCCAACCATGGCTTTTTAGTCTTATTAAAAAAGATATAACTCCAAAGGCCATGTGCAAAAAAATCCATATCATTTAGAAATCTTCATGATAATATAAGGATATCGCTTTTGAAAAAGAAACCATAAAATAAACAATTAAAGCTTGTTCAGGAAAAACAAAAAAGAAAGATTAAAAAAGGCAATAGATTTATTAAAAACATAAAAAAAATGGTGCTGATAGATTTTTCATTACTTAATATTGCAAAAGCAAACCTTTCTTTTAGTGATGCAATCTTATCATTAATACCATTATTCTTATTTATACTGGGAATGGTAGTTTACGCAATTTTTGTTTTTAAGTTTTATCGCTTCGTAGCAAGACGCGATATCTTCAAACTTAACCTAAAAAAGCATAGTAAGTCATTTCGTGGATTTCTTGAAAATTTTTTCCATCTAATCTTTTACACGTTTGAATACCTCTTTCTCTTTCCGATATTTACATTCTTTTGGTTCATTGTTCTTGCTATAATCATCATGCTTCTGTCTGAAACTCAAGCAGTAAGTAATATTCTTCTGGTTGCCATGGCTTTGGTAGGATCTGTAAGAGCCACCGCTTATTATAATGAAGATCTTTCTAAAGATCTTGCCAAGATGCTTCCTTTTGCTCTCTTAGGCATATTTTTACTTGACATTTCAAACTTTTCATACTATAATTCTTGGTTAATGATCAGACAATTGCCAGATCTATGGCAGACAATAATCTACTATTTTATCTTTATAGTTGCTTTAGAACTCATCTTAAGAATTGCTTACCTTTTGATCAATCCATTATTATCTAGTAAAGATATTCCATCTGAAGAAGCTGAAACTAGAATTTTCCCTAAAAAAATTTATAAAAGTAAAAGAAATGAAGAGGAAATAAATGGCAGATAATAAAACAATGGTAAAAGCAAAGAAAAAAATAGAAAAAAATAGTTTTTTTAAAAATTTATTTTTTGAGAGCAAGAAAAAAAACAAATTTTTTGCCGGAGCATATATCTTCATCGGTATCTTTTCATTGATATTAGGCATATTTACAAAACACCTCGCTTTTTTTGTTGTAGCAGGATTGATCTTCATCCTTGCCGGAACAAGGTTATTAATTTACCTTAGGCATTAATTGAAATCTAATTTTTTAGATATTTATAACTATTTTAGGTGTTAGTGGTATATTAACCAATTCAACAATCAATCACTTTCGTAGCACTATGTCCTGAACTGCAAAAAATTGAATATATCAAAAAACATGCTGCTCAATTACCTGCCAAAAACAAGCCTTTCAGCAGCTTCACTATAACTGTCAACTCCAAACAGTCTTCGGCATGTTTTTATTATTTCAGACTTATTGTCCATTTTTACTTTACAGATAAATTCATCAAAGCAACTAATTCCAAAAGCATCACAAAAATAATCTAAATCTCTTGAAGTTCTTATCTTAGAACACATTTCATCTACTAAACCATATTCTTTTCCAGGTAATTTCCTTCTACTCAAATCAGATATTTTAGTAACACCGAACATCCTTGCTCTTTCTGCAAGTTCTTCTACATCTTCAAATTCCCAATCCATCTCATAAACACGTGCAGAGATAGTCTCATCACCTTTTTCATGAAGAAAAAGCGATCTTTTATTTCCATCTTCAGGAAAAAATTCTCTTCCGTTATAATAGCCGCGGATGGGTTTAAACTTTAATTCTTTTGCAAAAAGACAATTTATAGAATAAAATCCATCGTGATTAATCAGATATTCAGTTGGCCGAATTTGTGCAATCGGCACTTGTACTAATCTTGGTCTGTATTCTTCCATTTTAATTTAAACATCTTCAGAAAATCAACCTTTGAAAGAAAAAGCAAGCTTTTATATTATAAACCTTTTGGAAAATTGGATAATGTCCAGAATAACACTCAATTTTCCTTCTTTCTTTTAAATTTATTCTTAACAACAGAATGGATCCTTTTAGTCTCAGTTTTTGTCCTATCTACAACCATTTTTGTCCCCTGTTTTACAGACTCATGATAGAATTTATATGAGATATACTTTTTTATTTCTTCAGCGTACTCTTTACCTACCCACCAGACTCCAATTAATAGCATCGGCCAGGAAATAATGTAAATAAAAATTGACAGCCACCTCATAAGTGAATCATGATAATTAAGTATGAATGCAGCTGTAGTAATCTTTCCTACAATAAAGCTCGATATAATTAAAGATCCTCCAAAATAGAATTTAGCCGTGTGTTTAAACTTAAACATATTATTAAGAAATCAGAGGTAATAGATAAATATTTCCATAGAAATTTAAAGAAGATCACTAACAGTAATTCTTGCTTCAGTTACCCTATCTCTCTTGTTACAATAAGGGCATTCACAAACCTTAGACTTAAACTTATATTTACAGCGTTCACAAAAGTATTCTATCTTATGTGGGATTTCATCACCTAAACCCCAAGGAGAAGTCTTATTTCTTTTGTAACATTTAGCACACTCATATCTTATATCTTTAGTGATGGATTTAGTTATAAGGGTTTGAGTCTTATCAACCGACCTACCGCAACGAAAACATTTAACCCTTGCCCTTAACACAGCCATTTTAAACCTAAACAACACTCCATTTAAAAAAATATGTCACCCCCACCATTAAACAAAATTTAAATAATTAGAGATATTTTCAGAACTATGAACATCAAAAAGAGGGCCTATAAACTTAAATTTCTTTTACTTGCAGCCATAATTATCTTGTTATATTATAGCGCAACCCAATCTACAACAATACAAAACTACATAAATAATCCAATTGAACTTAAAGATCTAATTCTTGGTTATGGAATATTAGCACCAATAATTATCATCTTATTACAGACAATACAATCAATAATTTCCATTTTCCCTTCACAGATAACTACAATAGTATCTGGATTCATCTTTGGTCCAGTTTTAGGACTGTCATACAGTCTTATTGGAGCATTTATAGGTTCAGCCATCATATTCATCATCTCAAAACATTATGGCAAGAGAATTGCTTTAAGATTCTTTGATAAGAAAGATATTGTCCATTTCAATATGTTTTTTCGTCAAAAAAATAAGTGGGCCCTGTTCATTGCCAGGATAACTCCCATATTTCCCAATGATCTAGTAAGTTTTACTGCTGGCCTGACAACAATAAGATTTTGGCCGTTCTGCTTAGTTTCTACTTTAGGATTTATCATCCAAATGGTTATCTTAGTTTACTTTGGAGCAGGAATTGTTTCAGGAAAACCAAATTTTCTGCTTTACTTTTCCAGACTTTTAGTTGGTTTACTATTGATGGTAGTCTTATTCAAACACCAAATTAAGAAGATGTTAATTAAAGATGTCCATAAATTAGAAAAAGAAGGCACCATTATTGAAAAAGAAATTGAGAAAGAATTTAAGAAAATTTGAAACAGCAAAACTTTATATAAAATAGTTATATAAAAATAAAACCAGCATGGTGTTTATCCAATTAAGATGAAAGACATATTAGAAATAATAAAACCGAGTAAAAAAGAATCAGACAAAGTAAAATCAATCACTTCATTATTCATCAAAAAATTGAACTCCAAGCTTAAATATGCAGAAGCTATTTTGGGTGGCAGTGGTGCTAAAGGCACATGGCTATCGGGGGATCACGACATTGATATTTTTGTCTTATTCGATTATAAGAGATATTCAGCTAAATCCGATCAATTATCAGAAATTCTTGAACCAATATTAAAGAAAGTTTTTCCTAAAATCAAGATAGAGAAAGTTCATGGAAGCAGAGACTATTTCAAAACAACTTATCAGAACTTTAATTTGGAAATTGTTCCCATTTTAAAGATTAACAAAGCTGAACAAGCCATCAATATCACCGACATCTCTCCTCTTCATTCTAGATGGGTCAATAAACATGATAAAAAGATAAAAAATGAGATCAGACTGATTAAACAATTCTGTAAAGCCAACAATCTTTATGGAGCAGAATCATACATCAGCGGTTTCAGCGGTTATGTATTAGAGATACTAACCATCAATTATGGTTCTTTTGAAGCTCTTTTGAAAGCATCACAAAAATGGGGTAATAAAGAAATAGTTGATCCGTCTAAATTTTATACAAAAAAGACCGCTTTATTTCATATCAATAATTCAAAACTTCAATCACCGATAATTATTGTAGATCCGGTTGACAAAAACAGGAACGCCGCTGCCGCCCTTTCAAATGAAAAATACTTACTGTTCAGGAAACTTGCTAAGGAATACTTGAAGAAACCCAGCAAAAATTTATTTCAAAAAGAGATTATCAATTTAGATAAATTAAATAGAGAAGCAGAGCAAAAAAAACAGAACATTGTCTTTTTACAGTTAGATGCCCTAAAAGGCAAGGAGGATGTTGTAGGAAGTAAATTGTTAAAAGTCTTCAATCATCTGGAAAGGAAACTCACGCAATTTGATATCAAAAGATCTGGATGGAGATGGAAAGAGAACAAAGAAGAAAATGAAGCGATCATGTTTTTTTTATTAGCGAAAAAAGAGCTGCCTAAGTTTGAGCTAAGGGCAGGTCCGCCTCTAAAGATGAAAGAGTTCGTTAAAGATTTTAAGAAAAAGAATAAAGATGCTTTCCAAGAAAATGGTAAGATCTATGCCAAGATAAAGAATAAAAACCCTAAATTGGAAGATTTCATGAAGAACTTGATAAGAGACGATTATGTTAAAGAAAGAGTAAAGAAAATAAAGGAGGTTATTATTTTTTAGTTTTTTTATGTTATTTATATTATCATTGTTCAGAAAGATTTAAGAATAAAAGA
>JAHJGQ010000099.1 GCA_018824365.1 Nanobdellota archaeon | reverse complement strand
TTAGCAGCTCTTAGCTCCTCATCGCGATTTAAGACCCTGTTTCTTGTTCCCAGATTATAAAAACCATAACTATTTCCATTATTACCTGCCATTATTCACCAATATTTAGATTTATATATTTAATACTTAGGATGTTAGTTAACTTAGGATGTTAGAAAAAGTAAGTTCTTAAAAGGAATCAACTCTCTTTTAAAATGATGACATTCCCCCGTCCTTTCTTAATCTTTTCGACTTTACCTTTGTGCTCCAGTTCAGCTACAATCAAACTAACTTTCCCTTCCGATAGATAAAGCATTTCTTTTCTGAGTTCTTTCTGAGTTATCCTGCCATCATGCTTTTTGATGATTTTCAGAGCTTCATCAAAATATCCTGGCTCTTTCGCCAGCTCTTCTTTATGTTCTTCTATACTCTTCATACTCTCTTCTTTTATCTTTTTCCTGAATTTTCCTAAAGGACCGTATTTTTTTCTCGCTACGAAGAAACGAATAATTGAAAAGATGATGAATAAACCAGCTATGACATAAAGAAAAATATGTTTTGTATCTATTGACGATATTGATGATATTGACGAATTTTCCTCTTCAGTATCAACGGGTATTTCTTCTTCAGTTTCCTGCCATAATTCATCCTCTTCTTTAAAATCAGGAAGTAAAAAAATATCAAAAAGATATTCTCCTTTCTCAGAGATTATTTCCACTTCTTCAGTAACTAAGTATTGATCATTTTTTACTGTAAGAATATATTTACCAGTCGGCAATTCAAACGAATAAGCTCCATCTTTTGCTAAATACTTCTGTTGAGGAGTTGTATCTATCTCAACAAGAACATTTTCTTCTAGTTGTAAACTGGTATCATAGATGCTTCCTTTTAATGTAGCTGCCGTTACAAATGAAAGCAAAAGCATTGATTCAATTATTAAAATAAAGATAGCTTTCCAATTCATTGCTTCCTCAGAAGAATTGTATTATAAAAACTTATCGAAAGATAAATACATCAATTATTAGTGTTTAATTAGTTTTAATAATAAAATTTCGCTTTAAAACAAAAACAGAAGAAAAATAAAGTTTAATAAAGTTTTAAAGTAGAAAAATAAGCTTTATCATAAGAAAAATTGTAAGTATCTTTAAAAAGAAATTCTCATGTAGTAGTTGTTAGATCGGCACATGAAAAAGAAAAAACAAGAAAATTGTGCTTGATAAAAAAACAAATGAATGACATGGAGGTCAAAACAAAAATGGGAAAATATTTACAAAAGATAGGCGCCCTGCTTATACTGACAATTTTCTTGCTTAGTATAGTACCAGCAGTACTTGCCGAAGAAACAGATAACACAATAACAAATGATGGTACTGAAACAAATGATAATAATGTAAGTGATGATGTTGATACAAATAAAGATGTGTCTGTTGAAAACACAGATGTTGATGATAGTAATGTAAAAAAAGCACCTAAATTAATCAAAGCAGCAAAACCGCAGCTCATCAAGGAACAAGCTGAAAAAAAGCTAGTTGAAGCAAAAAAGCAGATTGAAAAAGCAAGAGACAGATATCTTCAAGCTAAAGAGAAGTATGCTGAAGCAAGAAAAGCACACCTTGAAAATAAAGAAAAATTGTTACAGATGAACAAAGATCTGAAAAGCTGTATATCAGATAAAAAAGATTGTGAAACGATTAAGATGAATTTAAGATATGGTGTTGAAAACCATCTAATTAAGACCAGTGATGTGATCTTAAGATCTTTAGAAAAGCTTTCAGAACATGTTGAGAATGCAGAAAATCTTGACGAAGCAGATAAAGAAGAAGTTCTTAGTGATATCTCAGAACTTAAAGGCAAGGTTAATGATTTGAACGATAGGGTCGAAGCTTTGGGTAGTGAAGCTACAAAAGAAGCTATCAAAGAAGAGATTGACAACCTAAAAGAATTAGCTAAAGAAGCCAGAATATTACAGAAAAGAACAGTTGGTTTGTTAGTAAACACTAAACTTCAGAATTTTATCAACAAGCTTGATGAGATCCACAATAGTATGCAATACAGGATTGATAATTTAGAAGAGAAAGGCGCTGATTCATCTGATTTAGCTGAGCTTAAAGATTTAATGGCTGAATACGATAAAAAAGTTGAAGTTGTAAAAGGAGACTATGAAACAGCTAAAGAAAAATGGAAAGGTATCGATAGTTATAGTGACTTTGATAAATTCATCAGAGATTTAAGAGATGCACAAAACAAAGTTCGTGATGACTTAAAAGATACTAGAGAAGCAGTAAGAAATTTCATGGACAAACATAGAGAAATTGTTAAAAACCTTAATACTGAAGTAACTTCCTTGGAAGACACCTCTGAAGAAGCAGCTTCAGAAGAAGTTATCTCTTAAGAATAAAGGAAAGTTTTTTAACTTTCTTTTATTTTCTATTTTTTTAGGTAAAAACATTTAGGTGAAAATAATGAGAAAAATAATAACTGTCTTTGTAGTGTTATTGATATTATCTTTGATTGTGCTAAGCGGATGTAAAGAAAACAGATACGAAGAGAAAGTATTCAAAAAAGATGTTGTTAGCGGCTCTGAAGATGTCAGCAAAAGTACTTCCGATAGTACCGAAGAAGATGAGATTACTACCAATCTTGAGGATATTGAAGATTTAGATTCTTTAGAAACTGAATTAGATGAAGATTTAGGTCTTGATGATCTTGACAATATTAACTTCGGATAAAT
>JAHJGQ010000098.1 GCA_018824365.1 Nanobdellota archaeon | reverse complement strand
CTTTTTTCATATCAACACTATCTCCTTACCTCTGGACTTAATTAATGTTATTTTTCTGTTCTTATTTTAAGAACAATTGTTCTGATTTTTTGAACAAATATTTCAGCCTTCTTAATTGTTTCTTCTGCAGTTTCTTTGGATATAATTCCTGCTTCATCGTAAACAGCAATATGTCTTATTTTTCTAATATTATCAAAATAAAATACAATATTTTGATCAAACCCTGATTCTTCTAAAAATGCAAAGACAGTTTTATGTTTATCATTTCCTTTTGGTCTATAACCTAAACTAAACATCAAAGCTCTGCCTGCTTGTAATACTGCATTATAAGCAATGGATAAAGCCCAGTCATAATCTTGGGAATTAAGACTATCTTTAGCTGCTTTCAAATCTCTTTCTGCCAAAGATAAATTGAACTCTTTTTTTTCAATTTTATCAACTGATAATCTTTCGTAATTCATATTCTTTTCCTTTAAGCATGATTATTTTTTTCCTGGCAATATCGCGGACAATGCTACTATTTTTTTTCTTTTTAAGATCAGCTAGCGGCCAAATTATGGGGTTTATTTCCCTAGCTAATTTTCTTTCTAAAGGTTTTATTTTCAGAAACACTTCTTCATTAGATATTTTTCCAACAATAAATAAATCTATGTCGCTTTCTGCAGTATAAGTTTCATTTGCAAAACTTCCGAAAACGAAGGCAAATTGAATTAGTTTGCTTTCCAGAGATTTTTCCAATTCAATTTTGAATGCATCTGTTTTAATGAAGATGTTTCTTAATTCAAGTAAGATATTAGAATCACTATTAATTGTAAAATGTTCTTTTTCTTTTTTAACTAAAGATATGTTTTGAAGATTTTTCAATTCTCTGGAAACAGCACTAACTGGAATCTTAAGTTTCCTGGAAAGTTCTCTTAATTTATATTCTTCAGTAGAGAACAATAAATGGGTTAAGAGCTTAATTCTGGTTTTAGATGTAAAAAGTTTTTCTAACATTTTTCTATGGTTTTAATTGATGATTTATCAAATTATCTGATACGTTTAATACAAATACAATAAACAACACCACTTTTTTCATTATATCTTCTCTTTAATCATCTTATTTAATAGTTTAATAATGTGTTGATACTCAAGCTTATTTCTTTCAAAAAATTCTTTCCTTACAAAAAACCCGCGATAGTCAATTTTATTTCTAACTTGCTTTAATTCATCAATTTTTTCTGCTTCTACATTAAGATTAGAATTTTCCTTTTGGAAATATCTTATGAGACACTCATGGTTGGAAGATTCTAAACCGTTTATATTTAAGTATGCGGTTAACAACTCTTTGATAATTTCGTAGTAACCTTCCACAATTAAAGAAGAAAATTCATCATCAAGTATGTCTATTAAAGAATCCCAAAATTTTTGTCGTACCTCTATCATCTTTAGCATATTTCTAATGCGTTCCTTATCTGGTTCAACTTTCCTGATTGTTTTTTCAGCAGTACATTTCTCCCAATCCATTTAAAATCACCTACTTGTTAAAATCTGCTTTTCACACAAATGATTTTTAATGTGCTCAAAAATCTCTAATTTTTGACATATCATTTGAACAACCTCAAATAACCACTCAAAACAAATCCGTTTGTTATATTATTTTTCAATTCATTGCTTAAATGGTTAATATTTTCCTCAAACATTAAATGTATTTTTCTGCCTAATCTCTCTTCAAACTTATTTAACTTTATTTTTTCTTCTTTTGCTTTTACAAATATATCAATATCACTAGTCTTAATATCTGTTCCTTTAGCATATCCTCCAAATAATATTAAGCATTCTGGCATTATCTTTTCTTCCAAATATACTACCAATCCAGATTCATAAATTTTTATCTGGTTTATGGATTTTTTATATTTCCCAAACATTAAATTTTCAGTATTTGCATTATAACTCTTATACAACGTTTTTTTATTCTCTTTAATTAAATTTAATTCCAATAGTTTTTTTACATATGCTAATACTGATTTGTGATGCAAATTAATTATTCTGCTTATTTCCCTTAATTGAAAGTCTTTGATTGGATCATCAAAAAATACATTTAATATTTTTAATAAGTTGTAGTCTTTAAATAACTGGTCCATTTTCACACCACTTGGATATTTTAGTAACCAGTTGGATGTATTTGCCTCCACCTATATAAACTTTTCTTTAGTAGATTTAACATCACCACTTTTTTCATAATAATCAAGAACTAAAGAACTTATACTAATAAAGTTTTCTACTTCAAGAGTTTAAGTTAAAAGAATAAAACAATAATTTTAAGATTATTTCAATTCTCCTTTATCGAAATCACAATAACCATAATCTATCCCTTCTTTCATTGCCGGTACGGAAGATGTTCTTTTTAACCAAAACGAACATTCCCTGTTATTTGAATATAATTTTATGTAGTCTTTATCGCATTGAACAAGCTCATCATTCGTTATGTTTGTTTCTTTTACTTGATTTCCTATGACTGCGCTATTAAGAAAAAAATTAGATCTACAATTCAAAGCACTTTTTTCTCCGGTTTTAATATTGGTTCCTATGATGGTAATACTACATGCAGGATTTTCATAGCAATTAGCGTAAGGCCCAACAGTTTCTTGTGGGAATTGTTCAATACTTATCTCTGTATAAAGCGGGTTGCAATCTCCTCCTTTGTGTACTGAATAAGTTCCGCTCATATCTTCACAGAAACATTCTTCTGTATAATTTTTAATCCTACAGTCAGCCGGCCATTCGGGTTGTTCGGCAGGATCTTCACTGCTGCATGTAGTAGCTGCCAATAAACTTAAAGCTAAAGTGCTGCTTGTAAGAGTCTTTTTCAATAAATTATCTAGTGTCATTTTTAACCTCCAATAATCATTTTAATGGAATATAACCTTCCGTCCAGCTACATTTGTAATCTACATCATGAAACAATTTTGGCTGTCCTAATGTTTTACTGAGCCAGTAAGTGCAGTCTCCATTTTGGTTAATTAATTTAATAGTATCTGAATTACACTGAGTTAAGCTGCCATAATCTCTTGTATTTACTACATTACCTTTAGCAACCATCTCCCAACTTCTTGGAAGAATACATTCCATCGATCCGTCTTTTATGTTCTTTCCGATAATCACAACTTCACAACCTTTTGCATAACATAAATTTTCGCTTTCACATTCATCAAACTGTTCTATTTGTATTTCACTAAACTTTGCCGAACAATTTGTTGCATTAACATTATACGTTCCTGTAAAATTCTCACAGAATTTTTCCGGTTTATCAAAATAATCTTTAGTATGGCAGTCAGTTGGCCATTCAGGTTGTTCGGCAGGATCTTCACTGCTACATGTAGTAGCTGCCAATAAACTTAAAGCTAAAGTGCTGCTTGCAAGTGTCTTTTTCAATAAATTATCTATTGTCATTTTATTTCTCCTTCATAAAAACAATTATTATAATTCACTCCTTGTTTCATTGCCGGTACGGAAGATGTTCTTTTTAACCAAAATGCACATTCTCTGTTATTTGAATATAGTTTGATGACGTCATCGTTGCATTGAACAAGCTCATCGTTTGTTATATTTGTTTTTTCGACTCTATTTCCCATGACTGCACCATAAGGAAACATAATATCCCGGCAATTCAAAGGTGTTTTTTCTCCGGTTTTAATATTAGTTCCTATTATGGTAATATTGCATGCAGGATATTCCCAGCAATAAGCGCGGGGTTCACCATCCCATTCTTGTGGAAATTGTTCAATACTTATCTCTGTATAAAGCGGATTGCAATCTCCTCCTTTGTGTACTGAATAAGTTCCGCTCATATCTTCACAGAAACATTCTTCTGTATAATTCTTTATTCTACATTCAGTCGGCCATTCAGGTTGTTCGGCAGGATCTTCACTGCTGCATGTAGTAGCTGCCAATAAACTTAAAGCTAAAGTGCTGCTTGCAAGTGTCTTTTTCAATAAATTATCGATTGTCATTTTTAACCTCCAATAATCATTTTAATGGAATATAGCCATCCTCCCAGTCACAGATGTAATCTTCATCATGGAACAATTTTGGCTGTCCTGATGTCTTACTGAGCCAGTAAGTGCAGTCTCCAGTAATATTGACGAATTTAATAGTATCTTCATTGCATTTAATTAAATTACCATGTTCTTTGGCACGTAATAAATTGCCTAAAACAGCCCAATCTATGGGAAGAATACATTCCATCGATCCGTCTTTTATGTTCTTTCCGATAACAACGACTTCACAACCTTTTATATTATTACAAATAGCTTCACTATTACTAGTTTTACAGTCAGCAAACTGTTCTATCTGTATTTCACTATACTTTGCTGAACAATTTGTTGCATTAACTTCATACGTTCCTGTAAAATTCTCACAAGTGTCTACATAATTCTTCAACTCACATGCGGGCCAGTCTGATTTATTATTATCATCATCGTCGCTTTTACTTTCCGTTCCACCGCAAGTGTAAGTTGCTAAAGCTAAAGTTAATCCTAAAGCTGATGTTAATTTTTTAACTTTGTTTTCAAGCGTCATTTTGTTACTGAGAATATTAATTAAGGGCCACACATATATGGTTCTATTGGTTCATTTGAAGTCTTAGTTGCCCATGCTTCGCATTCACCATTATTCCAAACAATACGTAATGTTTCTGGATTACATAACCTGAATTGATAATTTCCGTCTTTGCTGGTAACCTGATTGCTTTTGTAAGAATAAAATTGGGTTCCATTATCGGGTCGTAAACACTCTAATTCTTCTGTTTTCTTATCAATACCGGCAATAGCAATAGAACAGTTTCCTTCTGGATTAACTTGTGGATCTGGTTGAAATGTGTTAAAACTAAATTTACCATATGGGAGGCTGCAACTACTTTCCTTAACTTCATATGTGCCAGTAAAATGATCACATCTGTCAACATAATTCTTTAACTCACATGCAGGCCAGTCTGACTTATTATTGTCGTCATCACTTTTACTTTCAGTTCCACCACAAGTATAGGTTGCTAAAGCTAAAGTTAATCCTAAAGCTGAAGTAAATTTTTTAACTTTGTTTTCAAGTGTCATTTTGTTACTGAGAAATAATAAATGTTTATTTAAATGTTATGAAATATTTTTGTAATAAAAAGAATTAGTCAATAAGTGTTAAGATACATTTTTCGGCATCATAAGTGCCTTTGGGCGCATAATTTAACAAACCTAAGTTTAGTCCAACAGTATCTTTACCTGTCCACGTGTCATATTCGCCATCTGTAAAATAACATGTGTTCCCTATGTTTATTATATGTTTAACTGTATTGTCACCGTTTTGTCCTTCAACAAAGGAGTTATAACAATTATTCTGCCACCAATTTGTCTTCGCACTATAACTAAAATGGCAATAATGACACCAACTTAAACCAGGCTTACTGTCAGCATAATCTTGCATACAAAGCTTTGCAAAACAACCATCTCCATCACCACAAAGCGTGTCAAGGTCAAGTAGAGAAATATCTGTAGTGGTGCCTGTAGGTAAGACTTCCCATGTTTTATAATCTAATCCGCCTCCACTCTCCAACCCACTAATATCGCTGGCTTTATGCCCAAATGCATCTGCACTATTATCTCCAGAACTAACAGCATAAACAAAAACAGCAACAGCAATTAAACTAATCATAACAACCAATACCCAAAAATGTTTCTTCTCTATGTTAATCTGCATTTTCACACTCTTTTTACCTAGTAAAACAATACTAGTTTATATTATTTTTGTTGACTTGATAAAATTATCTCTATTTCTTTTTTAAGTTTAAGTAAATCTCCAT
>JAHJGQ010000097.1 GCA_018824365.1 Nanobdellota archaeon | reverse complement strand
GTTATAAACTTAAGTAAATCATTATTATTAATAAACTTTCCCGATAACTCCTTAACTACTATGACTAATAACTGAACTTGCCACGAAAAAACTTGTCGCTATGCTCCACCGGGACGTAAAGTCCCGGAAGCTTAACATCGTTATGCTTAATTTGTTTCTTGCCTATTTTGATGACGCTAACGCTATTCTCTAAAAACTTGGAGTTGGCACTAAAAGATACTAAAACCTTATGAGGGGGTTAAGAGGGATGGGTTGTCTAAAGCTTTTTGCCACCCCATACTAAATGTTCTAAGTCTACAATGTATTTTCTAAATTCTCCCAATTGACGTGACTCATCACAATCTCCAAAATCACTACCAGTTATAAAAACGCCCATTACATTTTCATTTCTGTTTAGAAGAACATTCATTTCTTCATATAATCTTACTCTGGACGAAACTGTTTCCCTACATATTCTTGGAGATTTACCTGTACCAATCTCTGGCTCTACTTTGTAGACAATATGGTATTTTTTTGTCATTTTTTACCTCCAATTGATTATCATAACAAAGTGGTAACTTGTAATTTATTAAATACTTTTTATTAAATATTTTTACAAAACGACATATTTATAAATATAAACGTATTTTAATAACAAATAATGTCAGAAAAATTAGATATCAAAGACAAGAAGCTTTTACTAGCTTTAGATATGGACGCAAGAAAACCAGACAGCTCTATCGCAAAAATTGTCGGATTGTCAAAACAATTAACGAATTATAGAATCAAGCGGTTGGAAAAGTTAAACATCATTGAATCTTATTATCCTGTAATAGATCATACAAAATTAGGATTACAACTTTACAGAATTGCTCTCAAATTAGAAAATGTAACAAAAGAACAAGAACAAGAAATAATCAGCTATCTTAAAGAAAAAGCAAGTTGGATGGTTTCAGTTCTTGGAGAATACGACATTTGGATGGCACTTTATGTTAAAAATGAATTTGACTTCATGAATTTCTGGAAGAATTTTTATGAAAAATATGGCTATTATGTAGAAAGTCGCTGGATTTCTTTAATGACTAAATTCTTAAATTTTGAACGGTCTTTCATCTATCCAAAAAAGAAAAATAGGGATAGAAAATTTATTCTTGGCGAAAATCCAGAAATTCTTACTTTAGATCAAATTGATTCTAAAATCTTGCAGGAATTAACAAAGAATGCGAGACAAACCAGTTTAGAATTATCAAAGAAAATTAATCAAACTGAGAGAATTACAAGATATAGAATTAAAAAATTAGAAGAAAAAAAGATAATTCTCGGTTATCGCCCTTTTGTTAATACCTCTTTATTGAATTTAAAATATTATAAATTATTCATCCAACTTAAAGATGCCAAAAAACAAGATATTAAGAAAATAACATCATACATTATCCAAAATCCAAATGTCGTCTATAATACAGAAGCTTTGGGAGGATATGATTTTGAAATAGAGGTTCATTTTCAAAACTCCCAAGAACTGATAGAATTTATTTCTAATTTGAGAGAAACTTTTCCAACTAACATTAAGAATATTACCCATATGGAATATATCAAAGAATACAAAATTACTTACTTTCCTCTGTCAAGTATTTAGCCTCTTAACCCCCTTAACTGTATCTCTTAAAAAAACTGTGTGCCAACTCCTAACTGCACGGCAAGAAACAAACTTCTCCGTTCGGCTTCGCCTCTCTACGACCTGAGGATAAACCTCAGGAAGCATAACATCGTTAAGTCTAATTTGTTCGTTGCCTAAAGTAAATGATCTCTTGCGAGAATCTAGAAACTAACGTGCCGCTTTTGATACTATTAAAACTAAACTAGGGGGAGAGAAAGTTAAATTACAATCTCAGGGATAATCAACACAAGAATTATGATTACTCGGTCTACATCTCCAAACTCGGTTAAATGCTTTTATCCAACCTTTAACAAAACCATATTTCTTTAAAGAAATTAGTCCATAATTTGAACAAGAGGGATAAAAACGACATTTCGTCCCTTTTTCGGATAATTTTGGAGAAATTCTTTTCTGATGAATATTTTTTATCATCCAAACAGAACCATTAACTAAAAAATTATTCTTTTTTGTCATGGTAAATTGATTTTTTAGTAATATCATGTGAACCACATCCTGGACATTTCTTGAACTTATCTTTTTGTTGTTCCCATTTACCACCTTCATTTTTAGAATACAATTGTAATGGTAAACAACAAGTCATTTGACCACAAGCACTCCAACCAATTTGTGCATTAATTTTCTTTTCTTCTTCTTTTAAGTAATGCCAAACTTTTTTACATTGATTACATTTACATTTAATCTCTTCAATTTTATTTTTTTCTTTTGTCATTTTAATTATTGAGGTAATTGGTAGATTATTATTTTATAAGCACCTTCACAGCTGATTTTACATGTACCTTCAGACCATACGGCATATTTATCATTTAATTTATAATGTCCTCCTCCATCTACTTCGCTTAATACTTTTTGTTCTCCAGTTATAACTAACCTGCCATATTGCATACCTGCATCGCCATTTTTCAGAAGTATAGTCTGACAATCCCTTGTTAACCATCCTCCTACAACTTCTGGTTTGTTACATTTTTTAACTAAAGTATAAATGCCGTGTGTAGCTGATAAAAATTCTTCTTGTGGTATATCATCAGGTTTGCACTCTTTCACTTTTTCATATGCTTCACAAGAACCTTTAACATCAACGCCATCATATGGAGCATCATCTCTGATATATTCTGGGTGTTCTTTTCCGAATTCACAAGTTCTATTTAATTTATTAATATTTGTTTGACTTATATAACCCCAGCCACCACCAATTTCTTTTACATTTAGACAAGGACTAAAAGATTCATATAGCTTATCACTAAAACACATATAATATATTTTACACTCCTCTCCTGTGCAACCAGTACCCCATCTTTTTTCAACCCAACAGACATCAGTATCATTTAAAAATAGATGCCCATAACCAAAACCAGCATCAGTAATTATTGTATTTTTCTTATTAGATATATCATAAATGTTTATTTCACCATACCTGTCCAAATATACTATTCTATCTTTATATAAAACTGGATTTGTCCCAGTCAGTTCTACCACTTTCCTTCCTCTAATTTCTTTGTCTTCTGATACTTTTGTGATGGTTCCCACGTCTTGTGTTTGTTGGGTTGATTCACTACTTGTATTTTCTTCTACTTGAATACAACCACTGATTAAAAGAACTCCAAGCAAGATAAGTCCTAAGATTATTTTCTTCATTTTTCTTAATAATCAAAGAAAGATTATAAACTTAACGAAAAAAATAGTTCATGGCAGTTAATATTAACACAGCTAAAGTAAGTACAAATATTGCTATGGTTAAACTAACCATTTTATTATTTAATTTTTTTTGATATTTTAAATGTGCAATATTAACATAAAAGTTAAGAGTATCTCTAATTGTGTTATACTTTTCTCTATGATCTTTTTCATTTCTTTGATTAGTAGTTCTATCAAGAATTTTATTAAGATCCAAAAACGTTTTTATCTGTTTAATAACGTCTTGGTCACACTTTTCAATACCCAAACGTTTTCTCATTTTTTCTACATCTTTGGCTGATTTCATTTTAGCTCTTTCTTTTATTCCTGAAAACATTTTGAAACCTTCTTCTGAACTGATTTCCATTCTTATTGTTTTCAACAGAGTTACATTATAAAACTTATGACTTTCTCTCCCCCTTTTCTAAAAACTAACTAAAACTAAGCGGCACTATTAGGTACGGCAACGAACAAACTTCTCGGCTAAAGCCTCGACCTCGGGGTAAACCCGAGGAGACTTAACATCGTTAAGTTTAATTTTCAAATTGCCTTTATGCGTTCTACGCTGTATCACTAAACGTAAATATCTATTAAGAAAGTGTGAGTTTTTTCTATTCTATTACTCTTACAACTCCATTAGTAGCATCAACTTCGACTTCTTGTCCATGCTGAAGAACTTTGGTTGCATTTGTCGTTCCAACAACACAGGGGATCCCTAATTCTCTGCTAACAATTGCAGCGTGAGATAACATTCCACCCTCATCTGTTACAATTGCCACAGATTTTTGCATAGCAGGAACATAATCAGGATGTGTTGTAACTGCAACTAAAACATCTCCTTTTTTGATTTTTAGAATATCATGAACAGTTCTTACAATTTTCACAGTTCCTCTTGCTTTACCCTGACACGCAACAGTTCCTCTAATTTCATTAACTTCAATTTCTTCTTCTGAAAAACCAATTTTTACAAGTTCTTCATTTATCGCATGATCAATACATAAAACTTCATTATCTTTAAGATAAAGCAAAAATCCATCTTGTCTTTTTTTACATTTACTTAAATCAACTTGTTTTCCATCTAAAAGGCTAATAATTTCTTCTTCCGTTAAATAGGCAACTTCTTTCTGTGAAATACCCATTCTCTTTCCAACTTCAATAAATAAACCTTGAATATAAAAGACCCCTTTTCTTCTATAATCATCTCTTGCGTCTTTAATATAACCTAACTCTTTAATCATCTGAAACATTTCTTTTTCATCATCGCTTAAATTTGCTTTTTGTGCTGCTTCTTCAAAATCTAATTTTTCATATTTCTCTCCTAATTTCAAATTATTTACATAATCTTCAACATCTTTGAGAGACCAAGGTTTATTTTGCAAGTCTAAACATGAAATCCATTTGTATTTACTCCAAAACTTCTTAATTTCTTCATCGTTGCCTTTAATTCTAGAAGCTTCTTCCTGCATAATTAGAACAGTACTTCTTTTTACTGGCCTAAACAATGCTTCTTTAACTTTATCATCTTGAGTATTTATGAGTTTATGACCTTTCTCACTCCAATACTCATTCAATAAAAAAGTAATCCAAATAATACAAGTATAATCCAGAGCAATTTTTTGATATTCTAAGAATAAATCTTTCAGTTTAATTTTATCAAAACCACTAAGATTAAACTCACTAATTCTCTTGCTGATACTAACATAATCTTTTCCTAATTTATTAAATAAATCTTTAAAATTAATGAATCTCTTTGGATTACTTGTAAACTCTTCAACAATAAATTCTATAAATTTCTTTTTTTCTCCTTCTTCAAAATAGAAGCATTGATTTTTGTGTTGCGGAAGAATTATTAGCTTTTTCATATAAGAATCTTTGATCAAATGTTTAACTCTCTTACTAATGGAGTTGAAAGCTACTTCACAATACTGAACTGTATATTCTCTACTAAATATCTTCTCCCATAGCATAACTTGCTTTTGAACTAAGATATTATAAAAAACTTACTAAAAAACTCACACTTTCCATTAACTAGTAATTTACTATGACGGCAATTTGAAAACTCTACGCTTCACTACGTTACGCTTGCAGGGGGATAAACCCCCTGAAACTTAACATCGTTATGTTTAATTTTCTTATCTCCTAAACTACAACTACGCTGACGCTAAACACTATAACTTTCTACACTGGCACTTTAAAACAAACAACTCTCTTTTACTTAATGGGGGTCACTTTTTTTCTAACTTCTCAAAAACATCTTTCATAAACAACAACTTTTTCTCTTCATCTAAATAATCAATAAACAACTTTCCATCTAAATGATCTATCTCATGCTGTAACAATTCTGACAAATCTCCCTCAGCTTTCAGGAATTTTTTCTCTCCACTCTTATCAAAATAATCTACTTCAATTTCAAAATGTCTTAAAATCTTAACAAAGAAAGCAATATCTGCACTAAAACAAGAATCCCACGTCCAAAACATCTTTTCACTCTTCTTGACAATTTTGGGATTTACTAACATCCCCTCAAAAGTATCAGTCTTAACATAAATCGCTCTCTGCAACTTTCCAATTTGAACAGCAGCAATGCCTCTGCCATAACCATACTTCTCTCTAAAAGCTAGTAAAGTGTCTCGCAAATCTACCTCTAACTGCTTTAACTCTTCAGTTCCAAAATCAAGAATAGGAAGAGACTCTTTTCGCAAGAGTTCTTCTCCTATTTTGACGATTGTTTTTACTGCCATTTTCTAGATTTACGCTCTTTGAGGAACGCCACAATACTTATCTCTTAACTCAACGAAAGCACCCATTCGTACATCCTTTGATAAGCTTTCATCACCTATTCTTGATAAGAGACTTAAATCTTTTACGGTTCCGCTAGCCAATCCATCATCTAAAACGCTGTATCCATGACACACCCACGCATCAAAACTTGCTTCTTCATCTCTTACTGGACGTTCAAATGCAGTAGCTACTCTTCCTCTTAATGCATCAACAACTGGCGGAGTAACAGTTTTTGGAATTGGTGTAAAATAACCATCTACAATACCTGTATCTAGACTTCCATCATCCCTGCCTGCATCAGATTCTCTTGCAAATGCATCTCTTACTGCGTAACGGTCACCCTTTCTAAAAATATGCATTGTGGTGGATGCAACAGGCATAATCGGTTCAAAAATAAAATCTCCTTCATGACTCAATGCAGCATCTTCATCAAACAAAGCATCTCTCATGGCTTCGTAAACTTCTCTTGAACCAATTACTCTTCCGTAAAAGTCGTCTGGCAGAGTACACGGTCTGTGAGCCTTATCCAAAATGTCTAATCCTTTAAACGCTGTATCGCTGATTCTTGCCGTTGCTTCCAAATACTCAGGCGTATGTCTTAATGTCCGCCCCCAATGTACAACTGCCCCTTCTGGACGACCAGATAATTCTACAACTGATTCGTAATCAATCTCTGGAAATCCGTGTTCTTCTGTAAGTACTGTTTGCAATCTAGCAACATGTTTTTCATATTTTCTTATGGCTTCATCTGCCATTTTGGCTCTCTCACCTTCAAGTTTTATTGTTTTCATTTCCATTTTTATCATCTCCACGTTTTAAGTCCGTGCGACTTATTTTGTCATAACCTAGTGGTAACTCCACTTCTTAATAAGTATATCTGAGAAAAAGTAGTAAATGTTGCAAGAAATGGAAAGATTTATATAATATCTTGTACATATGTACAAAAATGACATATAAACTTGACGATAAAGACAAGAAGATCATAGAAATCCTCAAAGAACACGGAGATTTTACTACTCGGCAGATTGCTAAAAAAACTTTACTTCCTTTTACGACCATTAACTTTAGAATTAGAAAATTAAAGAAAGAGAAAATCATCAGGAAAGTTACGATTGATCTTGATCGTGAAAAAATAGGGTTGCCGATTCTTGCTTTTATAAGCGTAACAGTTGATTATAAAGTGGCAGGTTCTAGCAAAACTTTAGAACAGGATGAGATAGCTAAAGATATCAAAAAAGTTCTTGGTGTTCAAGAAGTCATGCTAATGACAGGAGGAACAGACCTATTAGTAAAAGTATTGGCGGCAGATGTTAAAGAATTAAATGAGATTGTTACAAAAAAGATGAGGAAAGTTGCAGGAGTTGATAAAACTCAAACATCAATTGTATTACAGGAAGTTTAAACAGACATAACTGTTACAAAAAGTGACCCCCTAATTCTTGTCTGGCTTTGCCAGTTATTTAATCAAAGTAAACTTAGTTGTTAGTGCCAGTGTATCTATGTACGGAGATAAGAAAACTCTGCGCATGTTCCATGCTTGCAGGGGGATAAACCCCCTGAAACATAACATCGTTATGCTTAATTCGCAGTATTGCAGAACTAAGAAAACAGTTAGTAGAGTTATTGCCCTTCAGATGTCATCAGTAAGTTATGAGTAACGCCCACGCAAAACCCCCAACAAAAATCTTTTCCCTTCGGGTCGCTAACGCTAAAGATATTTGAGGGGTTTCGCTATTCGGGCGTAAGATTTCTTCCCGGTTGTGAGGAAGAAATCAACATAAGACTGATTCCCTCGGAGGCTACAAAAATGACATCTGACTTCAAAAACCTGAAAGTCTGGCAAAAAGCGATGAGCTTCGCTGAATTAATCTATCAATACTCTGGTAGATTTCCACCAGCTGAGCGATATGGTCTGCAATCTCAGATCCGCAGAGCAGTCGTCAGCATCTCAGCAAACATCGCTGAGGGCTGTGGAAAATCAACCAAGACAGATTTCATCCGCTTTTTGCACATTTCCTACGGCAGCGTGAAAGAAGTAGAAAATTATCTAATTCTCGCTTCCAGATTAAAATACTTGAACGGAAGTCAAGTAGAGGAAGCAGAAACACGCTGCCAAGAAGTCAGTAAGATGCTTTTTTCGCTCATCCGAACACTAAAGAGCGGGCAATAACTCTTCTTTTTTTTGCAATACTGCGAACTCTGCACTCCCTACGGTCGCTGGCGGGGACGTGAAGTCCCCGAAGCATAACATCGTTATGTGCAATTCGGTTCCGGACACTTTAAGACGCTAAAGATAAACTAAGTAGGGCAAAAAACTATGATGACTAAAATAAACTTGGGGCTCTCTTAACTCTTTCAAATACTTTAAAAAGTATAACATTTTACTTATAATATAATGGCAATACCAATACTAACTGATATCATTAATAATTTTTGGTTCTTTCAAACAGAGGGTATTGTCCCTTTCTTTAAAGAATTACCATTATCTCCAATCATAATAATATTAATGGTGGCATCCATTGTACTTCCTTTCGTTTTGGATCAATTATTATTTAAATCAAAATATCACGTACCTATTGGATTAGTATTATTTCCAATATTAGTAGTTCTTTTCACATATGCATTCATCAATTTTGGAAATCTTCTTGGTTTTGATTTTTACTCCTTTGATTTCAATAAACTAATTGACACTATAATAAACCACTGGTGGATATTTTTCCTATTTTGGCCAGTTGTTGGTTTTCAACTAATTATGAGGTTGTTTATTAAAGGAGAGAATGCAGGCAAAATCATAACTAGTATCCCAATCCCAATATTTGAAGAACTAGCATTTCGTGTTCTTTGTATAAACACAATATACTTATTAAGTCAATCAATTGTAATTTCAATAATATTATCATCAATCGCTTTTGCAATAATCCATCTTCCAAATAAATCCAATGACAAGTGGGGAGGACCAGTTAAGATTAATGCAGTTTTTATATCTGGGTTTATATGGGGAATAGTGGCTATACAATATGGAGTAATTTTCTCTATAATTATACATGTAATTCTAAATAGTGTTGGAGTATTTGTAATGCCAAAATTAATACCTGAATGAAATTAAAAAAAGAGAGCCCTAAAACTAAATAAAAAATAATCATTTTTGCCCTTAACTAAATATAGTAAATCTCTGAACGTGTCCTACACCGAACTTGCTCACTGCGTTCGCACATGGACATAAAGTCCATGGCACATAACATCGTTATGCCTAATTTTTTCCGTTCCTTTGATACTAAAATCTAAATGCTTGCGTTAATGATACTAAAAACTAAAAGTAAGTGCCCGCCTGTTAAAAACTCTTGGTTGGTATAGGACGAAATGGTAAATGTAATGCAGAAAATGCTCCTTGGTATGTCTTTTCTCGTTTTAATGGTGGAACAATTCCAAGTTTAATAGACCAGTAGGTCACTTCCTCATCATTCCAATTCTCACCAGTCATTTTGCCATACACTGGATGATTTGCAAATGCACCCTTTAATCCATTTCTTATGTCTTTAAAGTCTATACCCCTAGATTTGAGAGATGCCAACGTGACTCTAGCAATAAGATCATTTATTCCAACATCACGATAGGGAGGATTTGAGTCCATCTTAGTCCATTCAAATTCTCTTTGTGCTCCAATTTTAGATGCATATTTTCTCAAAGAATAAAACGGATTGGTTTTCATTCCATGACCAAAAGCAGCAGTGGAAACAAAAACAAAATATACTCCTTCCTGTTTAAGTTTTTCAGCAACTAAAAATCCCAGAGGTTGTAATCTTTCATCTTCGTTATTAACTTCATCTCTCAGATAAGCAATAGTTTCATCTTCATCAAATTCTTCCAATAATGCTCTGGCTTTTTCTTTTAAACCACTTCCTGTTTCTTCTGGAAAATATAAATCTAACAACACGCCATTATATCTCTTTTTTTCAATCATTCGTGTTGCTTCAGAATAATCACGAGCACAATCAACATTTACTACTTTGTATGATTCAAGAACAGCTTGCGCTGATGCAGTGCAAACAGGATCATCTTCAACCACAAGTATATCTAGCGTCTCTACCATTCTAGATATTAAATTAGTATTGGCTTTATAAAACTTCCCGTTGTAACTACTATTAAGTTACTCTATCTTATTTGGCGGGCACTTTTTGGCTACTAAAACTCTAAGAACGCAAGCATCGGAACGGAAAAAACTCTGCGCACTACGTGCTTGCAGGGGGATAAACCCCCTGAGGCATAACATCGTTATGTGGAATAATTTCAGCACTTTTTGGGAAGTAAAGCTTAAGCAATATTATTTTCACCGTTAAATTTATTAGCATCTTACGTATAAGATAGTAAAAATGACAGAAAAATATTACATTGATGCTTGCATTTGGAGAGATTTCCACGAAAATAGAGAAGATAAATTTAGACCTCTAGGTGAGTGGGCTTTTGAAATGTTCAGAATGATTAAAGAAACTAATTCTCTTGTTCTTTATTCAGACTTAACAGTTGATGAACTTTCAAAAGATTATAAACCAGAACAAATAAAAGAAATCTTCAAAATCATGTCAGAAGCAGGACTTCTTAAAAAAGTTGACCTTAAAAAACAACAATTTCAGGAGGCAGCTAAACTAAAAAGAGAAAAGAACTTTCCTTTTGGTGATTGTCTTCATGCAATTATCGCTAGAGATAATCAAGCAATAATGGTCACAAGAGATAAACACTTTGAAGAGATGCAAGATATTGCTGAATCATATAAACCAGAAGATTTAATTTAATTCAACACCAAACTTCCTAGCATACTCTTTAGCAACTTCATCTCTTATTTCATGTAGCCTCTCATCACTAACATGAACTTTTGCTGCTCCTTTGTGTTGTGCCAACTTCCTCATGAACTTTTCAGTTTCAACTTTATTTAATTTATCTCTAATTGCTTCTCGGATAAATTCTGTTCTGGTGTTAAAATTAAGAGGTCTTAAAATCCCATCTATTTTCTTTAGGACATTCTCCTGCAACTTAAATGTAATGGTTTCCATTGTAAGCCATAGTATTACTATGTAATATATAAACTTTTCTGTCATTTTCTAAAATGAGACATAATATCACTATAAATTGAACGGTTAAACACCTTCTTCCATTCAAAAAAAATAATCAATGAAGACTGTGTAGCTAAAACCCTGTTCGTGTTTCTGCTAAGCTTTACCCATGCTGAAATGACTTCCTCACTACGTTCGGACATGGACATAAAGTCCATGCCACATAACATCGTTAAGTCGAATAAGTTTGGAGTCCTATGAGATACTTTCCTAGGCGGTTTTCTGTTACGATACTTTTAAATATATGTCTAAAATGAAGTAAATTACATGAAAAAACTTAATTTAATTATTACAATTCTTTCCTTATTTACACTCTTGCTTCTTGTTGGTTGTAGTGTTGAAAATGGATCAGATTTCAATACAATCTCGTCTGATAATGAGGAGATTAAATCTGCCGAAAAACCAACAAAAATACAAGTAAATATTAAAGATGCTTTAGAAAAATGGAGCCTCAATTTGCCAACTGAATACCCTTTGAGAGATGTTACAATTTATTGTAGTAAAAATAATCCAACCCCACCCTGCACTAATCCAGATCCATTAGAAAGTTCTAATATCGAAGAGGGTTATACTAGAGGTATTGGAGAAACTTCTCTTCATAACGGACGTGGTTCTGTATATCTTTTTGAAACTAAAGAAAAAGCTAAACAACAATATGATTTTATTGTTAATAAAGTCAAAGAAGAGAGAGGATATACAGAAATAGATGTTTCTAATAATTGTTTTGGGTGGGAAAAAGATGTTTTCGTTGCAACACAACAACAAATTGTATGTCATAAACTAAACTCAGTATATAAAGTAGGATTTACTAATGATGGCAATACCAAAAAGTATGCTCAACAATTAGGAGAAAAACTAAGTTAAGTTTATATTAAGACTATGGAACTAACAAATTTTGCTGAAAAAGTACAGGATAGGTTTAAATCAATTTCTAATCTAACAAATCTTTCTGAGAAAGAATTTCAAATAAATTGTGCAGATATAATTTTGAATGACAATCTCAAAGCATTTATGGAATATCCTTTTCCAAATTCTAAAGATGAATGTGATATTGTAATAACAGAAAATGATGATTGCACAAAAACAAAAGTATGGGTAGAAATTAAACCAATCTGGCCTTATCCCAATAGCAATTATTGGTCTCCATCAAAATTTATTGGCGAAGCACCTTTCAAAAAAGATATTGAAAAATTATCTAAGATATCAAAACAAAATAAATGCTGGTTCTTGGTTATTTTATTTTCTGACGAACAAACAATTAACCTTTCAGAAGTACAAGATCACCAAGAACGAAAAAGACTTTCATCAAACCAAATAGTAAAAATCATTTCTGACTGGGCTAATAAAAACCCAGAAATAATAAAATCTTTTAATGTTGGTAATTTATTTTGTCATTTAATCTTCTGGCAAATTGAGGCAGTACAATTTTGAATGAAATTAAGTTTTTAAGATTCTACTAACAGAAAACCGCCTTTTAAACTAAAGTATCACTTCTGCTAAGCTCTGGGGACTCCAAACTGACTTCTCGCTTACGCTCGACCTCGGGGTGAACCCGAGGCGACTTAACATCGTTATGCTTAATTTGTTTCTTGCCTATCTTGACGACGTTAATGCTATTTTTAAAAAATTTGGAGTT
The DNA here is from genome assembly GCA_018824365.1 of Nanobdellota archaeon. Taxonomy (GTDB): domain Archaea; phylum Nanobdellota; class Nanobdellia; order Woesearchaeales; family GW2011-AR9; genus JAHJGQ01. The sequence continues at coordinate 42 of JAHJGQ010000097.1, read as the reverse complement.
GGCACTTAAAGAAATACTATTAATATATGAGGGGGTTAAGAG
>JAHJGQ010000022.1 GCA_018824365.1 Nanobdellota archaeon | reverse complement strand
TGATTACAAAAGGGAAACTAAGATACTAGAAGAATTAAGAGGAAAATAACTAAAATTAAACAGTGTTGGACTTTTGATTACAAAAGGGAAACTAAGATTCTAGAAGAATTAAGAGGAAAATAACTAAAATTAAACAGTGTTGGACTTTTGATTACAAAAGGGAAACTAAGATTCTAGAAGAATTAAGAGGAAACAACTAAAAAAATTAAATTATGTTGGACTTTTGATTACAAAAGGGAAACTAAGATTCTAGAAGAATTAAGAGGAAATAACTAAAAAAATTAAATTATGTTGGACTTTTGTTTACAAAAGGGAAACTTTTAAAAACACCAAATTATTACTAAACCTAGGTTTTAGTAGACAAAGGAATTCAAGCAGGTTGGACTTTTGTTTACAAAAGGGAAACTGATGAAAAAGAAGGTGATTAGGTACTTAAGTAATGATGAATTTAATAGTTTAAAGAATAAAATAAATGACAATAGAGACAAATTAATTCTTAATATTTTATATGAAACTGGCTGTACAGTTAATGAATTAGTAAAGATAAAAACTAAAGATATTGATTTTGGAAAAAAAATAATAAAATTTCCTCCCGAAAGTACAAAATCAAACAAATTAAGAACAAGTTTTATTTCTAAAGAGTTGGCTAAAGAAATCGAAAAATTTACAGAAAAAAATTCTTCTCAGCATATTTTCACAACTAGACAAGGTTCTGGAATAACAACAAAACGTATCCGTCAACTGATACAAAATTATTCTCAAAAAGCTGGTTTCGGCAAGATTAATCCTCAAGTGATTAGGTATACACATATTGCTCATGCTTTAGAGAAAGGAATCCCTTTAACTGCAATACAAAAACAGGTTGGCATGGAAAGGTTAAGGATAGTACAAATTTACGAAGCACTTGTTCCTGAAGAAAAAGAAGGAAATTATGATAAATTTTTTGAAAAAGGTGATAGCTAATGGATATAAAGGAACTAGCTAAAAAAGAGAAACCAGAAGGTTATGTAGAAATATTTAGTGATATAGTATATCTCTTAGATAAAGCTAGATCTCAAGCTTATAAAGCAGTAGATAACATCAGAGTACAAACTTATTGGCAGATAGGCGAAAGGGTTGTAAGGGGTGAATTACAACATAAAGATAGAGCTGATTATGGTGAAAAGTTAGTTGAGAATCTTGCTGAAGATCTGAGCTTTGATAGAAGATTATTGTATAGAATAGTCAGGTTTTACAGAGCTTATCCGATTGTGGCGACAGTGTCACCACAATTAAGCTGGTCTCACTATGAAGCCCTGATTACACTTCAAGATAACGAAATAAGGCGATTTTATGAAAATCAATTAATACAAAATAGGTGGAGCATTAGAGAATTAAGAAAACAAATCAAAAGTAAATTGTTTGAAAGAACAAAAACAGAAAAACATGTTGTCTTTCCAAAAACAACTGAATTAATTAGACCTGAAGATATCTTCAAAGAGATTTATCATTTTGATTTTTTAGAATTGAAGAAAAATTATTCCGAAGATGATGTTAAAAATCAATTGTTATTAAAATTTGAAAGAACTCTGAAAGAGCTAGGGTTCGGCTTCTTTGTTGGAGAAAAAGAAAAAAAATTGATTATTGACGGAATCATTCATAATATTGATTTGGTCCTTTTCAATAAATCCTTAAGATGCTCTATTCTCGTGGATTTCAAGATTGGCAAATTCAGATCAGAACACGTTGGTCAAATGAATAAATATGTTAATTATTATCGAAAAAATGAGCAGCTAGATTGGGAAAGGGAAGCAATCGGCTTAATTCTATGCGAAGATAAAGGTATTGAAGAAGTTCATTACGCTTTGGCAGGGATAGATGAAAAAATCTTTGTTAAAGAGTATAAAGTGTATCTTCCTTCCGAAGAAGAGATTAAAAAGAAATTAATGCAAAATAAATGAGACAAGCTAACAAAGAAGGTCTGAAAAAGGATTGGAAAGAAGAGTTAAACAATCTAAAGACCAGTGTAAAAAAAATAGAAGACTATGAGTATGAAGTCTTAAAGAAATTAAGTAAGATAGAAGGATTCATCACTTGGGAAAAGAAGAACAAAGATGAAAATCTAAAGAAACGAGATAAATTATTGAAACTGAAAGAAGAATGTGACATTTTCAAAAATAATGCGTTAATTAAAGCTAATGAATTAAAAGAAAGAATAAGAAGTGATTCAGTTAAAGTTCCAGTAACAAAAAGATTTGGAATTTCTGATAACCAAAATATACAATTAAAATTCATCTACTTTGCTTTATTTGCTTTTGTATTGTTAATGGGTTTATTCTTCTTAAGGGGAGGGATAACTGGTCTTTTAGTAAAAGAAGATTTGCTTAATTACAACAATCCTTTGAACATTGAATTTTCAGAAAACGGGGAATATTCGTTTGTGATAAAAGAACATCCACAAAATTTCAATATAAGATCGTTAAAAGCTTCAGGAAAGATTTTTGGTGAAGGTAAGGTAAAAGCTTATCTTGAAGTTGATGGAAAGAAGTATTTGATATTTGATGATAAATCATTAAAAGAAAATAAAATTAATAGTATAACTGGTTTAGCAATAGTGTCTGACGATAGTGAATTAGATATCAGCCTTCCTATAGAGAACACAACCCCAGAAATTATTAATGAAACAGAAAGTGCTAATGAATCTATTGAAAACATCGAGATTCCTGAAGAGGATGTATATATTAATCTGCCTTCAGAAAATCTAAGTGAAGTAGTTATCAACGACACTATTGAAGATGTGACTAACGATGAAGAGATTATAGCGCTCCCAGAAGAAGTAGTTGAAGAAATTGTTGAAGTCCCTACTGAAACAATTTCTGAAAATGTAACTGAAACTATTGAAGAGATTGATTTTAGTGAAGCCTGTTTAGATACTTGTGTATTGCCTTCCGGTATAAATTCAACTGAATTAAAACTTATCTTTGAAGTTGAAGAAGGCAGCAAACTGCAATTAACCAATATTTTTTACTCTTTAGAAGATTTAACCATAGTAGAAGAATTAGAATTTGATTCTGAGATAAGGGATTCTAATAATGAATTAGTCGAGTATGACCTTGAAATAGAAGATGCTGAAACTAAAACGGTTGAAGTAAGCGAACAGATCAGAAAACCCCAAGGTCTGGGGGTAGCTTCCAAGCTTAAGGTAAAATTAAAAAAAGGAGAATATAATGTTAAAATAAGCTTAAAAAATTCTCTAATTAAATCAATTGAATTCTCTAATTTGGATTTAAATTCAGACCTTGATAAATTTATCAATATTGATGATCCGGTAGAAAAAGAGGAATTGTCCAAGTATATTAAGGTCTATGCTATCGACCCTACCGCCATTAACTTTAGCAATGCTACTGTAACCGTAACAGCAACAGGAACTTCATTGTATAAATGTAAGGATTGGAATTTTACTCGACAAAGTTGTTATGGGAGCTGGGAGTTGTTTAAAACTGGCTTAGTTCCAGGACAGGATTATACTTTTATCTTGACTCCGGATGATCCTGGGTTTGGGGAGATTAATATCAGTAATGCTCAACATTTGGATGAGAATTACACATTTATCTCAGACATTTATGATCAAGTTAATACAAAAGATGACACTTGGTCAGAAGCGATTAATGTCAATGAATTTGTAAGAGTAACTTATGAAAATGAATTAACTAATGGAAATGTTATTGATGTTTTTGTAAGGAATAATAATTCTGACAATACTTGGTTTGAAGTTTATAATGTAAACACCACATCACCTATGTTAGGGTCATCAGGAGTAATTGGTTCAGCGACAGGAGAGTGGAAGTATATCACTTTAGAGAACGTTGCTGAACCAACTGATACCTTTGACTTTAAGATAATGGGAGACAGTTCTTTAGAGTTTGATTATATACATGATGCATCAAGTTGGTGGAATAATTCTTATCAATATAAAAAACAGCTGAATATAACAAACAATGTAGGTTCTACACTTCCATCTGGATATTCAGTCAATTTTACTATAGATACGACAGGGGCCAATTTCCAAGATGATGGTGACGATTTAAGGATTGTTTACTGGAACGGAACTGATAACATTGAATTAGACAGGGTGAATGAAACAGCTTTTAATTCTACAACAACTGAAATTTGGTTCAAAACACAAGCAGACATTCCTGCAAGTAGTTGGAACGATTCCTATTATATGTACTATGGCTACTCAGCGGCTGTAAATCCTCTCTCTAATAAGAGCAATGTCTATGAGGTTTGGGACGACTTCACCAATGCAGACACAACCAAATCCAGTGGGGCAGATGTTCCATATTCTCCATGGGATACTGAACTTATCGGAAGCATGACTGGCGGCTCTAATATATCCAGTAATCAGGTAGTTCTTGACTGCGATTCTACAGGTGATTTTTGGAGTACTTCAGATAATGGAATGCTACTTCACAGAGGAGGATGCACAGGTGGGCATTCAGTAAGCGTGAAACTAATTTCAATAGATGAAGGTGGTGATGATTACGCTCGTCATGGCTTAATGGTTCGTAATTCTTTGGATGCTAACTCAGCGAACCAAGCTCTTACCTTACGACGCGAATGGGCAACAGGAAATGACTTTGCTAGATTTACTAGAGTTACAGCGGGTGCCAGCACTGTCAACGCTGATTACTCGCCCGGGATTTCATCACTTCCAATCTGGCTAAGATTAGACTTCGATGGTAACGTAAACGGATATGTTGACAGATATTACTCAACAGATGGACAGAGTTGGACTCAAATCTTAGACACCGATGATGCTTCTTCCCTCTCTGGAACTATTTATTTTGGAGTAATTTCTGCTGATGCTTCCAGCGCTGCAAAGGGGACATGGGATGATTTTAAACTTCGCAAGCTTGTTGCGTCAGAACCCACCGTTTCTATTGGTTCTGAGGAAGAGACGAATAATGCACCAAATATAACCCTCAACTCCCCAGCCAATGCCTCAACAGATGCTGACGGCAATGTTACCTTCATCTGCAATGCAACTGACGATAATACTTTACAGAATATTACTTTGTACGTCTGGAACACGACTGGAACTTATTACACAAACACAACAAATATTTCAGGAGTTTCTAACCAAAGTAGTTGGAGTCTTACCAATATGCCTAATGAGGATTATACCTGGAATTGTTTGGCTTATGATAATGCTTCACAATCAGATTGGGGTGATGCTAACTGGAGTCTTACAATAGAGCCCCCAGCTACATGCAATTATAAAATAAAATTAACCTTTGATAATTCTGACTCCTCAGAAAACTTAACTAATTTCCCAGCCATGGTTAAACTCAATTCTACAAAGATAAATTATACTAAAACGTCTGAAAATGATATAAGATTTTATGACAGTGACGAGTCAACTCTATTAAACCACCATTGGGAACTCTGGAATGAATCTGGAGATAGCTTTGGCTGGGTTAAAGTTCCGCAAATAGATGCTGGCTCAACAACAGATCACGCATGGGTATATTATAACTGCACCAGCACTACAACTCAAAATGAATCCGGAACATACGATTCTAATTATATTGGGGTCTGGCATCTTAAAGAAAGCGGGGCAGGAACAGCTGGTGAATATAAGGATAGCACCGCTTATGGACATAATGGCCAAGGAGGAGGAGGAGATACCGGCCAACTTCCAACTCAAGTGGATGCAAAAATAGGCAAAGGTCAAAATTACGACAACACAGATGTTATAGTTGTTCCGCACGTCAGTACTCTTAATTTTTCTCAGGTTACATATGAAGCATATGTAAATTCAAATAGCTTGGCCACATGGAGAGCTATTTTATACAAACAAGGTGTTACTTGGATTGGGCTTTCGTCCCTGGACAATCCCCAGTTTACGATATGGCATGGAGGAGCTTCAAAAACCAATGCATTTAACAGTAATACAATCCCCGATAGTTCTTATACTTATCTTGCGGCAAATGATGATGGCAATGGAGTGCAACGTGCTTTTATAAACGGAAATTTTGTTCATCAACAAGATTGGAGTCCTCAGCCTGCAATAGACACTTCCACTAATAATTTGCAAATTGGAAGAGAATTAGCATCGGGAGATCAGTGGCAAGGTATTCTGGATGAAATAAGGATTTCAAATACAGTAAGATCAGATGATTGGTTAAATGCTTCTTATCTTACAATGAGTGATCAACTCATAAGCTATGGTTCAGAACAAACAGTAAACAATGCGCCGAATGTAACTCTTAGCCTGCCTCCAAATAATTACGTCAATGACACATCAGATCCAGTTAATATAACTTTTGAATGTAATGCAACAGATGATAATGGTCTAGCGAATATTAGTTTGTATATAACTAACAGCCAGAACACTAGTTTTGCATTAAATCAAACAACAAACATTACAGGAATAAGTGATTCAGTTGCATGGACTTTAAGTTTAGCTAATGGTAATTATACTTGGAACTGTCTAGCTTATGATTCTGCCGGAATGAGTGATTGGGGAGATGCTAATAGAACATTAAAGATTAATTATAGTGCTCCTGTTAGTGACTCTTGCGGAACTTTAAATTCAAACAAAATCTTAACTTCAGACATTATCACAACAGGAACTTGTTTCATTGTCAATGCTTCTAACATTGTGATTGA
>JAHJGQ010000096.1 GCA_018824365.1 Nanobdellota archaeon | reverse complement strand
TTGAACAGATTTTAAGAAAATCTGGTAAAAACTTGTGACATAAGCTTCGCTTAGTTACCGGCTACGCCAATTGATTTCTTATTATCCAACGAGAACCAGTCCCTTTGGGATTGCCGGTTCAAATCCGGCCGCTGGCGCTTTTTATAAATTTTTAATTTTTTTTAAATCATCCAATAGCTACAAAATGAAAATAATATCATGGAATGTCAATGGAATCAGAGCTTGTGTAAAAAAGAAATGTTTAGACTTTCTAAAGAAAGAAAAACCAGATATCTTTTGTATTCAAGAAACAAAAGCTCATCCTGACCAAATTGATGAATTATTGTCAGAGTATGAATACCATTATTGGAATTCTGCTGAAAAGAAAGGTTATTCAGGAACTGCTATCTTCAGTAAAATAAAACCAATTTCAGTAATGTATGGAATCGATAAAGAGAATCATAAAGGAGAGGGAAGAATTATCAATTTAGAATTTAAAGATTATTTCCTAGTTACAGTTTACACACCAAATTCTGGAGATGGATTAAGAAGATTAGATTATCGTGCAGAATGGGATAAAAGATTTCTAAGATTATTAAAAAAATTGGAAGAGAAGAAACCAGTTATTTTATGTGGTGATCTAAACGTTGCACATACTGAAATTGATCTTGCCAATCCAAAAAGCAATTATAACAAGACAGCAGGTTATACACAGACAGAGATTGATGGTTTTGAAAGATATATTAAAGCAGATTTTATCGATTCATTCAGAGAATTCAATAAAGAAGCTGGACATTACTCTTACTGGAGTTATAGGTTTAATTGCCGGAAGAAAGATATCGGCTGGCGAATCGATTATTTCTTGCTTTCTAAAAAACTAAGAGGAAAATTAAAAGATGCTTTTATTCTTCCAAAAGTAATGGGTTCTGATCATTGTCCTGTAGGAATTATCTTAAAATAGCCTTTAAAATAACTAAAAATTTATAAAAATTCTAATTCAAGAAGCAAAATGATGAAGAATTTTGCAGTAGTTAACAAAAATGCCAAAAATTATTCAAGAAGAGAATTAGGGAGATTATACGATATTTTTACAAGCTCTGAAAATCTGACCACTCAAATAATTGCTACACCGAGCTTATCTTATTTGGAAGAATTACTTGAAGAGCATCAGACCTTTTCTCCGGACATTTTAGGAATTGCAGGAGGGGATGGAACTGCTTCCAGGACTCTTACTTTAGTCAGAAAAATTTGGAAACAATTTCCAGAATACATTGCCCCGCTGCCGATGGGAACTATGAATGATTATGCTATTCCCTTAGGATTAGGACAGGGTCTTTTAGGAAAATTAAAACAGCAGATGAGTATTGAAGACTCACCTCCAATACGAATGGCCGAATATATACGTGATTCTGCTGAAGCTGGAAAAAAGCTGCGAACAAGAAAATTAGCCCTTCTTAGAGTAAATGAACGTAGCGGTTTTAACATGGGTTTTGGCATAGTTCCAAAACTACTCTGGCTTTATTACGGAAAAACTATTGAACAGCATAAAAGATTAGAGAAAGAACTGCAGCAAGCTTCATCTAATCGTCATGAAAGAATATTTGGCAGAATTTTTTCGGAAAGAAATGTATTGGATGATTTGATTGATATCGTCTCTTTTGGTAATGGATCCAGAAAATCCGGTGTTTTAAATTCTTTCCGGGCAGGTTATGCTGGGATAAAAGGCGGCTTACTGGGAGCTTTAGGGATTCAATCTGTAGAAAATGATTTTTTTAATGAAGAACTTGATGTTGAAGTTTACGTAGATGGTAACAAAGTGAAACTGCTAAACCCGCCTACAGCAATAATGACAGCTTCATATAGACAGATTAACCTTGGAATTGAAGGGTTTTATCCAAAACCAGTTCCGGAAGCAGAAGCAGTCAGTGGAAAAATGCAAGTAGTTATAACTTCCTTAACGCCGACAGAGATTGCCACAACACAAATCCCTAAAGTTTTTAGAGGAGATCACTTAAAAAACACGAGATATTTTCATGCTGAGGAATTACGTATCAAAGCAAAAAAACCAATATCTTGCCTTGTAGATGGTGATTTTACCCATGAAAAAGACTTTTTAATAAGATACGATCAGCCACTTAACTTTATTTCATTCAATTGAGTGAATTAAACAGTTCTCTGGCTCTGCTTCCATCAACAGAAGCGATTATCTCTAAATTCTTTTTACCTATTTTAACACTTCTTATACAATCTGAACTGCAGGGAAAATGAGAAATTAAAACGTTATCTTCTTCTCTTTTTGAGATGTTAGTGAAAAGATTAGTTGGAGTAAGTTTGGGGTTAGTATTATCTTCACTAAAATTATTGCAAAAGAATTCTACACAACATTGAGGATAACCTAAAAGCCGCCCTAAATCCTTATCGTTGTTGATCAGTTCGTAGTAAGCTGCTAAGAGGGCTTTCTGTTCACTTTTGGAGAGGTAAACAAAATACATCCCTTCCCGTTTATCTTTTTTATCGATCCTTATCCCTTTGTTAGAATAATTTCCCGTTTCTTCATCTGAGATTAATACTTTAAATTCCGATTTGACCAGATGAATCCCATTTTCCTCGCAGAACTTTTCTATCTTTTCTAATTCATGCTGATAAAATCCTTGCCTGACAACTTCTTTAGCATTATGTAATAGCAAGACTATTTCCTGTACTTTGGTTTTAGAGCCGAAAATATAGGAAAGTTTTTTTATCATCAATCTGAAAGAAATGATTTACTTTTTATATTTGTTTTGTTGATTCCTTACGAAGATATGCTATAAAAGAATCTATTTCATTAAATGCGATCTGAGCTAATTTTAATGTAGAAGGGTTACCCAAGAAATCCATTGCTTGATTATTCAAATTAATGAAATAATCTATTGCTATTTCAGTTTGATCTCTTCTTAAACTTCCATCAGAATTAAGTGCAGTATAATCTATTTCCGGTCTTGGACCAACAAGATATATTACTTTTCCTAACCCAGAAGATTCATTCTCATTAGATTGAATAGCAGCAGCATCTTTTTTTGGTCTAGTTTGACCTAAAAGAGATACTATATTTCCTTCTTTTCCTATATCACGATTTGTATTATATCTCATCTTGTCTTTTACTAATAAAAATACATCTATTTTTAAACTTTTCTTAAGTTATCATCAAAGAGTGGTGGTTTATTCCATCATTACTACCGAAATCATCTTTCTCATCAAGCCAAGATAAATGTCCCAAAGATCTTTTCCTTGTTTGACTAAATTCAGTACAAACCTAAAAGCAATGTTATGTAATCCATTCTCAGCAGGATTATCAATTATTAAAGCATCACCTAAACCAGCAATATTATGTTCTTTAATACAGTTCATCCAGATTAAAGAAAAAGCATAAGCTTTAGCCTCTTCATCATGTGTATTTGGAAGAGACGGAGATAATATATGGCCTAATTCATGGCCAATAGTAAGCATAACTTTCCCTATTGAATCATGGAGGATAAATATTTCTGATAATAAGCCGAGCTCACTCCTATTTATGGAAAGACCTATCGTGTTAAGAGAAGGAGCAATTTTACGGAACTCTTTTTCATCAAGAACACTTATCTTAATATCATTGGGTAAAGATTTTTCAAATATTCTTTGGAAAGCTTCTTCAACATATTCTTTTATATCTTCTGTATTACCGACAAAAGTTCCCGATCTTCCTGGTTTAAGGAAATTATCAGGGATAAAATTATACTCAGGTTGAATCTGAAATAGATTATAATTTGGATTTTGATTTGAATTATAGGAGTATCCTGCTTTTTGTCCTTCTGATTGATATTGAAAACTAGAAGCTATATCAGGGATAAACATTCCACTGTCATATGATTGAGAAAAACGATCTACAGCAGAGTAAAAAGTGTCTGCTTGAGAAACACTACTTTGCGTTATCGATTCTAGTCTATTATAACCTACATTGCTGAATGAAGTACACGAGCTATAGTGAGACGTCTGATACATAGAGATAAGATAATATTTTGCAATAATTTAAATTTTATCATAAAAGTGAGACAAAAAAGTCAATGTAGTTGATTATTTTTTATATCTTAACGCTGAAAAATCATACTTTTTATTATCACCAGAGAAAGTAAACTGCATCTCTTTGTCAAGAACACCAAATTTTTGCAATTGATCGGGATGATAATGTTTTCCATCATTATCTAGTTTAATACGATGAACTTCACCATCATTTACAAAGAATAATCTATAACCCCGGTGTATTGATGCAGGCTTGGCAAAGAATTCAACGTCTGCCAACAATTCAGAAATGTCTCCCGGCAGTTCGCTTCTTTCAACCTTAACAGTAAAACGGGCCATCGCAATTCTTTCCCTATACTGATCATAATCTAAAGGTCTAGAAAAGTCAACCCTGCTGTAAGTTAATTCTCTTTTTGTAATAGGTCTAGTTACCAAGTCAAATTTAGCTAAAGCAATCAAGGGAGATTCTCCAAAAGAATATTGTGCCATCGCGCCTATGCCAATATTATGGGTACAGGCGATTGATGCAGTCTTTATAAATTTATGATAATAATTATTTGATTGCAACTCACCAGCAGGCACAACAAAATAAGTTAATAGTTGGCCTTCTGCTTCAAATAACTTATTAACAAATTCTGGCCCATCGTGTTCTTTATCATCCATTATTAAATTAGACATTAACATGAATAATCAGTATTGATTAATAAAACTTCTGAAATTAAATCATTTCATAGTAGTTACACGCAGCAATTACAAAAACAGAATATTAATAGTTATTAATCACATTTCAATCTTTAACAAGAATAAACTCTTTTTTCTTGACACGAAGATTATGGGATAAAAATACTAGTTCAAATCTACCTTTAAGAAAGTCTGCTGGGAGAAGTGCATCTGCTGCAGAAGTGATTTTTTCCTCAAATTTTTTACTAATGCTTCTATATTTCCTTAAAGATGAAAAACCGGTCTTATAACCGGCTTCTTTATATGCTTCATTTACTAACTCAGTGCAGAAAAAACATTTTGATCCTTTCTTGAACTCAAAATCATAAGGTTTTCCATATTGATTTTTAGCATACTTAATCGCTTGTCTGATTATCTTTCTTCTTTCCTTTACTGACTTAGGAATTCTCACAATTGCCAATGTATCATTTTCAGTGAAAAGCTCATGAAAAGACATATAGTGAACACCACCAGCATTTGAATGAATGAATTTTCGCCTCCCGACATACATCGCAGAATGGTTAATCACTCCTGGAATTATCTGAGATAAAATGGTTTTTAAGATGCCAATAAGAATTATATCTCCTTTTCTTAGCTTATATTTGGCTTTGCGTAAATCCTGCTGTGTAAGCAGATTCTTTCGAGGATGAATTATCGTCGCAGAGATAAAGAAAATAATATTATCAATTATTTTTCTGTAAAAAGGATAATTACGAGGATAATTATGGATAATGTGATACTTTGTAGAAATCATCTTACGAATATTTTACCAGATTGATGTATCTCTTCTTTTTGAAATTTTTAATACTCTCAATAGTTGTATCAAGAATTCTCATCAAAGCTTCATTTGTGTTAAAAGCATTATGAGGAGTGACGATCACATTTTCCATCTTCAACAAAACATGATCTTCAGCAATAATCATTTTTTCAGCTTTCTCCCAGTGTTCCTTCTTAGCTAACTGCACTTCTTCAATCAAAGCTGTTTCCTCTTCAAGAACATCTAAACCAGCACCAGCAAGTTTTCCTGATTTTAAGGCTTCTACTAATGCATCTGTGTCAATTATCCCTCCTCTTGAAGTATTGATAATATAAGAGCCTTTTTTCATCAAAGATAAAGTCTTTTTATTAACCAAATGATGTGTATGTTTGTTATAAGGAAGATGTAAAGTTACAATGTCTGATTCTTTAAACAATTTTTCTAAGCTCACATATTCAAAACCCATCTCTTTAGCAAATTTAAAGTCTTTATAGAGATCAAAGACAACTATTTTCATCTCAAAACATTTAGCTATTCTTATTACATGCTTTCCAATGTTTCCGCAACCGACTACTCCTAAGGTTTTTCCCTGTAAATCAAATCCTCTGAGATTGGTTATATCAAAACTGCCCTCTTTTACACGGTTGACACAGCTGACTATCTTTCTGCTTAATGCAAGAATTAAAGAAAAAGCATATTCAGCTACGGTATTTTCTCCATAAACCGGGACATTACAAACTTTTATTCTTCTTTTTTTACATGCTTCTAAATCTATGTGGTTAAAACCAGTGCTTCTTGTCGAGATAAGTTTAAGCTTAGGTAGTTTTTGTAGTAGATCTTCATTAACAAAAGAATAGATGAAAACAGAAACAACTTCAAGATCTTTGTATTTTAGAGCATTTTTAATGTTTAATCCTCCTGTAGAAAAAAATAGTTTATCATTAGGAAAAGCTTTCTTTAAGAATTCTTTTTCCCATGGTTCTATGTCAAAAAATCCGATCTTCAAGATATCTGCCTCTTTTTTTTAATTCAAAAAAAATAATCTGATCTTCAAACAACATTATTTGATTGCGATCTTACTTAATTGTTACTTTACTTGATTGAAATTTTACTGAATTGTAATTTTACTTGTTTGTGTAGTCATGATTCCGTCCACAATAGTACATTGATCTGCTTTATCAAATGTCCAGGTAAAATTTTCTCCGGAATTGAATATTCCACTTTTAACGTCTAAACAAGTCATCGTACCAATGATTATCGCTTTATTTATACTTCCGCTTCGTACATTTTTCCAAACGACGGTATCTCCTACTTTAATGGTAAGCTGATCAGGATTGAAACCATCAGCATTCATTTCTACAATGTAGATCTTATTCTTTTCGACCTCTTCATCCTCTATAATATCTTCAACTGTTTCTTCAGCTTCTTCTGTCTCATCACTTCCATTTATCTGAGATCCTGTTTCATTTAGTTCTTCATTTAGTTCGGCTTGATCTAAACTTTCATTAACATCGTTCTCTAATATGATTACTTTATCTAGTTCTTCTGCTGAGGTTATGCTTTCAGTATTTTCAGTATTTTGGCTCTTCTCAGCAGTAATTTCCTCTTTAATTATTTCATCAGTTTTACTTTTAAGTTCATTTTTTATCTCTTCCGGATCATTCCCTTTTTCTTTATTATCCGAAGAAAATTTTTTAATAGAATCTACAAATAAAGAAATAAAACCAAATTTTATCTTGTTAAAAAAACCGATGATTTCGTAAGTGATTTTTTTCTCATCCAAAGCTTTTTTTATCACGGCAAGCGGATTTTCACTATTTTGAAGTTCTGTTAAGACTTCTTTATCTACATATGCATTAATAGAAGGATTTTTAACTCCTCCAATATTTATACTTTTTATTTTTTTATTTTCAGTAACGATACCATAAATTATCTCTTTATTTTCATCAAGCTTTAAGTGAATGTTAAATTTTTCATTTCCAAACAATATTCCTGCCGGACCGGGAATCACCTGCCCTTCAAGTTCCTTCAGATTTTTTTCAATTTCATCCATTAATTTGTCTTCAGCCAATAATGATGATGAGAATATGACTAATAAAATAACTAATAAAATGATAACAGACGTAACTTTCTTTGTATTGGAAAAGACCATTTTTATTGATTTTTTTAGAGTATTATTAATTACTATTATTGATCATTAAACAATATGAATATAATATAATTGTTTTTAGGTTATTCAAGACATATAAAAAGCTTTGTTTACTACTCTCCAATACTAAAATAACCGAAAGCTTTATATATAAGTCCCTCTTCCAGAGTAGTAAACATCTATCACCTCTTTTTCCCCAGCCAACTGCTTCGGTAGTTGGCCAGGGGTTTTATAATCATTTGTTTTATGGATCATTTAAGATTATAATTTAAACAATTTTACATTAAACCAAGCCAATTTTAAATAATTTTTCTAAAGTAAGTATTCAAATCATAAGCTTTTATGATTATTTTTTAAATTTGTTAATATTCTTATCAATTTTACTTTTTTTATTAATTTTACAAAAGATTTTTATTAATAGTTATATTAATCAGTCATATATTAAAAAAAATAAAAATGTGATAAGATGATCGAAAAAATGATTTAGTATCTATTGGTTTTAGATTGTCTAGGATATGGAATTATGACCGCAACAGCAATGTGGCATAGTAAGAAATCACACCATTTCTGGAAAGGTGTTCCATTGCATTGGGGCATGGCAATCTATTATGTAGTGTTAGTAGCATGGTTAGGTTACACTTTGTTTAGATTGGGAGTGTTGTTCTAGGAAAAATAGGACTTTGAAAAATAGATTTTTTTTCTTTATATTTCATTTATAGTTTATTATAGTTAATTATAGTTTATTATATTTTTACTCAATTAATATCCCCACTTTTCCAGGCATTGATGATTTTGCCTTAGGATGATCACTTTCGTCTGCAAGTAAAACTTCAACTTCACAATTAAATTCTTTTTCTAAGAAATCTTTCGCTTCCCGCATTGTTTTAAGTTCATCTTCGGAAGAGGTCACTAAGAAGGGTAATTTTGAGACATCTTTAACTATACTTTGAACAAGTTTACTGATCTCTTTTCCTTTCATCTTAAGCTCTTCTTGTTCTAATACATTTTTCATGATCTCTCCTATATTTCTAGTAACTTTAGTCTCATGTGATAGTAGATTGAATAAATCATATAACCAAGTTTCAGCGATAAAAATGGTGAATTTAGTCGGTTTTTCTAATTTAGCCAATTTCAGCACATTTCTCATCCCTTCCATCGCTGTCCTAATCAATTCTTCACCGGCATCTGCTTTTCTACTGATTTTTTCATTGTCAACTTGCGGCCAAATGGAAGCGGAAACCAATTCTCCCTTAAGATCATTCAATTCTTCGCTTAAATGAGGGGTGATAGGATTCATAAGTCTGCACCAGATATTTAAAATTTCATTGATGACTTTTTTATTGTTTCCTCTACGTCTAAGATACCATTTAAGATCATCATAGATTGTATAATAAACTATAGAAGCAAGCTCTCTTAGATCGTATCTCTCCATCACTCCGTTGATGTTTTTGATATGTTCATTGATTCTTGAAACCATCCAATCATCAATTGCTGTTTTCTTACCATCAAGTTTTTTTAATTCTATTACTAGTGAATGGATTCTTTCTAATGAATTTCTGTAATTTATGACTACTTCTTCATCCCAGATAACGTCAACGTGAGGAGAACCAATATGAGCATAATAGAAACGCATAGCATCAACCCCAAATATTTTCATTGCATTAGGTATCGGTTCAG
Organism: Nanobdellota archaeon; assembly: GCA_018824365.1. Classification (GTDB taxonomy): domain Archaea; phylum Nanobdellota; class Nanobdellia; order Woesearchaeales; family GW2011-AR9; genus JAHJGQ01. Next base: position 2,786 of record JAHJGQ010000096.1, on the reverse strand, counting down.
CTCCGCCTTTACTTTTGGAAATCTTTCCGCCTTTTCCAGTAACCCACCAATTGACAAAAATTCCCCTTGGCCATTTACTTTCAGGCAGGATAGCAACATGGTTCATTAAGAACACAGGAAAATGTACAGTCTTGTGCTCTTTTCCTCCTAAGTTGATATCTAATGGATAAAAATAATCAAACTCTTCCCTGATAGGTTTCCATTCTGCCTTGCCTTCCCCTTCTCCTAAAAATACATAATCAAAAAATTCAGTGGTAAGATCTTTTAGAGCGATAGTTTTGTCATTAAAAAATTTGGAGACTATGTAATAAACAGGATAAAGAGTTGAATCGCTGATTGGTTCAATTGTCCAGCTTTCATCAAATGGAAATTTGCTGCCCAACCAGTTTCCTAATCTTGCACAAGCTCTTTCACCAAACCAGTCAATGATTGAGGGAAGATTATCTTGGTATTCTTTTGGATAGATGTTCATCTCTTTTGCTTGTTCCTTGCTTCTTTCAGTTAATTCTGGATCAGAATACTTGATGAACCATTGATCATCAATCTTTTTGATAACTACTGGACTTCCGCATCGACAGATAACTTCTTCACTTAAATCATGAAATAGATCGGCATGACCTTCTTCAATTAACTCAGCTTTCATCAGCTCTTTAGCTTCTTCTACTCTTTTACCGGCAAATTTTCCGCAAGTATCTTTCATGATTCCAGAATGAAATCCTACTTTGTAGATCTCTTTGGTCGCTTCTTCAAGTTTAGGATCTTCAAGAGAAGTTATATTCATCTTACCAACAATCTCTTTTGCTGGAAATAGTTCGTAACCTTTTGCAGTGATGATAGGAATTAACTGTATTGATTTAACAGTCTCAGGATCTAAACCATGTTTTTTGCATAACTCTTCATCGTCCTGCAATAATTTAAGAGCAACATAATCGTAAGGTGCATCACTCGGAACACAAGTAACGATACCTGAACCAACCTTAGGATCGACAAAAGAAGCAGGAAGGATGATTATCTCTTTATCTATTCCGGGAGCTAAAACAAATTTTCCGATAAGGGTTTTAACATCAACAAATTCTTTAAGCAGTACATCATCTTTCTGATACTTCAACTTTTCTGCAGCTTCTTCACTCAGAATCCAATTTTCGTTCTCTACTTCAACCCTGACGTATTTCCCTTCAGGATTGATCCAAAGGTTAGTTTGCCCATAGATTGTTTCCGGCCTTAATGTCGCTGCAACCAGATAATCATTTCCAAACTTAAATTTAAGAAGTGTATATTCATTTTTTTCTGCATTGCCACCCTTAGAAATATCTGTTTCTGAGGGATCGACAGCAACAGGACCGCAGTTGATACAAGCAGTTGCAAAATATGGTTTTTGGATTAAGAGATCTTTTTGCTGCAATTTTTTGAACTGCCATTGGATAAATTTTTCATAGTCTTTATGAGTAGTACATAAAAATCTGTCCCAATCACAGATGAAACCAAACTTTTTAAAATAATCATTTACAAAAACTTTGTTGAAGTATTCAATAATTTTGTGAGGGTTTTCTAATTCTTTTAATTTTTCTTCAGGACAGCCATTATTAAGAAGGTAATCAATCCATCTTTGATCTTTATTTTTTATTTTGTTTGCAAATGAATAAGCATGATTGCCAGAAGCATGTGTTCCTATCGGAAAAAGCACTTCTTTTCCTTTCAAGCGATGATAACGGGCAATCATGTCTGTATAAGAATAACCCCTCATATGTCCAACATGAGGATAACCAGTAATTCCAGGATAAGCAAAAATGATCATGAACTTCTCTTTGTTCTTTTGGACAATAGCTTTTCCTAATCCAGCTTTATCCCATTCGTCCTGCCATTTATCTTGTATTTTATTCCAATCCAGAGCCATATAGCTAAAGAATAGAGAATTTGTTTTTAAAAGTTACTGGAATTTGTGTTTTAATCCTAATTTTACATTTATTTTTAACAATTAAATAAATAGATTAACAACATAAGATATAAAGATATTGAATCATTAATTATAGTTTAATTAATTCATGTGTGGGATAAACTTTAACTTTATCCTGTTCTTTTAATTTTTTATCGTTACTCCAGATTGCACAATTTAGTTTCAGTGCAAGTGCAAAATAAGCCATGTCTTTAGGATCCGGAGAGAGTTTTTCTGCTTCTTCAACATATTCAGTTAATTCCTCAAGAGGAACAAGAGTAATTCTTCTCTTCAGAATTTCAAGAAGTCTAAAAAAATCTTCAGTTGTTCTTTCAGTCTTATCAAGAATTTCTTCTTTGTGCTTTTGAAATTCCGTAAAAACATATTCTGGTGTAAAGAGATGATATTTTTCACTAAAAAGGAGATGGTAACTGAAGCTGTCTTTAATCAGAACAGCAAAAACGACATTTGCGTCAACGACAAAATCCATCTTACTTTATCAGTACTTTACTTTTTTCCGCAGCTTCTCACTTACTGCTTTACTTACTTCAGCACCTAGACGCATAGCATCAGCTTCAGTAAGTTTACTCTTTTCTTTGAATTTTTGCAGAAATTCTAAATCTTCCAGCTTCTGAGAAAATGCTTGCCTTGCTACTTCAGACCAGTTTATTTCTGGAAAAGTGTTCATCTTTTGTTTCATTTCATCTGCAACAGCTAAAGTCATAGTGGTCATTTTGATTATCCCCCCAATTATGTTTATTTATTAATATTATGTGTAAATATTTAAATTTTTTGCTTAAAATTTCTATTTTTGATGTATCAATACAATTTTTAACACAAATTATTACAAAAG
>JAHJGQ010000021.1 GCA_018824365.1 Nanobdellota archaeon | reverse complement strand
GATGGATATGGAAATTTACAAAAGTACATCATACAAGATAATCCAACACTTAAAGTGGGTTATTCAACAATAAAAGGCGATTGTGATGATTCTAATCCTCTAAACAATCCTGCATGTCCAGATTCTGTCAGCAAATGTGGGGCAGAAGAATATTCAACATGTAGTATGTGTATAAATCCAGATGCAGTTGAATTTTGTGATGGGATTGATAATAATTGTCAAAATGCTATAAATGATGAAAAATGTAAGATTCCACAGGGACCAGAACTGCAGATTGCAGTCAATGATGTTTTCACACCAGCTTGCGGTGTAGATGGTGATGGTGACAAAGATAATTGTGATCCTTATGAGAATATGTTAACTTGTCCAAAAGATTGTACTACCTGTCCTCTAGCAACACCTACTGATTGTATTACACCGGATTTAGATGGTGATGGTCTAGGTAATGGTTATGAAAATTATCTTAATAGTAAAATGAATAATAAAATAAGTATTGTACCTAGTTCCTTAACTATGTGGTATGATATGAATAATCCTGACTCAGATTATGATGAAGTAGATGATGGAGAAGATTTCTGTCCAGGGACGGATAATCCTTTAGATAATTCTAATAACCCACAATATACTATCTCCAATGGAAGAATTAATTTCAATGGCTGCTATACTGGGGATGTAGGTACACAAGATCAAGGGGTGAAACCAGATGGCTGTTATGGTCTAAAAGACACAACTTTTTCAATAGATTATTATGCAGGTTCTGGAACTTGTAATTCCTATCTTAAAAAATAATTTTTTATGATTTTTCAATAATTATTTTAATATTCTTCAAGAAATTAGCGGCATTTTATTTGCTTGAGGGATAGTTTGGTAAGTAAAATGTCCGCGTTCATTAAAAAAAACAAAGCAATAAATCAAGAACAAGAATCAATGTGTGTGGTGCTTATATTCCTCTATAACCAAACTTTTTGTCATATTTTTTATGGTCTATTACATCCAGAACGAATGCAATAATCTCAATTTCACTTTCTCCGTCTGTTAATGTGTATAACATTCTCCAAGCACCGGGAAGTTCAACGCGAAAGAGATTTGAAATCCCATATCTCTGTTGATATTCTACTGGAATTTTATTCTTTGAAATTGGATCCCCAAAATGAGGATTTGATTTAATGAGTTCAACTTTTTGATTAACTGCTTTGAGAATCATCCTCTCTGTTTTTGAAGTTGATGCTTCCTCATTAAGATGTTTATACACTTCCTCTGCTTCTGGAGAAAGTTTTAATCTTATTCTTTTCATAATTCAAGTCCATCTGTAATTGCTTTTTGGAGAATTGGGTTTGGATTGTGAATCCAAGTAATACCTCGCATAGTAACCACAATTTTATTGCTCATTTCCAGATATTCAAGAATAATTTTGAGAGTGTTGTGGTTTACTTGTCGTGGCAATTTGCGTTTGAGTTCTGCAACCGTGATAATGCTTTCTTCCATATTTTTAAGAGTATTCTCTACCATGATTACCGTGTTTAGGTTTGGGGCTTGTTCCAATTCTTGCATTTTTCATCACCAATTGTTATTAATCTGTAACTATTTGATATGGATTAGTATTTAAATGTTTCGCTGATTTTTGATAGACAATTGTTTGAAAGTTAAGGCTTTCAAAATCTCTTTGATAAATGAATCATGAATCCACAGTAATCTTTATAATAATTAGCTTAAATCATTAAAATGATGAGAAAGATTTGGTTTTTATTGGTGCTAAGCTTATTACCTCTTTCAGTGATGGCTTCAAATCAGCAGCTTTACCATCTTAAACTTCTTGCAGTGCAGGAATATGATAATAACACCTACAAAGGTTCTGATGCGGATATTTATCTTGAATTAAGAGAAGGTTCTGGCAGGGTATTCCTGGACACTTTTCCCCTGACTAAGATGGATACCCAAATTTCAACAAGATTTGCAAAAGAGATCGCCTGTAATCATTTCAATTTAAATTGTAATAAGTATGATTTTATCTTTACGATAAAAGCTAAATCAAACATTATCGGCGGACCAAGCGCTGGTGCTGCCATTGCCGCTTTGACAACGATTGCTGTTCTTGATCTAAATTATGATGAAGATATTACTATCACCGGAACTATCAATTCTGGAGGAATTGTCGGTCCTGTCGGAGGCGTAAAGGAAAAGCTTGAAGCAGCATCAGAAATAAATCTGAAAAAAGTGATGGTCTCAAAAGGCTCTACAAAATTAAAAAAGATTAATCCTGCATTATTTAATAACACAAATACTACGGATGTAGATCTGAACGAGACAACTATCAGCAATTATACAGAAGAGATCGATCTAAAAAAATATGCAGAAGAAAACTTAAGCCTTGATCTGATTGAAGTGATGAATTTGGACGAAGTTGTTTTACATCTTACAGAAGTTGATCTCAATCAAAAAGATGTTGCCATCGAAGAAAATCCGCAATATAATGAGATCATGAAAGGGTTGAAAGAACTTCTTTGCAGCAGAGGAGAAAAAATAAGTGAAGAACTAAAAAAAGAGAATATTCAAATCAATGAAACAGTTGCAGAGAATATTGAACTGAAAAAAAGTTATGCAGAAAATTCTACTAAAAATAATGATTTTTATTCAGCCGCAAGTTATTGTTTTGGGATCAATATCCTGCTCAGAGATCAATATTACTCACAAAAAAAAGCAGGTATTTCCGATATGAAAAATCTTTTCTTAACATTATCAAGGAAAGTCAATTCACTGGAGAAGAACATTGATGGAAAAGAGATTGAAACTATCTCTGATCTACAAGCTTTGATAATTGTCAAAGAGCGTTTAGCAGATGTGAAAGAGCAGATCAAAAGATTTAATGAGATTCTCGTAAGCGAAGATAATGAGACGAAAAGTGAAATGGATAAAGAAGAGATGTATTACCTTCTTAGCTATGCGGAAGAAAGATATTTTTCAGCCATTTCCTGGATGCAGTTTTTCTCCATGGACGGCAGGAAACTTATCCTGAACAAAGAAGTATTACATAACTTGTGTTTGCAAAAGATTACAGAAGCGGAAGAAAGATATCAATATGCAAGCATATTTATCGGAGAATTAAACACCAAATCAATCAGAGAAAAGCTGGATGATGCTAAAAATGCTTATGGTGAGGATGAGAATGAACTTTGTTTAGTCAAAGCTATTCAAGCTAAAGGAGATTCAAATGCAATCTTAAGTTCGATGGGATTGACGGAAGAATCTTTTACAGAATTCTTGGATGGAAAGATTGAAGCAGTAAAGAGAGTTATTGCTGAAAATAGCGCAGAAGGGATGTTTCCGATATTGGGATATTCCTATTTTCAATATGCTAGTTCTTTGAAAGAACAGGAGAAGTATTCAGCTTTGATTTATCTGGAATATGCATTAGAGATGAGTGATTTAGGGATTTATTTTCCTGAAGAAAATACCTATCTGGAAGTTTCTGAAAAAAAAGTGTTGAATGAGAGATGGTTTTTTGTATTACAAGGATTTGCTGTTGGTGTTATTCTTACCTTGCTATTGTTTGTGATAAAGAAGTCGTGGTTTAGAAAACCGCCTAAATTAAAGTATTTAGAAAAAGATTAGTCTCTTTTCATATAATAAGCTCTAACAATGAATCTCTTGTTTGGTGTAAGAAACTCGTAAGTTTTGATAATCTTAAAATATTTTCCAAAAGCCGTTTTAATCTCTTTTTCCGAAAGAAAATTTGTATAATGCCCCTTTCTTAACCTGTATTGTTTATTATGCCCCAATTTGTAATTATTATCACTGAAAGCATGAAGGTAATAATATCCGCCGCTTTTTAATGATCTTAAAATATTTCTTCTATACTTATTCCAATACTGTTTTCTGAGATGATGCAGGCAGCCGCAGTCGATAATGATATCATAATTATCTTCTTTTAATTCATCTTCCACAATGTCTACAACTTTAAATTTTGCTTTCGAATTCTCTTTCTTAGCATAATCTTTACTAATCTTTATGGCAGAGAGAGTGAAATCAATTCCTAATACATCAAATCCATTTTTAGAAAAGTAAAGGGTATTTTTTCCATTGCCGCAGCCGATGTCCAATAACTTGCCTTTTACTTTCTTTTCTTTGAGAAATTGATTGAATTTTATTACAGAATCATCAACTTCAAAAGTTCTATATCCACCGGTGCCTCCTCTTTTCCAGGACTTTTCCATGTGCTGCTGTTCGTATTTGTTCTTGTTCATCTTTTATGATTTAATTTTTAGATGAATTTTCTGAAACTTATAAATTTAATTAGAAATGTAAGCACTACTTGATGAACTATGACTAAGTCCACTATAATTACTTCCGCCACCAGAATAAATATTCAAAGGAATTTTTAAGGTTGTATAACCTAGCTTTGAAGCTATATCGGTTTTTCCATCTACATTGTATGTTGACCTTAACGATTTAGATCCGTCAAGTAAAGAGCTGATTCCTTTATATCCTCCTACTTCAGCTGCTCCAAGAAGATGTCCTCTCTGCCGCATGTTAAAATATTCATTATTGGTATCTTTAAGAATTAAAGAGCTTTCGCTTTCTACAGATTTGCTGATGTCAGCAAAATGTTTTGCCCTTAGGAAATATGTATCGTGTAGTCCTGTCATTTTCTAATGTCTCATATCAATCAGTTTTAATATAACAAGTGATTTAGAGATAAAAATCTTTCTTAAAAAAATGGGACATTAAAGTCAAAAGGTTAATTAACACGAAAATTATATAAATTTAAAGTAATCTCTATAAAATTAAAAAGTGGTCGGAAAAAATCCTAAAAGCCAGATTAAAAGATTTTTTAATGGAATAGTTGATAGACTCAATAATCTGGCGGCAATTGAACAATTAGATGCCAAAAAGATTAAAGATGAATTAAAAATTGAAAAGGAGATTATTAAAGAGCAATCTATTAGAGAAAAATTAAAATCTTCTTTTTCCACCAGTGTTTCACTGGTGGCCTACATCCATTAGCACAATGATTGGAAAAAGAAGGGTCAGAAATTCGACCGAGCCGTAGGCGAGCATGCCCCTAGTCTGTGACTAGGGGTGTCGGATTTC
>JAHJGQ010000095.1 GCA_018824365.1 Nanobdellota archaeon | reverse complement strand
TTGGATGGATTTTTCTCTCAGCATACTGCTCAAGATAATCTGGCAATTTTTTAAGAACATCCCAAACAACGTCTACATCATCAAAAATAGATTTAAACCTAAATGTAGAAAGATCAAAATAATGTTCTGGTTTTAATTCAATTATATTTTCCAAGTTCATAATTTTTTCATTAATAGTATTTTATAAAACTTATTAAAAATCACTCTCTCAACTTATCTATTGCTCTCTTAATCTCATCTTCAACACTATTTCTCTTCCCACCAATCCTAATTACTTCTGGTTTAACAAAAATGTTTTCTTTCTTTATCTCTTTAACTTCCTTTTGATACTTAATCTTCCAAGTCTTGTCTTTAATCTTAGAAGCAACTTCGTCTAAATTATAACTAGACTGCTTTGGTTTCCATAATAAGTCCAAACCATCATCCTGCCATCTAGGAATAATATGAACAGCCAACCTTCCATCCGGATTGTCATCAGAATCTCCTGACTTCAAGATAATATTTGTAGCATGCGCTTTCAATCCTTCAAAGACGGCAGTTGAAGCAAATGATGCAGTGAAGAATAAGTGGGCAGAATCTTCTTGCGAGAGATTTTCAATAAATTTTTCTTCATCTTTACTAGATATTACTAAATGTCCTTTTGCTAAACTTTTTTCAGGAATAACACAAAGAACTTTTTCATCTTCATAAATTACTGTTGAACTTTCATAAATACTTGTAAGAAAAGAAGGAACAGTTCCTTCACCAGCATGCCAATTTGCTGGATGTCTACCAAAATGATTTTTCATCATTATTGGCATGTTCTGCTGCAGTATCTTCACGCCATCTTCATCTAACTTTTTTTTATTCTTATCAAATAAGAAATTAAAGAATCCGTCTCCATTTTCCCTAGGCAATAAATGGACTAAGAAATGATATGATTGCTGCCCGGCAGCTCCACCGATGGCAATGAAAACATTCATTCCAGTCATTACCATCCCTTCTTTAACCGCTTTGCTTAAAGCTGGAATCAAACCAAACTTGTGCTTGAACTCTTCTCCAGAAACATAAGCTGGCATGGGATAATGTTCTTTAAGCATGAAAACCGTATGGCCTTTCAGAGCAGGATAGATATCAAGAAGAGCGATAGTCTTATCATCTTCAAAGACAATTTTACCATTCAATTCTTTAGAGATAATCTTACAGAATACACATTGCTTCTTTTGTTCTTCCAGTTGTGCTTTTATCTCGGGAGTTAGTTGCATTTTAATTTAATTTTAACCTTAATATCATTTGAATATAATTTTATTTAGTATCATGAAAAATCTGCCGAAAGTGTTCTTCCCCACCCTAAAGAGTGGGGTATGAAATGAACACTTTCTTTTTTGGCAGATTTTTGTGATACTAAAAATTTCAACCTAAAGGTTGGGGTATTAAACCCCACCAAAAAATTCCTGTTGAAATTTTTTAGTATAAATTTTTTTGTTATGAAGAATATAATTCTCCAAGTTTAAGTTCTAATGATTCTTTTACATATTTAAGTTTTGTTGGTGGAACAAAACAATCAAACATTTTTCCATAACCTTGCGATTCAGCAATGAAAATGAAATCAGGTATAGGAAGTTGCCTCAATAAGTCATTCGTCAATTGAATTCTACTAATATAATCAGTAACGCCGTTATTACCTTTTTCATTGTGAAATATTGTCTGTCCTTGACTGCAACAGAAAGCATCTAAATCTATCCCTAAGATGAAAAGATTTTCTTTAGGAATAATTAAATCGCTCGCGGATTCAATCACCTTGCCTTTTCCATTTCTTAAATCAACAATTTCTTTGTCTGTTAAATTAGACCATTGATAGTGAAGATTATTCCCATTATTGTTTAAATAAGGGGCTACCTTTGCTCTAATCTTTCTTCGTCTTAACTCAACTCTTGTTGTACCTAAATCTTGTAATCTCCTTTCCTTTGAATGAGGATTTAACCAATAGATTGAAGAAACTATGCCATGATAAACAGCTGGACAAAGAAAATTTCCTACATTAGTTATTGGCTTTGACTTATATCCATTAACAGAAAGCTTTTCACATAAAGTTAAATGTTCTGTATCTGGGTGAGCATCAATATGTAACAATGTAGAATTATTTAATTTTAATCTTTCCCACTTATCATAAATTTCGTCATGATTATTTACATATATAACTGGAACAGAACCAAGAAATTGTAATTCATTGATTTGAAATTTATAATCATAACTATTAGAACTATCATTAGAACTATTACTAGAACTTAAACTAACTTTTGATAATTCAACGGCCATTCTGAATGTTTATCTTTTTTAATATTTAAACACCAAAAACCAATAATAATCAGAAAAAAATTATTTCTTTTTACTTTTCTCAACTTCTTTAGTTAATTTTAATTTCTTGATTAACTCTTTATATCTATTTCTGATAGTAACTTCAGTAACTCCTGCAACATCCGCTACTTCCCTTTGTGTCCTCTTCTCGCCATGTATCAATGAAGCCACATATAATGCTGCCGCAGCTATCCCGGTTGGACCTCTGCCAGAAGTAAGTTCAATATCTCTGGCCATCTCCAGAATTTCAACTGATTTTGATTGTGTTTCTGGACTTAATTTTAATGCAGAAGCAAACCTTGGTATATAATCGGCCGGATTGCTAGGCCTAATATTGATTTCTAATTCTCTGGTTACAAAACGATAAGTTCTGCCAATTTCTTTTTTCTCGATTCCTGAAGCTTCCCCCATTTCATCTAAAGTACGCGGAATTTCATGCCTTCTACAAGCAGCATACAAAGCTCCTGCAACGACAGATTCCATTGATCGTCCCCTTACTAAACCTTTTTGTACGGCTAAACGATATACTCTTGCTGCTTCTTCTTCTACAGATTTAGGTAATCTTAAGAAAGAACTTACTCTTTTCAATTCTGCTAAAGCAACTTTTAAGTTTCTTTCAATCGCAGTACTGATTCGAATATTCCATTTTCTTAATCTAAAAAATTTATCTCTTTCCCTGTCTGAACCCAATTTATAAAAATCTGAAGTAGTTCCTACTTCTGTACCTAAACCTTGGTCAAATTGAGTCTGACTTGCAGGAGCACCCGTTCTACGTTTACTTGCTTGACCATCATCTTCAAAACTACGCCATTCTTGAGAAAAATCAACCATTCGATCTTCTATAACTAGACCACAATCTCTACAATTAGTTTCTCCTTTCTCAATATCCCTATATATGTTCTTGCTAGCACATTCAGGACATTCTTTAAGCGTTTTTTTAATCATTTTATATCCTCAGAACTCCATCACCAAAACGTTAATTTTATATACTTATTCTGGAGACAGTTTATAAAGTTTTCGGAAATTTTTAAAAAAATAGAAAGATTTAAATATCTAAAATATTTAATCCAGTTATGCAAAAAAGAGGACAATTAGGTATCATTGAATTTAAATATTTTATTATTGGTCTTTTAATAGGTCTGATTGGAGGTTTAACATTAATATTTCTTGGAACGAAAAAAATACTTCCATTTTCAATACCTTTAGTTTGTGGTTCAATAATCAATTTAAGTGATATTAAAAAAAGATTGAACAAAAAAGGTCAATTAGGTATGATTGAGTTTCAATATTTCATAGTAGGTCTGGTAATTGGTGTTGTTTTAGCATTAGTTCTGGTATTTTTAGGAACAAAAGCAATTATCCCTAATTTTTTTAGCTTTCTGTGTCCTGCAAAATCTTAATATCTCCCATAGAATAGAAAACATTATTAATAAATAATTAGTCTTCTCATTTTGTAAGTTTTTTACTAAAAATAAAATGAGGAAAAAAAATGGATGTAGAAAGAATTCAAAAGATTAACAATCTTGCTCTTGACTTAATGCGACAGGGTTTAGCTAAAGATAGAGAAGATGCGATTATAGAGGCAGAAAAAGTTTTCCGTAACAACGATTCTGAAGATTATAATGAGATTAAAAATAGGATGGATAACATAACATTTCAAGAAAATAACAATAATCAGGAAGATTTAGGACAAGAAAGAATAAAGGATATTCTTGAACAAAATACTAAATTTCTAATCAAAAAAATAGGTGAGTTCCAAGAAAAGATCAATTCAATGCAAAGAGAGATGGATATAATAAAAAATAAAGTAACATATAATGAAATACCTACTGTAAGAGAAATTCTAAGAGATGCAAGATCAACAGCGCAATCTGTAGAAACTGAATCAAGAATAGAAAATAATTCGCAGCAGAAGGAATTAGAAACTAATCAACAAGTTCCAAAAAATCATCCTCGTTCAGGAAATTATAACGATAATGATGTTTCTATTGAAAAATTTTTTTATATGGGAAGTAAGTGAGTTGTCAAGAAATTGACTTTCTTGATACTCAACATATATCTAATTTATTCTTTATTTATAATGCTATAATACTTTTATTCAAGTTCAACGTACTCAACCTCGCTCTTACTCAACTTTTGCTTCAATCACAACTCAAAAGTGGTTAAATTTACAAAAAATTTATAAACTGACCAATTAAATAAGTGATTCTAAGTAATTATATACTTAAACTAAATCGTTAGAACAAGTAATAAATGGCAACTAAAAACGAAAATTTTAAAAAGTATAACTACCCTGAAATAGAAACAATATCAATATGAATAAAAAAATTGCTTTAACAACCATTGTAATTATATTATCAATACTATTGATTAACCTAGTCTCAGCTAATTTAAATGTTGAAAGTGGCGATTTAACCTTTAAAATTGATTATGAAGATCTTCAAGATAATGATGATGAATTAGATATAAGCCAGGCAATTACTGTAAGCAATAATGGCAATACTACTGAAAATATTTCTTTCTCGCTAGAAGGGCTTTCCTCACAATACAGCCTTTCTGTAAGCCCAACTTCACTTCCTTTAAACACAGGCGAAAGTTCTGAAATAACCGTCTCAGGAAAGATACCGGTAAATGTTGACCAGGGTATAAAAGACATTGGAAATCTTAAGATCACTGGCGCCATAGAAGGAGATTTGACTTACACAATAAAAACAGACGTCCAGTCAATGCTTGAAATAAAAGACATTTATGTTTACGTCAATGATAATAAGGTTAAAACAGCTAATGAAGATGACGAAGAAGTAAAAAATCTTGAACCGGGAGATGAAATTGAATTGAGATTTCAGTTAGATAATCTTTTTGATGAAGATTATGATGATGGGGATATTGAAGGAAGCGTCAACATCATACTTGACAATAGTAATTTTGGAGAAGATGTTGATGAAGAAGAAAGTTTTGATATCAATGCAGGAGAAAATGAAGAAGTAATTCTTAAGTTTACAATCCCTAATAATGTTGAAGAAGACAATTATAATTTAGAAATCGCTGTTGAAGGTAAGGATGGAAATAAAGCTAAGTATGAAACTAATTGGAACTTAAATCTTAATGTTGAAAGAAGAAAAGATGACGTTAGGATCGAAAAAATAAGCCTTTCTACAGAAGAAGTCAGCTGTTTCAGAAGGTCACAGCTTACTGTAGAAGTCACTAATTTTGGTAGCAATAAGCAAAAACATGCTGCATTATCTATTGATAGTACAGATTTAAACATTAACATGGATTATATGTTAGATCTTGCTGATGGAAGCAGTGATGATAACAGCATAACAAAACAATTATCCATCGATTTAGATAATAATCTTGCTCCAGGTATTTATCCGATCATTGCAACAGCATACTATGATTACGATATCTTAGTAGATAAAGATAACGTAAATTTGATTGTAAAAGAATGCCCTACTGCTACAAAAACTGCTACAAAAACAGAAGAAGATAAAACAAAAACAGATACTTCATCTAATGCTGACACAAAAACAACACAAGATGACAGTTCTACAACAACTGACAACACATCAAAACAATTATCTTCTTCAAACATCGTTAAAACTGTCGAAAGTAACTTTTCAAACGGAGATTATATTGTAGCTTTGATCATCGTTGCAATCATTGTCGTTTTCATCATGATTATTTTGCTTTTAATCGCTTTATTAAAATAAATAAAAAATATATTAAAAAAATTCATGTTTTCGGTGGGTGGACAAATAGGTGTTTAATAATAGATATTAATATTTAACACGAGGTCAAAAAAAAATGAAAATTGGAAAAACTATCTTTTTAATCACTCTAGTAATTACCCTACTAGTTACGGTTAGCAGCGCATTAGCTCTTAACGTAACTTCAACACCAGAAAGCGCAACAGAAGGCAAGCTATACACATACAATATAAAAGCTGATATCACTAATCCCAGTTTTACTAATCTTCAAGCAGTAAGTTTCACCCCAGACAACAATCCTCAAATAAATGTTAGTACGGGTATATTCACCTGGGTTCCAGGAGCTGGAGAAACAGGAGATAGAAAATTCCAAGTAACAATTACTAACCTTGATAATCTTAGCGATACTCTTAATTATCAATTTGATGTTCCAGTTGAACCGGTTTTAGACATTACAAGTATTAAAATCGGAAAAACAGGAGGAAGCCTTGTTTCTTATGAAGATGGAAACACCACTTCATCTTTCAAACCAGCAGACAATATTACAATTGAATTAACTGTTAAAAATAAATATACTGTTTCAAGTTATGAATTGATCTCAAACTTAAATCAAAATGTTAATCCAACTATAGAAAATGTTAATTTAGCTGCCAGCGTAAATGCAGGATTGACAAGTTTTCCAACACTTATGAATTATGCACCTAATCCATTCTATTTAGATGCAGATCAACAACAGATAGTTACATTTACTTATAAGATTCCTGAAAGCATTACAACTGGAACTTATTCAATGCAGTTTAATGTAGATGGAGATGACTTAACTCTGCCTCATCCAGGAAACTTATATTCATCTCAAAAAACCATCTTATTAGATGTAAATCAAAATGCTTATGATGTTTCTATTAAAAGTGCTTCTTTTAATGATAATGATTTAACCTGCTCAGAGAAAAAAAGTTCAGCAACCCTTAATGTTCAAGTATTAAATACTGGTTTAGGCAGCGAAAATGTAAAAGTAGTTGTTACAAACAGTAATTTAAACATTAATGAAGAAAGTTTAATCGTTGTTTCTGCATCCGGCACAACTTCAACAAATTTTAATGTTGATGCAAAGAACCTTACTGGAACCGAACAATTTACCATAAGTGTTTACAAAAAATCTACAAACCAATTATATGGAACAACAACTACTTCACTTACTGCAGAAAATTGCCCAGTTCAATTTTCAAACATCCCTACACAAAACATTGTAGAAGATGTACAAGGACAATTAGACATTTCAACATATTACACCAATTACGAAGGAAATAATCAAGTAGTAAGCTTTTCTACTCAAGATACTCAAAATCTTTCAGTAAATTTTGTAGGAGATATCATGTATTTCACTCCTGCACAAAACTGGTATGGCCAAGAGATCTTTACTTTGAATGCTAATGACGGCTACAATCAAACCAAGACCAGTGTAACTGTACAAGTTTCACAAAACAAAGTAGATGATTTACCAAGTATTTCTACAACATCTCCAACTGATAATCCAATTGTAGTAAAAGAAGATACAGAACTTGAAGAACTTAAAATCGATATAAGTAACCCAGACCAAATGCCCCTTACTTATTACTGGTTTGTAAATGGAAATTTAGTTGGATCTAAATCAGTAAGTAGCAGCTCAGAATCTACGTCAAAACTTAAGTTGTCTCCAAAAGTTTCCGATCCAAAGAAAATGGACGTATTTATCAACGGCATCCAGTCTATGTTCGTTTCAGTTGACTTGCCTGCTGGCAGTAATACAGTTAAAGTTGAAGTAGACTATGGAACTTACCCATATTTAAGTAAAACTTGGAATATTGATGTGAAAGATAAACCAGTAGATATAAATCAATTTCCCGGTCCAAGCACTACCGATTTATCTAAAATTACCGACATGTCATCTGTAGCAAATTTTGTGCTTGAAAATAGTTATGGTAAGATTGAATTTACTGAAAATGTTGATCTTTCAGACATACTTTACTTAGCACAAGTAGTTTCCATTGAAGATGGCCAAGTAGCAGTTGATTCTGATAATGCAGCAGGACTGAACAAAGCTGCAAAAATAACTTTATACAAAACTTACAGCAATCCATTAATCCAAAAATCAACTGGATATAAAACAGGAACATTCACACAATGTGCTTTATCTGAATGTACAGAAGTAAGTAAAAGTAATGGATTATATGTATTTACAGTAACTGGATTCTCTACATATAAAGTAATTGAAAAACAACCATCTGAATTCGAAGTTTCAGAAGTACTTTTTGATGAAGCAGATAGAAGTAAAACTGTTAACACCTCAATTACTATTAAAAATACCGGCACTTCAGATTCACTAACTAATGTTGCAGCTTCATTTGTTGATGTTGATAGTAAGTATAATGCTAAATTAGTTGACACAATCCCTTCAACTTTAGCTGCTGGACAAGAAATAAACGTAAAAATTCAAGTAGATGTTCCAGAAGATGAAGATTCTGGAAAACATAGCATTGGAAAATTAAAGTTAACTAGTAATGAAGCTACTAAAGAAGTTACAGTTTATTTGAATCCAAAAAGTTTCATTATTATTGAAAGTATTAAAATCAACGGAAAGACTTCTGGAGATCTTTCAATAGAAGATATTAATGAAATTAAAGTTCAAGTACAAAATGATTACACTGAAGATTTAGAAGATGTAACTATAACTGTTCAAATTCTTGGTATAGATGGTGAAGATCTTGAAGAAGAAACTGACGGATTTGATCTTGATGAAGGGGACGATACTGAAAAAACTCTTGAATTCGACTTAAGTGGAGAAAACCTTAACGAAGATCAGTACACCATTGAAATCACTATTGAAGGTAAAGCGACAGATGGAAGCAACCATAAAGTTACAGAGACAAAAATAGTTAATGTTGAAAGAGAAAATCATCAAATTATTGTCGAAAAAACATCAATAACAAGCAATACTTTACAATGTTCAAAGCAGACAACTTTATATGTTACTGTTAAAAATATTGGAAAGAGCAATGAAGATAATGTTGAAATTTATGTAAAAAATAGTGCTTTAAACTTAAATCTCAAAAAATCTAACATTGATTTGGAAAAGCATTCTAGTACTGATAATGATTACAAAGCTACATTCACTATTGATGTAACAGATGCTGCAAAAGGAACATATCCATTAGCTATTGAAGTTTACAGAGATGGCGATGAACTTGAAGATTCAGAAGAGATTAACCTGGAAGTGAAAGATTGTTTTGTGACCAGTGTTGTTGATGATTCACAAGATCAATACGCTAAGGACAGCCTAGCAGCAGAACTACAAAAGAAACTAGCAGAATATAAAGTATCAAAAGAACAACAAGATCAAAGCAAAGTTAACGGATCTTTCAGAGAAAGTGAAAATTACACAACATTGCTTGGTATTCTTGTGATGCTAATATTCATCGCAGTAATCTTGGGAGCAGTAATGTTGTTTGTAAAGAAGAAGTAATTTCTTATTTTTTTTTATTCTTTTATTTTTTGTAAATTATTTATAAAATCCATAATTTGTGCAATTTGACATCTATCCAGTCAAGAAAAAGATGAGAGATGAGTCCCAAACCAAAGATAAATAGTGGATTAAAAAACAACAAGACTAAAGCAAAAAATAGTACACATTGCCAATATTTATGAAAGAAATGTGTCTTAAAAGAATTTCTTCTAGAGTCATATATAGGTTTAGTAAATATGTGATCAATATCTATTAGTTCTACGCTAATTAATAAGAGAATTAATGGTAATTGTATGTCAAATCCAGCAATAACACTAATAATAAAATAAATCATAAGATTAAATCCAATATGGATTAATGTTATCATAGAAAAAATATAATAAAAT
>JAHJGQ010000094.1 GCA_018824365.1 Nanobdellota archaeon | reverse complement strand
CAGCAAAAGTACTTCCGATAGTACCGAAGAAGATGAGATTACTACCAATCTTGAGGATATTGAAGATTTAGATTCTTTAGAAACTGAATTAGATGAAGATTTAGGTCTTGATGATCTTGACAATATTAACTTCGGATAAATCACTAAAGTAAATTACCAAGATGAAAATCTCTTATTTTTTTATTTTAAGAAACAACAAATTATTGATTTTGTTTTCTAGAAAAACAGGTTTTATCAAAAAAAACATGATTTAAAGAAGGTGATATTGATGGGTGAAGTTAAATACCAAAATTTTGAGAAATTTAATTTAAAAGTAGGAAAGATTAAAGCAGTTAAACAGCATCCCAAGACTGATGACTACATACTTCTTATTGACATTAGTTCAACCGGAGCTGATAAGCAGTTAGTTGCTAATCTAAAAAAATCATATTCCATGGAAAAACTTATTGGTAAAGAAGTAGTCTTATTGCAGAATACTGAGATAAAAGTAATAAAGGGAATCGAAAGTCAAGGACTTTTATTAGTAACATATAAAGATGGTAAACCTATTCTTTTACAGCCTGAGAAAAGTTCTTGTGTAGGAGCAAGAGTTTCTGGTCTTAACAATGCAGAAGTGAGTTATGTTGAAAAAGAGAAAAAGACAAACCAAAAGAAAAAATAGATTATATTGATTAAATTATTATTTATTCACTGATTAATTCACTTCTTTTTTTCTTCTTCTTTAGCAAGTTTATATCCTGCTTTTTTTAATGCATCTCCTGAACCGGTTATTAGAGCACTATAATGCTGCAACTGTTCTCCAGCTGAGCGCGTAATATGAGAATCTTCGTGTTCCCAACCAAACTTTTTAAATTTAGGAGCGATATATTTAGCTAAATCTAAACGATCTTCTTCACTAATAAGACCAGAAGTAGCTTTTCCGATTAAATTTATAGCGTAACCTTTCTTCATCTTTTCCCCGATACCTTTAAGTTCTTCTATCAAATCAATTTTCTTTTGTTTCTTCAATCCTCTGATGTACCCTTCATCAAGAATTGAAATCGGCCTGCCTTTTTCATCCGTTAAATATGGTGCAAGAAGAGATTGTTTTAACTCACGTAAATCTTTGCCTTTAACTCCTTCTTTTTCAGCATGTTTAATTGTCTCGGTATATCCTTTACCGATAGCTTTTTGTAAGAAATTGTCAACATAAGTTTCTAAGATTTCAGCCAGCTTATCTTCATCCTCTAATTTAGCTGTATCTTCTTTAAGATGTTTATCTAAAACTTTGTAAGCTTCATTATAAGCGCCAGGAAAATTTTTGTTATCAGTAGGCTTACCAAAAACCACATAATCAGCATGATGTATAAACTGCTGTTGGTGGATATTTTCAGAATCATGAAACTCTTCAAATTTTTTAATCCTTTCTTTGAAATCTTTTCCTTGATGATAATGATATTTTTGATATTCAGCAACAATTTCATCTACAGTTTTTGGTTTCTTCTTCTCAGCCATACATCCTAAGAAAATAAACTAACTTTTAAATATTTCCATTTAGTCAAAAATTAAGCTCTGATCTAAATGTCTCACCAATCTACAAAACAATTATAAGCATATAAACTATAGATTATAATGATTAATCAAAAAGTCGCATTCGATGAAGAAAACGGAGGAAAAAAATGACAAAAAAAACATCAAGATCACTTCAACCAAAGAAGATAAAAGCTGTTAAAGAAGAAACAAATGGAGAAAAGGGAAGTCAGGAAGTAAGACAGGAAGTAGGCCCCACCAATCTACCGCCAGAAATTGAAAAGAAACTGAAAGCATTAAAAGACAAATTAGATTCATTCAAGACAAAAGTTCTTGATAAGTTTGGAGATTATATTGTTGGTATCGCTTTATTACCTCCAGAAAAAAATCCAAAAGGGGAAAATAAAGAAGCTAAAGAAGAGAAAAAAGAAGAAAAGAAAGACGAAAAAAAAGAAGAGAATAAGATACATCTCTTGACAGTGGTTGATGATACGACTTCTAAAAAGATGTCTAAAGATGAACTGCACCACAAATTTTCTTCAATCATCAAACAGATTGCAGAAGAAACCGATAAGAATATCGTTACGCAAAGTATCCTGTTAACAGATTTATGGCAAAATTCTTATGATGGAAAATATGAACTGAATAAACTTATCTCTTTAAGTGCACCAATCCATGATACAGGGATGTTAGCAGCAATTAAGATTGCAGAAATCCATAAGACTATGGTCTTAAAGAAATTTGAAAAATATATCCTTAGTTATGTCCTGGCAGGTTCTTTGACACAAGGAAGAGCTACATCTACTTCTGATATTGATGTATGGATTGTAATCGATGATACTGATGTAAAAAAGATGACCAGAGCTGAGCTTAAAGACAAACTAAGGTCAATCATTATCGGGATGGGGGTTGAAGCAGGAGAACTTACTGGTATCAAGAATAAACTTAACATTCAAGTGTATATCCTTACAGACTTCTGGGATTCATTGAAAGAAGCAAATCCGATTATCTTTACCTTGCTTAGGGATGGTGTTCCATTCTACGATAGAGGAATTTTCATGCCATGGAAACAACTGTTAAGGATGGGAAGGATCAAGCCTAGCAGGGAAGCTATTGACCTATTCATGAGTACGGGAGAACAAAGCATCAACAGAGTCAAAGGCAGATTAAAAGATATGGGCATGGAAGATACCTATTATGCAATATTAACCCCTAGCCAGGCTGCACTGATGTTGTATGGACTGCCACCGCCTACTCCTAAAGAGACTCCTGAAGTTATGGAAGAAATTTTTGTCAAAAAGGAAAAAATGCTCGAACCGGAGTACATAAAAATCCTTAAACATAATGTAGATGTCCGCAAGAAAATCGAACACGGAGAAAAGAAAGAATTAAGCGGTACGGAATTAGACGAACTGATAAAAAATGCTGAAAGATATCTAAAGAGAATAGGAGAACTATTCAAAGAGATTGAGAACAAATATGATGAAAGAAGCATCCTTTTCCTTTATGATGAGATAGTTACCATCATCAGAGATGTACTTAAAATAGAAGGGATTGAAAAAGCACAGGATGAAGAGATCATCAAACTCTTTGAAGATGAACTGATCTCAACAGGAAAAGTTCCTGCCAGATATTTAAGAGATTTGAACGAGATTGTTGAAGCTAAACGTAAGCATGACAAGAAAAAGCTTACTAAAAGTGATATTGAAAAAGCAAGAAAAGGCAGTTCTGGCTTAATAAGATTCTTAGTTGAGTACATGCAGCGTAAACGAGGAAAGGAACTTGAAAGAGCTAAGATAAGAGTTAAGCACGGCGAGAAGTATGGTGAATTGATTCTTTTAGATGATGTAGCTTTTGTCATTCATGACATCGATGCTAAAGAGAAGGTAATTGAAAAAGCCGTCTTAAATCCCGACGGAAGTTTAGGAGTATTGAAAGAGAGCAGCTTAGAAGAATTTGAGAAAGAGTTAGCTAAGATGAAGTTCCCTAAACGTGTCTTTATCAAAGAGCCTATTTTTGAAGATGTAAAAAACATCTTTGGCAGAGACGTAGAAGTGCTGTTGAATTATTGATTTTTTTTATTTTATT
>JAHJGQ010000093.1 GCA_018824365.1 Nanobdellota archaeon | reverse complement strand
TTTTTGTATTTTATTTTTAGTTTAATTATTTATATTATTTATTGCCTTTTAGTTATTGTTTTTTCAATGATTTCTTTTTGTTCTTCTTTTTCGTCTTTATTATCAACCAATGTTTCTTCTTTCTTATCCTCTGCTTCTTTAGCTTTTTTAGCTTCCTCTTCTTTCTTGCGTTCTTCTGCTTTCTTCTTCTTTTCTTCTTCTTTCTTACTTGACTGAGCAAGCTTTTCTTTCTTTAAGTTCTTTCTCTCTTCAAACTTTTCTTTGATTGATTTTAAAGATTCATCTATGTCTTTTGAATTGATGATTGTGATCTTCTTGTTTTTCGCAAGTTCAAGTATTTCTATTCTTTTTCTTGCACCAACGTTTTTTGCGATAACCGCCCCTTGTTTTTTTGTATCCAGCACATTTAAATCATCAGTATTATGAACTATCACCGGTTCTAGACCAGAAGAATGTAATCCTTTAACTTCTTTCGGAGAACCATAACCCGTACTTGGAAGTGCAGGCCTTCCACAATGCATCTGCCTTACTTTTGAATGTTTCCCTCTTGGAAACCTCCAACGAGACTTTACTCGTGCAGAAAATTTTGATTCTTTAACTACAAAAGTAGGTTTCTTTTTCTTGAGTTCTTTTCTTAAATCTAATAGTTTTTCAATTGCCATCTTTCAAAAATATTTGTTCATAAAATTTTTCCTGCTTTATTAATTATATAACATCCATCTTGAAATATTCTTTTATCACGATCAGTAATCCTACACAAACTTTCAATCTTTGCAGCAGTTTGACCAGCCGCTTCTTTATCTGGACTGCTCACAATAATCTCGTTACCATCAATTTTAACTTCAGCACCAACAATGAATTTAACTTTCCTTGGAACTGCTTCTCCTAAAAAGTTTTTAATAGTTAATTCGTTCCCGGAAACACTTACAGTCATAGGAAAATGACCGGAACAAATCTTAAGTTTATATACGTGTGGTTCTTCAACACCAGTAATCATATTATAAATATGCGCTTCAAATGAATTTATTACTGCTTTCTCTCTTCGAGTAGCTTTCTTAACATCTAAAATTAATTTATCTTTTTCTACTGACAAAACTATTTTCGGATGAGCAAATGTTCTCTTAACTTCTCCTTTTGGTCCTTTAACTATAAGAAATACACCATCTAGTTGAGCATTAATATTCTCTTTCAATTTAATTTCCTTTTTGATATCTTCTTTCATTTTTTATAATTATTTTTTATAATTAATCAATTAATAACAGATTAATAACAATAAGCCAACAACCTTCCTCCGGTGCCATTTTCTTTAGCAGAGTTGTGAGTAACAATCCCTTTAGGTGTTGAGACTAAGATTATACCAAAATCCTTTGCTGGTAGGTAACGTTTCTCCCATTTCTCAAAGTTATCTTTTTTTGTAGAGAATCTTGGCTTAATAACACCGCATTTGTTTATATTCCCTAACAGGTTTATTTTCAATAATTTACTTTTCCCATCATCAATCTCTTCAAACATACCAATGTAATTGTATTCGTTCATGAGAGAGAAAATTTTCTTTATCATCTTAGAAGCAGGTTTAATAACTACTTCTCTCTTTCCTACTTTTTCTGCATTAAATACTTTCGTTAAAGCTGCAGCCAAAGGATCGTTTAACATTTTTTTCTTACCCCATGATTATCTTAATTTTATTTGTTTTGTCTGTTTTATTTGTTTATTTTTATCTCAATTGAATTTTTTTATTGAATCTTTTAATCTTTTCATAAGCTAGATTTAAGGTTAAGTATCCTCAACTAAACTTCTTAAATCCCAAATCAGGAGCTATTTCCCTGAAACATTGTCTGCACAGATGCAGACCATATTTGTTTATATGCCCCCTCATCCTGCCGCAATTTCGGCATTTACGGAGAGCGATACCACAGGATCTTTTTTTAGGCTGGTTAAATTTGATGAACTTTGCTTTTTTAACCGGCTTATTATCCAGCTGGGTAAACATTTTTTTATGATCGCTTGTTGTCATTTTTTTTCTAAGTATTAATTTTTTACCTTACCTCTATACCTAAACCTTTTACAAACATGATTGTATCTTCTTTTGAAACTTTATGTGAACTGCCAAGACTTGTTGATTTAATCTTTCTAACCTTAACTCTGAATCCCGGTCTTTTCAAAGTAACTGCGGCTTCTAGACCAATGATTTTCAGTTCAGGATCATAATCAAGACCTTTGATATCGATATATTCTGGAATGCCAAACGAAAAATTACCATTATCATCAAAGTTTTTTTCATCAAGCATATTATCTTTTGCTGCCAATAGCCTTAATAATAATTCATTACAATCATTTCTTATGGTAACTTTACATCCGATAGCTAAACCAGGACGTAAACCCCAACCAGGAATTCTTTTTTTAGTAATCGTTTTTACTGGTTTAATGGGAGTAAGTTTCTGTAAAAGTATTAAGCCTTTTTTAAGCAAATCTTCACTCTTACCTACTCCTAAATTTAGTGTAATCTTTTCAATCTTGATCTCTTTCATTGGATTAGTCTTGTTTTTCTCAGTCATTTTTTAAATATCAATTCTCGATTTTTATTTCCGCTTCTTTCTCGCCTATGACAAAAAGGTATTCTTTAGCGGTCGCAACATCTTTACCATCTACTGAATAGACAGCTTCTGTACTTTTGATTTCTTTTAATACACCTGAACTGCCTGCATGTTTACCTTTTGTCAAGAACACAAATGAGCCTTTCTTCAGAGGCAACACTTTTTTTATTTCTAAACCGGGTAGGCTTAAAAAAAGCGAATCCCCTACACTAACTTTCTGCTCAGTAATTATATTTTTTCCATCATACAAGTTAAACTGAACTTTTCCGCCGCGCAGGACAGTTTTTCCAATAATTTTGCTGATTTTAAAAACACTTTCTTCATTAGATATCCCTAACAATGATAATCTGCCTTTTTTATCCATCATCAGACGATAATTTTTTTGCAGGTCTGGAAAAGAGATAACATCAAAAATACCGACGATAAAACAATGATCTCTTCTTCTTTTACCATCAACAATAACAATCTTATTGTTTAATATTTTCTTTGCTTCACTCATTGTCGAAGCTAATTTTAATGTATCTCTTATTATTACACCTAAAGATTGTCCATTTTCAAATGAATGTGCACCAGGATTAGGTCTACTGATAAACTTATTCTTCTTTCTATTTATGTTCCATGTCCGTGGTGAAGCGATTCTTTTCAAGTGATTTTTCATTTTTTAGCTCCGGACTCTTTCTTAGTTTTCTTAACATCATTATCTGTTGTAGTTTTCTTTTCTTGTTTTTCTTTCTTTAAACCTATTTTTCTTTTTTTGTCATCCTGATTCAAAGCCACGATCATCAAATTGGAGGGCACGAAAGCAACAAGTACTTTTGTGCCATCTTTCTTAATATTTTCTAAACCGGTAACAAATACTTTCCCATTCTTCAAATTAACTTTTTCAATTTTGCCTTCTTTCTTTTTGAATTTTCCTACTAAGACTCTTATTTTATCTCCTTTCTTAACTTGAACATTACGTGTCCCGTGCTTCTGTCTTAACTCTGAAGATAGATGTACATGAACCATCTTTTGCTTAACATGAAGTGGAGCATTATGTTGATACTTACGCTGCTTTCTAGGTTGAATACTTTTCTTCCAGCTTGTTGAAAAACTTGTTTTTACCATTTTTTCATTTCATATAATTTTAATTTTTAATTTTTTGAATTTTTAATTTTTTGACCAAGTACATCATACGATCATGCTAGCAACCTTTGCAACTGCAGGCCACCTTTCTGCAACTTCTTTTGCGATTGGACCTTTGAAAATTGTCCCTTTCGGATTTCCTTTTAAATCTTTTAAAACAACTGCTGCATTATCTTCAAACTTTATTCTCGTACCATCTGGTCTTCTGTATTCTTTCTTTTGTCTAACAATGATTGCAGGTACAACTGTTTTCCTGATTTCCAGTTTTCCTTTTTTAACAGATGCAAGGACCATATCTCCAACTCCTGCTGCAGGAATTCTTCCTTTGACAGTCTTATGACCTTTCACGGAAACTATCTTAAGCAGCTTTGCACCTGAATTATCACAAGTGGATACATAAGCTTGCGATGGCAAAGCTCTGGTAATTCTGCTCTTAACTGCTTTCATTATTCTCTACATCTCCTAAATATGATTCTTCATCAGTTGATTTGGTGATTGATTCTTCGGTCGACTCTTCATCTGATTCTTCAGTTGATTTCTTGGTAGATCTTTTAGTGGATTCTTTTTTTCCTAAATCATCTTTCTGATCTTTTGAAGATTCTGCCGGTATTTTTATTTCTTCATCCAATATTTTAATTATAACATGATTTTTTGTTTTACTTAATGGCCTTGTTCTTGCTACAAGTACTGTCTGCCCAACTTGAGCATCAATACAAGATGGATTATGAACTCTTAACCTTGAACGAAGAACTTCATAACGTTCATATTTCTTGACATAAGATGGAGTATGCCACTCTATCGTTGCCGACTTGTTAGTGTCACGCTTAACTACTTTACCTTTAAGAAACTCTTTTTTTACCGCAAGTCCTCCAGTAAATGGACATTTCTTATCATAGTACTGACTATCATAAGCTCGTTCAGGAGCAGATATCCCAAACACTTCCTTTCTTACTTTTGTTTTATTATTCATTTTCCTTTAATCCTGTCTTCAGGTCGCCTGAGGATTTCTTTACCAGAGATGGTTTCTCCAGTATCCAGCAACTTGAAGACGATTATGTTTTTCATTAAGATAATTTTTTTTCCGTCTTTCTTGTTGATCGTGATGGTATTCTTGGTCTCGTCAACAATTTTTCCTTTGATTCTTTTATTGTTTTGATTCTTACAATTCAATATTTCTATTTCTTTTCCAATAAACTCATGAGGAAAAATTTTCTTACGAATCATTTTAACTGCCACTCACCAAAATATTTACCAATCTTGATGATTTTTGAAACCTATTTGATCTCAATTGTTTCTGAAGGAAACCCCAGTACTACCAAAGCTTCTTTGATCCTTGCTTTGTGGTCGCCTTGAAGCTCAATTTGACCGCTTTTTGCGGTACCTCCACAAGCAAATTTTGATTTTAATTTTTTGAATATTTCTTCAATGTTTGCTTCTTTTTTAATACCATTGATAATCGTATATTTTTTTCCGAATTTTCTTTTCTCAACTTTAACCGTTATCTTTTGTTGTTCACGAGCAATTGTTTCACAAACGCATAAGTCTTGTGGTAATCCACATTGATTACAAACCCCTACCATTATTTGCTTTGTACCTCTTTTTCTTTTAATATTGTCATAATCCTTGCTATGTTTTTCTTTGTTTGCTTCAACTTACCAGGACTATTTACGTTAGCGCCGGTTACCACTTGAGCATTTAATTTTAATAGTTCTTTTTTAAATTCTTCCATTCTAGATCTTAATTCTTCCGAAGACAAATCTCTAAACTCTTTTGTTATTGTCATTGTTCATTTACCTCTGTCTTCTCAGTAGTTTTGCTTTCTTTTGCTTCTTCCTCAACAGGTTTCTCTTCTACAACAGTTTCTATTTTAGTTTCTGTCTTATTTTCTTCTTCAGAAACACTTTCTTCAATTTTAGGTTCTTCTTTCACTTCTTCTTTAACAGGCTTCTTTTCTATAACTTTTGTTTTGATTTCTTCATCATTTACTTTTGATTCCTTTTTCTTAGCAGGAGCTTTTTTTCTTGTTGATTTCTTTTTTTTCACGCTTGTTTTTTTCTTATCGCTTTCAGCCTCTTTAATATTTTCTTTAATCTCTTCTATAATTTGCACTGGTTCGCTCAACAAAGTGATATTGTCAGGCAACACTAAATCAGGAGGCATTATTGATACTTTCACTCCAATTATTCCACTCTTAAGCAAAGCGGTTTTATTCGCTTTCCTTACCCCTGAAACAGCAACATCGCCACATTTTTTTAGATAACCCAAATAAAAACGCCAACTTTTTGCACGAGCACCAGGAATTTTTCCTGAAATAATGATTTCTATACCTAAAGCTCCAGCATGGATAACGCTCTCTAACATTTTATGTCCAACACCTTTAAAACGGGCTGAACCAAAACGTTCAAGAGAAGAAACAATCCTTTCCGCGACAATGTTTGCATCAAGGAAAATATTCTTGATTTCATTTATTTCAATTTGTGGATTTTCAAGATTAAAATCTTTTTTAAGAGTTCTAGTTAAAGATTTGATGTTAGAACCTTTTGAACCTACAATCAAACTAGGTCTGCTGGTCTCAATAATAATTTTTTCTCCTAAAGGTATCTTTTTAAGTTTAATTCCGGATATACCTACATTACCCAACTTTTTCTCGATAAATTTCTTAATATAAAATTCCCTAGTTTTCTGAACAATAAAGTCTCTCTCTATCATTATTGTTGACCTCCTTTGCTTCTTAAGGACCCTTTTTGTTGTAGTTCTTTATATAACTGTGCAACTTTGTCAGTAGATTCTTTTTCTTTTTCCTTTTTGTTCAGCACAGCCGCATTTTCTTGCGCTTTTTTAAGCAATTCAGCCGGAGACAATTCTTTCACAGGAGCTTCTTCTTTTACTACTTTCTTTTCCACTACTTTCTCTTTCTTTTCTTCAGGCTTCTTTTCTTTCACTTCTGATTTTACTTTTTCTACCACCTGTTCAGAAACACTTTCTTCAATTTTAGGTTCTTCTTTCACTTCTTCTTTAATAGGTTTCTTTTCTACAACTTTTGTTTTGGTTTCTTCATCATTTACTTTTGGCTCTTTCTTATTAGCAATAGTAGTGGAAGGTTTAGATTCTTTTGGAAGATCAATTGTTTCTTTTACTTCTTTAATCTCTTTAATTTCTTTTTTCCCAGCTATTTTTTTATCTTCTTTAAGAGAGCCTAACTCTTTAACTTCTATCTCAACATGAGTGCGTTTTGTTCCGCTTCTATTTCTACCGCCAGTCAAAGGAATTGAAGCTTGATTTGCAAAAATTTTTGTAATTTTCAGGTTCGAAGTAGCCAAACCTTTCACCTGGGCATTTGCCTCTACTGATTTAACAAGGCTTAAAATTTCTTTTGCAGCTTTCTGAGGGAACCTTCCTGCAGAAATATTTCCTTTTTTATGCCCCACATCCCTGTAAAATTTCTTAAACGGAACTGGTTTTCTTAAAGCAATAACATCTTCTAAGAACTTCTTTGCATAAGTTGTATTTTTGTATCGCAATGAACTGCAGATCTCAATACACTGCTTAGTCGAAACAGGCAGGTTAAAAGCTTTCGCTACACCAACATTATCCCGTTTTGATTTTTTGTTTTTTGAAGCCATTGTTTTATTTTTTCAGATTTTTTCAGTTTTATTTTATCAAAATCATCTGTCAACAATTTTATCGGGCAGATATTGCTTTACTTGAACGTGTTGCACCTATACCTGCTGAACTATGCGTTACCATTTTTCTCGTATGAGAAAATTCGCCTAAATAATGTCCCAACATCTCAGCAGTGATGATAATAGGGACAAACTCCTTACCATTATATATCTTAATTGTCATTCCTAACATTGCCGGAACAATGATAGCATTCCTACAGCTAGTTTTAATGTTATTTTCTTTACGTTCAATCTTTTTCATCAATGTTTTTTGCATATCAGTAAATCCCCTTTTTAGGGATCTCCTTGCTCTAGACGGAATTAATTCAATGAATTCTTTAATGTCCATCTGTTTGATTTCTTCTTCAGTTTTTCCCTTCCATTTGAATTCTTTTGCCATTTTATCTTTCTAATCTCTTAATCTTGATTATTTAGTTTTATTTCTTCCTACCGGTTCTTCTTGGTGCAATCTTACCTACCTTTCTTCCAGGAGGAGCATTTCTAGGAGACAATGTAGGTCTTCCTTTGATATGTGAACATTTTCCTCCAAAAGGATGATCTACAGCGTTCATCGAGATTCCGCAGACTTTTGGATATAACTTATTACGGATACGCATTCTCTTAGCTTTCGTTCCTGCTTTCAAGAAAGGTTTTTCCATTCTTCCTGATCCTGCCAAGTTTCCGATAGCAGCTCTGCAATCAGGTAAAAAGATTTTTTCTTTCTTAGAAGGTAACTTTACTCTGACTGAATTTTCAGTCTTAGCAACTACACGAGCAAAAGTTCCAGAAGAACGTACAAGCTTACCGCCATCATATGGTTTTAATTCGATGTTATGTATTAAAGTACCTTCAGGGATATCACGCAAAGCCACAATATCACCTGGTTTAAGCTTTTCTGGACCATCACCAACTTGGCTGTTGCCTACCGAAATCTGGTCTCCAACTTTAACACCTTGAGGTGCAAAAGCTAACTTCTTATCACCAGTTAAATATAATACTTCCATCAAAGGTGCGCTATGTCCTGCGCAATGGATCAAATCAACAATCTCACCAGTAGTTTGTAATGGATAGTGTTTAACTTCACCTTTAAAACGATGACCTGGTGAACGATATGTATTTGTTCCACGTCCTCTTCTCTGTTGAATTATTCTTTTTCCCATTTTATATGATTTATATCAAACCTAAATCTGCACTGATGTCAGATGCTAAACTTTCTGGACTTAATTGAACATAAGCTTTTTTTCTGCCAGTAAACGAATTTTGAATATTTACTTTAATCACTTTTACTTTAAACATCTCTTCAACAGCCCTCTTTACATCAGGCTTTGTTGCTCTGGGGTTAATCACAAAAACAATCTTATTGTCAAACTCGATTTGTCTTATGCTTTTTTCCGTAGATAAAGGAAATTTTATGATTTCGTAAGGGTCAAAACGCATTTCTGATTTTAATTTTTGATTTGAAGTAGAACTTGCATTAATTTCTGCTTCACTTGACTTTTTCTCTTTTAGTTGACTTTTCTTTTGACTCATTTTTATCTAAACAACTTTTCCTCAGCTATCTTTTTTACTGCATTCTCTGTCCATAATGTCACTCTACCAGACATGGTTCCTGGCGATAATAATTCAGCATTCAACTCTTTCGCCTCAACAACATCTATCCCTGAAAGATTTTTGGCTGCTTTTGATAAAGCACATTTACCGCCAGTAACAATCAAAACACTTTTTTTCTTCCGATATTTTCTTCCTCTCATGGTTCCCAAACCAGCTCTGATTTTCTTCAGTAAAGATCTCTTTAATTCATCCTGAAAACCTAAATCGATCAATACTTGTTCTACATCTTTGGTTTTTTCCATATTTTCAATATCATTATTCAAAACGAAAGGATAATCTACTGGAACTTTATGTCCTCTTTTTTCTACTAAACATTTATTAAGTGTTGCAGTCATAGCAGAACGTATAGCTTTCCTATTTTCTTTGCGATTAACTTTTTCAGCTAAAATTTTTTCAGATTTAGGAGCATGAGCTTTTCTTCCACCGGTTGTCTGAGGTGAAAATGCTCCAACCCACGAAAATCTTGTTCCTCTTCTTGAAAGGATTTTCCTGTTAACACGGCTAATTCCGAAACCATAAGAACCACGATACTTTCTTCTTCTTTTGCTTAATTTTGAAGAAGACCTCATACCTGCATCAGGATCAGCACCATAAGCTTGACGTGAGTTAGCTTGTAAAGCATGAACTGCCCTTTTAATCAAATCAGGCCTGTATTCTTCAGAAAACTGGCTAGGCAAATCAATTTCGCCAGTTTTTTTCTTTCCTGAATTAAATATTGATAATTTCATTTTAACCTTTTAATGATATATAATCTACTTGCGGTGTTTCTTTTACTATCTTTGGATTGGGCCTAATTGACTTAATTAACACTACAGCCCTGTTACATGAACCTACCACAGAACCTTTCAACAAAACATAAGAGTTTTTAATCAATCCATAATGGTTCATTCCACTTTTAGGAGTTACATCTTTTCCATCACTGCCTATTTTTAATATCTGTTTATTATATTCTGTTCTTAAATGATAGCCCATCTTACCTGGTTGTGGAACAGTAAACTGAACTCTTTTAGGAGTCCAAGAACCTAAGTTTCCTATACCCCTCTTAGTTTTCTCAGCTTTATGTTGCCTTATTGGAACACCATATCTCTTGACAGTACCTTGGAAACCCTTTCCCTTTGTGATACCATGTACATCAACAGAATTCCATCCTGCAAAAACATCTTCAACTTTTATATCTTTACCAAGATTCTCTTTAACGTAATTTAATTTTTCTTCTTTACTTCCACCTAAAGCGATTTCCATCAATTTAGGTTTTTTTGTGCCAATCTGAGCCAACTTTGGATTTGAATGAACAAGTAATCTCACATCATCAAATTCTTCTGGAAATCCTTGATTTTTAGAAGATTCCAAAAATCCCTTATTTTTGTTATCTTTAACACCATCAAGTTTATTTTTTGTTTTTTTAGGCAATTGAATCTTTTTTGCTAATTCTTTGACTAATTTTTCAGAAAACACAGAAGTTATTTTTTTTGAACCGATTGAAATTTTTTGATAGAAACAAACACCCATTAATGTCATAGGAGGACAATCAATAATTGTGGAAGGAATGATTATTTTTTCACCTTTGGTAAGGGACTTAGGACGATTGTCTAGAATTTGTATGTGGGTCATCCCTGCTTTATAGGCAATAAATCCCAAAGGCCTGGCTTTAATTTCATTTGCCCATGAACGCACTCTAGCAACAGAATGGACAGATCTCTTTCTAGGCCAGAACTGAGTACTTCCTCTTCTCGGTTTATGTGCTTTTGGCATTTAGTTTTACCTTATCAATTATTTTAATACTTTATTTAAGCATCATTTAAACAGCCTATTTTTGGTTTTCATCAAGAACCAATCTTGATTAGAGATGATAAAACCTTTTCAGGCCAGTCTAAACCAAGCTATTTAATTGCTTACACAATCAGTGTAGCTTGATTTTTTTAACTAAAAACGCTTATTTTAATTAAGTTTCCTCTTGAGATTTTGGATTATTTATAAAGATATCGGAAATACAGGCTGTGGGACAGAAATAATCAATACTAATTCTTAAGAATTATCACGTATACTCTTTTTCCTAAATATCTTTTTGGGACATCTGCTTTAGCTGATGTGCCGATTGGTGTAATTATCCTTTCTAAAAAGCCTTCTACTTCATCTGTAAGTTTGAAATTACTTTTTTTTAATTCTACTTTTCTTGCCATTTCTTAAGTTATCTATAGATAACTATATAAACTTTGCTATTTTCTTCTTTATCACAAATGATAACCAATAAACAATTAACAAACACTCTTGTTATGCTGGATGGCATAATTGAGGAATACAAGCAAGAATCTTCCAATCAGAAAAGAGATTGGAGAACATATGAACAAAGACTCGCTGAACGTCTTAAAACTGCTTACAAAGAACTCAAGCCTCTTGTCAAAGAGGCCGTACAATCTTTAGAGATTGTACAGGGTGAGACAAGAGGGGTTAAGCCAAAATTAACACTAGAACAAAAAGTGTTACTTGTTTTGCTTAAACACTTATTTGGGAAAAGCAATAGAGATATGGCCATAATGGTAGTAATCTTCTCTTGGTTAACTGATATTGATATCAGCTATAAAACTGTTGAGAGGTTATACTCTGATGATCAGGTTATTCTTGCTCTGCATAATTTACACCAGCTGATTTTAAAAAAAAAGATGTTACAGAAGCAAACTGTAGCGGAGACGCCACAGGATACGCTTTGACTGTGAAAAAGCATTACGCCACTGAAGCTCAAAAACTTAAGGACAAGATGAAAAAAAACTTTGGAGAAAAGAAATCGAAGAAAAAGAGAAAGAAAAGACAATTTGTCTATTCGTTTAACTTGATGGATATCAAGACAAGAATGTACCTTGGTTGCGGAACAAGTTTCAAGAGTGAAAAAGATGCATTTCACAAAGCAAGTGAAATGATTAGAAAAACAGGAGTGAAAATCAATAGTTTAAGGTTAGACAAGTACTACAGCAATAAAGGAGATATTACTTTGTGCCAAGAATTGTTTGGCAAGCCAAAGATGTATTTGATTCCAAAATCAAATGCAACAGTAGGGGGATTTGAGTGGAATAAAATGTTAGCTAGACTCGTTGAAAATGTAAAAATGTACCTCAAAGAATATTATCAAAGAAACCAATCTGAAAGTGGTTTCTCTGAAGATAAAAGAAGGTTTGGACAGAGACTGGGACAGAAAAGAGATGATAGAACTGATACGGCTAACTTCCTCATTACCATTTGGCATAACCTCTACTGGTTAGGCTAGTTTTTATGTCCCACAGCCGGAAATACAAAGTATTTCTGGAATCTTAAAGGGGCTTTCACAACAAGCAACTAAACAAACTACCCCTAGTTTTTAGTTAAATTTATTCGTAACACTTTAAGTGTAAATAAAACTCCCAATCGCAGCAGAGCTGCAAAGTATTAAACATACACAGAAATAAAAAGTATTGGAAATCAAATTATCAGATAACTTAAGAGATTAGTTTTAGAAATGTAGTTACTGTTAAATAGTATAATGGGCATAAAATTTATAAAAAAACATTATTCCTAATATATCATGATTTCAAGAGAACCAGAAAAATTAAAGTTATTAAAGTGAGAGATTGCATGCTTTGATGATGTTTTTACCAGATCAGATTCAGTGGCTGGTTTTCAACAAAAGAATCCGTGATACTTATTGAAAGAGAATTTTTATGAGATATAAACCTGAAGACAGACCAAAAAGAATACAAGAATTCGTAGATCGTTTTATAGAGTATGCTAGAGCAGGAAACGATATGAGAGAGTGGTATGTACAAAGAAAGAAAAAAGGCTTAAACACAAGTGCAAAAACTTATTTTGGAAGTTATAGAAATGCGTTAGCTGAAGCTAAAAGACAGCTTATTGAAAGTGGTGAAGAAGAATTAGCAGGTGAGTTTGATTACGCAAAATTAGAAGAAAAGACACGCATAGAACGTAAAGCTAAGGAAAAAGTGAGAAACTCTAGCTCTTTTACACATATTAATGTAGATGAATTGTATTCAAAAACCAATCTTAAAGGAAAGATAGCTTTTGTAGAAGAAGATATCTTGGAATTATTTGGCGATAATGATGAGATTACGGGAAGAGATGTTGCTAAATACTTAAAAATAAATGATGATTGGCTTACTCCTGCACAATTAGGTGTTGTGTTAGGATGTTCTGAAGATAATATAAAAAGATATAAGATTTATGATACACCTCAGGCAGTAGTTGTTCTTAAAGCCAGAAAAGGGCAAAGATACTTTATTAATAAAAAATATAGTGAAGAATTTAGATTAAGACAATCTGATAACAGAGGAAAGATAGATCCCAATAAATATTATACAAAAACAGAAATAACAAAATTATTAGGAAAAAGAAGTATTTGGGTACCTAGACATTTTGGACCTAACCCAAATAGAAAAGCTAGAAAGATCTTAGGAAAGGATGCTCTTAGGATTGTTAGAGAGGAAGATAGGCCAGATGGATTATACACATTAACAGAAACTGGGCAAGAAGTCGGTATATCAGAGTATCGTGTGAGAAAATATGTTATAGAAGGTAAGTTGCATATTGTAGGAGAAAGGCCCATATTACTTGATAATCAAGGTATAAATAATTTAGCTGAATTGTTACAAAAAGAGAAAGAAAAATTTTCTGAATGGGTTAAAGTTGTGAACCCTAAAGAAACGTATGGCTATCTACAGCTTCAAGAAATGGAGCTTCCGATATGGGGAATATTTGAGGCTTTAAGAGAAGGTTTAATTACTTCTAAAAGGGGTAAACGTGGT
Source organism: Nanobdellota archaeon (assembly GCA_018824365.1). Lineage (GTDB taxonomy): Archaea > Nanobdellota > Nanobdellia > Woesearchaeales > GW2011-AR9 > JAHJGQ01. The sequence continues at coordinate 5,505 of JAHJGQ010000093.1, read as the reverse complement.
GAGGCAAGAATCTCTGGGACTGAAATTTTAAGATTTTTGAAACAATATAATACTGCTTATATAAAAATCAAGAACGAACGTGAAAAAGAAAGCCATAGGAGAGGACTATGGACTATACCTAAAGCTGCTAAGAAAGCAGAGATATCACGATATAGGGCAAGAAATTTTATGAATAATGGACAGATTGTTGCTTGTGGAGAAAACCCTATATTACTAGACAACGATAATGTTGAGAAACTTGAAATATTAGTTGCATATGAAGGAGAGTTTTTGGCAACATGGATAGATTCAATTGAGGTTGGGAAAACTTATTCTTATTCACAGATTTATTCTATGAACTTACCTATACAGGGTATATACAAAGCTGGAAGAGAAGGGAGGATTAAGCAAGTTAAGGAAGAAAATGGGTTTGCAACACATACTGGTGAAGAAATATTAAAATATCTTAAGACATACAATACATATAATGTTAGAAGAAAGAAGAAAGATCTTCATGATATTATTGTTAAAAGCCTAATTGATGATGAAAGCATGTTGCTTACTTCAAGAGAAGTAGCACGTATTAAAGGTATTGATTTATTAGAAGCAATAACTTTAATGCAAAAATTTAAGGGTAAAAGTTTAGTATGTTTAGAGAAAGGTCCATTAAGAAGGTATCTGATTACAAAAGAACAGCTTGAGAAAGAGCTAACTGAAGAAGAAGTAGATGAAAAAGATATTACTGAAGAGAAAACTTGGGTTAATGATGCTCGTGTAGCTGAATATGTGTTGGCAAGAGATAAGCTTGCAAATATTGAAAGAGATGTTAGTTTAAGGACAGAAATAATGAATATGTTAAGACATTATGTAAATAAAGGAAATTATCAATATGTTTCTGTAAAAAGAAAAATGGGAGCAAAAAGATTTCTAAGTATTGCAGAGGAAGCTAAGAAAACACAGAATCAACTAAGAATACTTAGTGGGAATATTATAAATAAATATACCCCCATGATTGGTAAGATGACTGCTAAATATAAAGAAAAGTTTAGCCAACTTGATTATGATGATTTAATGCAAGAAGGAATGATGGGTATGGCACGTGCTTTAGAAATCTATGATCCTACCAAAGGAGGTTTTGTAAATCATTCAAGAAGACATGTTATTGCAAGATTTAATCGTTATAGACAAAATCAAATTTCAGTGATAAGAGAACCATCTTTTGTTCAGTATAGAAAAAGTAAAATATATTCACTTTTAAATAAAGGTTTAAGTCCTGAAGAGATTTCTAAGTCTACCGGAATTAGTATAGATGTTATTAAGAATACATTAAAAAATTCAAAACTTTTTATTGAAAGTATGCAAAGTCAAAAAGGTGGTAATGATGAAAGAACTTTAGAAGAAACCATCGCTGATACTTCTTCAAAATCTTTGGATGATGATGTTGCTAGAAATGAATTACGGGAGGTGATAGGAACATATATGGAAGAATTAGATGAAAAAGAAAGAAAGATAATACTTGCTAGATTCTATGATGAAAGAACTCTTGAAGAGATCGGTAAGGATTTTGATGTTAGTAGAGAGAGGATAAGGCAGATTGAGGCTCAAGCATTAGCTAAATTGAAAATGGTTATACCAAAAAATCTCAGCAAAGATAACTAATTGTTTTTATTAAGTAGTTGTGCATAAACAGAATGTAGTTTTTCAGAAAACTTTTCATTATTCCTACCATAAAAACACCCAAACAATTTTCTCATAGTTACTTACACAAAACATAGATTAAAATTTTCTCAAAAACTCTAAAAAATAGAAACATTTATATAAAGCGTAACTATAATAATAGTTACAATGTTTGAAAAATCAATTTTAAGAATAATATTTGGTAAGGTTGAAATAGAGACCATTCTAAAAAAAATTCAGAGGAAAAAACTTAAACAAACTGAAAGGAACTATCTATCTAAATCAATACGTCCAAAATTAAGAGCGATTAATTTAATTGCCCAACTGAACCTTCTGGAAAAGATAAACAAGCCAAAAGAAAAGATAACAACAGAAGAGATAATTTACAACCTGAGCAGATTTGGCTATGATTTGATTACTATCAAAAAAATCAAAGCACAAAAAAAATATTCATTAGAAGAACTTATCATCAAAATATTAACTATTCATCCCCAACCAAGATTTATTGAAGCTATTCCAATTATTTTACTTAAAAATGAAATTGATCAGCTTAAATTACTAGAATTGACAACAAAACATCATCTCAAAAATGAAATTGGTTATTTAATAGAAACAGCCCTAATGATTAAGAAGAAAGAAGAATTAAAATGTTTGTTTAATTATTTACAAAAAACTAAAGAAAAGGAAAAGAAATTTCTAGGCGAAGAGCCAACAAAGGAATATAGAGAATTTATCTTAAAAAACAGTCCGCCAAGAATTAAATCATGGAATCTCTTCGGAAGATTTTTTGACCAGGACTTCAAGAGATTAGCTAGAGGATATTTATGATAACTAAAGAAGATTTGTTGCAATGGCTAGAAAAGATCGATAAAAAATTAGACAGAGAAATAAAAGTTGTAGCAGTAGGAGGAACAGCAATGACTTTATCGAACTTAAAAGAATCTACTAGGGATGTTGATTTTTGCGTAGAATCAAAAAATTTAGCTGAATTTAAAAAACTAATAAAATCAGATTTGTTTATAGTAGATTTATTCCAAGAGGGTTATATATTTTCATTGCAACTGCCGGAAGATTATTTAGAGCTAGCCCAAGATTATGATATGGATTTTAAACATCTCAAATTAAAAATTTTGAAGATAGAAGATATAATTCTAACAAAGACAGCCAGACTAAATGCCAGAGACATGGAAGATATTAAAATATTAGCAAAAACAAAAAAGATTGACCTTGATTTTCTCAAAAAGAGATTTGCAAATATATATGACAGTTACGCTGGAAGAGAAAAAGATTTCAAATATCACTTTAATTTGGTATTAAAGATGTTCTTCTCTTAACCATTTATGTTATTCTCCAACAAAGTTTATAAAAAACGTAGATTCTAGAATGCTAATGAAATATCTTTTCACCAACATCATCGGCTCTTTTGTCCTAGATGGAAAACTAAAAATAGTTGATTCAACATTGTTCAAAAATGTTGAAGAACATAAAAACAAAGAAAAAAGTGAAAAACAATTAAAACAAAAACATAAGGCCGAACAATTACCTAATGAAAAGCTCCACCAAGCTTTATTATTATTCAAAGATAAACAATATCACCAGGAATTCTATAAAAAAAATTTACAGCTAACTAAACAATCAATTAAAGAATCGGTTAATGAAGACAACTTAATTGTTCAAGCCATCTCCAATATTAATGAATTAGACAAGATAAACAATATTCTTACTAAAAGATTAAGGGAATGGTATTCGTTATATTTGCCTGAACTTTCTGAAGAGATACAGAGTCATGAAAAGTACGTAGAGCTTGTAGCTACAAAAACGAAAGAAGAGCTGATGAAAGAGATTGGAACAAAAGAAACGATGGGTGCAGATTTAGACAAACCATACGTAGATGAGATGATTCTTCTAGCAAAACAGATAATTAACAATTATCAATTAAGGAAAGAACATGAAAAATATCTTGAACTGATCATGAAAAGATATTGTCCTAATTTATTAGAATTAGCTGGCATCACAATTGGCGCTAAATTGATGGAATTAGGTAAAAGTCTCAAACATTTAGCCATGCTTCCTGCTTCCACGATACAATTATTAGGTGCAGAAAAAGCTTTATTCAGACATATTAAAACTGGATCTCGTTCACCTAAGCATGGAATCATAATCAACCATTCGATTGTCCAAAAAGCTAAGAGAAATGAAAAAGGCAAAGCGGCAAGAATGTTGGCTGATAAACTTTCAATTTGTGCAAAATTAGATTACTTTAAAGGAGAATTTAAGGCTAAAGAGTATAAGAAAGAGTTAGAGGAAAATTTTAGATGAGAAGCAAAATAAAAGCGCATAAAGTTTTTGAAATCTACGAAGAAGACAGAGGTAGAAGACTTTTTACTAAAAATATTCTCCCAGGTAAAACCCATTTCGATGAAAGAATTATCAAAGAAAATAATCAAGAGTATAGGGAATTTGATCCAAGAAGAAGTAAATTGGCAGCAATGATCATGAAAGGCTGCACCAATGCAGGCATCAGAAAAAATGACACAATCTTATATTTGGGAGTTTCACATGGATACACTTCTTCTTTCGTTTCTGACATGGTTGGAGAAGAAGGGCTTATTTTTGGGATAGATCCAGCACCAAGAGTAGTAAGAGATCTGGTTTTTCTTTCTGAAGAAAGAAAAAATATCATCCCAATCTTAGCAAACGCTAATCATCCTGAAGAATACATCGAAAGAGTGTCTGCAGCAGATATTGTTTATCAAGACATCTCACAAAGAAATCAGGCAGAAATATTCATTAAGAATTGTAAAACTTTTCTGAAGAATGGCGGTTACGGATTATTAGCTATAAAAGCAAAAAGTATCAATATCAAAAGAAAACCTAAAGACATCTTTATTGAAATAAGAAAAATATTAGAGAAAGAATTTACTGTAATCGATTATAGGATTCTTGAACCTTTTGAGAAAGACCATGCAATGATTATAATCAAGAAATAATTTTATAAACACTTAAAATATTCCCTACTTATGAATATTTCAAAAGAAGCAGCTTATCTTTATTTGTATTCTAAAAAGTTAAAAAAAATAAATAAAAAAATTAAAAAGTTGAGCGGCAAGGCTGAAAAGCATGTTAAAAAACATCAACAATCAACTAGCGAAGAGAATAGACTTAAGCATAGCAAAAGACATTATAAAGTAAAAGAAGAAATAAAAGATCTGCTGAAGATGCATAATATACTCATAGACAGGTTAAAACATCATCTGGTTAATTTCAATGATGCTTTAAGAAAAGAACATAAATTATAATTTTTATATTTCTTCTACTTTGATGATCTGTACTGGACAAACATCTGCTGCTTCCTGATTTGAAGTTTTTGCTTCTAAAGTATTAACTTCAAGAATCCAATTATCATCAACTTTTTTTGACCCTTTCAGATGAGCAAGCCCTTCTTCATCCATTTCCCAAAAATCAGGATTGACAGCAGCACAAGCCCCGCAACCGATACAATCTTTCTTTAATTGAGTTATTTTGTATTTTGCCATATTTGATATTTTAATATTTGCAAATAAAATAGGCAACCATTTATAATTTTTTCCCACCAAAAAGCTTATTCTATTATCCCGAAACTGCTACACAACACGAAACTACTACACACTTTTTAGTTCATTCCACACTTCTGTAGGTGTTTTATAATGAAGGCTCATGTGGAGCCTTTTTTCATTATAATGCTTAATGAAGTCATTAAGCGAAGAAAATGTGTTTGTAATATATTCTTCTTTGTAAGTCCTAAAAAATCTCTCTACTTTGCCATTAGTTTGTGGTCTGTTAATCCTAGCTAAGCTATGTTTAATTCCG
>JAHJGQ010000092.1 GCA_018824365.1 Nanobdellota archaeon | reverse complement strand
AAGCTTATCACTTTACCAGGAGAGCATATGAGCTACAATTAGAAATAGATTACGTCATTCATCCCCGCACTAAAGTGCGTTTGTCCACTCAACTACAAAGCAAGTTGAGTGAACGGGATTTCTGACTAGAAAATCTTAAATTTAAAATTCTCTTCTTTAGCTGCAAAGTGAATATATTTTTTCTCGTCTTTCATCACATCATCTAGATGTAATGAACTTCTAGTCATCGGATGATTGATTATTTTCCAATCAAGGCTTCCATCTTCAGAAACTAAAATAGTTACATATCCTTTTGTTTTAGGTGTCAGTTTTTTTGTCTTAACATCAAGTTCATATTCATCTCTCCAACTGCCTGGATGAATCAATACTTTACCCATATTTTCCTCAAGATATTTATCATGCACATGACCTAAGACATGTATTTGATGTTTGTTGAAAGTCCTTTTTTTCTTCCTTTTAAACTTATCAACAATTTTATCGACATCCCAGTGGACATCTTTATATCTTCTATAAAATTCTCTTAAAATCTCTTTTGGATAGGTATAAGTTGGATCGTAATGATAACGGAAAGGGTAATAAACTATACTTTTCACCATATATTCAACTGTCCAATGAGTTATTTTTTTGAAAAGATTTTTATGATGAGCAAAAAGTGTCGGCCTAGGAAAAATTCTTTCCATAAATGGATGCGTTTCTTTCATTTCCATAAATCTGCTAATCAAACTAAAAGAGACCCAAGGAATGTTAAGAATTCTTTCTCCTTTGTAATTAAGAAAGCTATGTTTTGGGTTTACTTTATTCAAAAAATCATATTGATGGCCATGTTCAACATAAACTCTGGAATATTGATAGTTAAAACCAGGAAAATGTACTTGTTTCTGAGATTGTAATAATCTTTTTATTTCTATTTGAACACTTTTGTATACTAAATCGTGATCATGGTTCCCAAGTACGAAATAAACGTTATTTTCTTTCTTCTGAAGAAATTTTTGTAAAGTGATAAATACTTGTTGATGTGCTTGATAAATCAACCCAAGTTTATTTAATGAAATCTCTTCAGTAACATGTCGTGGGAAAGATTTCTTGCCTGCAATGATAGATGGACATTTAAGAAAATCAAAAGTATCCCCATTAAATACTAAATCCACAGGATGGCTTTTTTTACTTATTTCACTTATTAATTCAGAAAGAGCTTTATCACTAATAAAATCGTCTGTGAGTGTACCACCACCCATCTCAACGTCTCCCAAGATGATTATCTCTTTTTGTGTGGTCATAAAATGTTTAAAGAATTCACCATATATAAATGTTTCTATATTAACCACTAACAAGTGACAATGAAAGTGAGTGGGGACAGATTGAATTACAGAACATATCAAATCAAGAGCGAGAATAGGTTAACTTTGTGTGATTATAATTTATCGATAAACTCTACGAGAACTTTTTGAACCTGGAAGAATATTTCTAGCAATATCTTTTATAACGTCCCTTGTATCTTTTTCTAATTCTTCTTCATCAGCAAAAATTTCTAAATAAGACCTCAAATTTTTAAGGTTGAAATATTGATTATCAAATTGGACATTAAAAATATCTATTAATTCAACTTTCTCACCCCCAATAAATTTATATCCCCTATTTTCCAATCGTGCAACACCAAATTCTATTACGGAAAGAAATCTAGCAAGTACATTGCCATAATCATAAGATTTCCTTTCAACCGATTTTCTGTGTTCTGCTGTTATAAGTTGCCTATTAATAATTGAAACTTTAGCATAAATCTTATGTCTTAACTGATATTGATCTCCTGCTTGAAGTAAATCTTCTTTATGATATCTAAATTCATTCATAAAACTCGAACTAAACGCTTTCTTGTAATTTTCTAATAAATAAAACCTATTTGCGTATTTAAGAAAAAAATCTTCAGGTTCATTAAGTTTAAATTTTTTTATCTTAGAATCATCATGAATCTTTTGAGCTTTATTTAAATCTGAAGTTAATGCACCCATCCATTCTTTACAATCAACAATAATTTCACCTATTTTTTCGATAAGTTTTTTAGTTTTATTTACATTTTGTTCTTTTACTTCTTTTTGTAAATTTGTCAGAAGCATCAATATTTCTCCTTCATAACAAGATGCGGATCTTAAGAGCTGATTAGTTTCTACTTTAACTCTTTCCATCAATTTATTTACATCAAGCCCAGAAACTTTAATCTCACCAACTTCTATTTTCTTTTCAATTAATCTTAGTCCTTCAATAACATGCTTTTCAGAATTATAGAAACGAGCTTCCGCTCTTCCAATATATCTAAAATCTCTAAAAGCCCCCTTAATATCATTACCTGCTTTCAATTTTTGAGTATCAATGTGTGTTTTTAGAGAATCTAAATCATCTTTCAAATCTTTAAAGAAACTAAACTCAGCCACTAATTGTTTGATTGCATCTATTACATAATCATCAAACTTATCTTTTTTTTTGAACCAATCAAATAAACCCATAGATAAAAATAAATAAAGAATGTATTTAAGTTTTTCTAATAACTCTTTCCAAGATAAAACCAATACTTTGCTTTCTCTTTACAAGCAAAACATTTTTGATCTTTCTTTAGTTTAGGCTGTTCAAGTGGAGAGTTTAATGATTTTGCTCCAGTCATTTCTTTAAATTTATCTTCACACCCAGTATCTCCACACCAAGGAGAGAAGATAATCTTCTGGAGATTTAGTTGTTCTTTTGCTTCTTTTAAATTATCTACTTGAATTACACTTTTTTTCAAAAGTTCTTCCGCCCTACCATAGAGATTATCTTGAATCTGCCCTAAAATCAGTTCTACTTCTTTAGCCAAAGCAGAGAGGGGTAATGTTTGCTTTTCATTGGTATCTCTTCTTACAATTACAACTTCATTTTTTTCTAAATCTCTTGGTCCAAGCTCAATCCTTACAGGAATGCCTTTAATTTCCCATTCATTAAATTTCCAACCAGGAGAATAACCTTCACGATCATCAAAATGTACTGAAATCCCTGTTTTTTGTAGTCTATCCTTAATTTTCTGAGCCTCTTTAGTTATCTTTGCTTTTGTATCACTAAAAAAGATAGGTATGATTACCGCTTGGGTTGATGCTACTTTTGGCGGCAATATTAGGCCTTTATCATCAGAGTGCATAGCAATTAAAACCCCAAGCATCCTGGTTGAGATAGCCCAAGTATTCTGCCAAACATATTGTTTATTTCCTTCTTTATCAGTATAAGATATTTCAAAAGGTTTACTAAAATTTTGTCCATCATGATGAAAATCTGGGCCTTGTATAGATTTGCTGTTAGGCATGATAAATTCCATACTAATAGTGTACACTGCACCTGCAAACTTTTCTTTTTCAGATTTTTTTCCAATTAAAGAAGGCATAGCCAAATAATTCTTACAAACATCATCATAGATATCAATAATTTCCTTTCCCTCAGCTTCAGCTTCTTCTTTTGTGGCAAAACAGGTGTGGCCTTCATTCCATAAGAATTCTCTTCCTCTTAAGAAAGGAGTTGGATGTTTAAATTCCCACCTGACAACATTGTTCCACTGGTTAATCCTTAATGGAAGATCGTTATATGACCTGATCCATTTTGAATATGAATCATACATGATAGTTTCTGAGGTTGGACGAACTGCTAAACGTTCATTCAGTTTAGAACTGCCAGCATGAGTTACCCAAGCAACTTCAGGAGCAAACCCTTCAATATGTTTAGCTTCTTTTTGCAACAGCGATTCGGGTATGAATAAAGGAAAATAAGCGTTCTTAATACCGACTGCTTTAAATTTTTTATCAGTAATTTCCTTAATCTTTTCCCAGATAGAATAAGAATTGGGTTTATAGACAATACATCCAGAAACTGAAGAATAATCTGCTAAATCTGCCTTCTGAATAATTTGTGTATACCATTCAGAGAAATCTTTATCTTTCTTTACAGTTATCCCTAAAGTATTTTTTTTTGTCATTGCATAAGGAAAGTTCAGATTATTATTTAAAAGTTTCTTGAATCAACCGAATCAAAAAAAAAGAAAAAGAAAATCTTGCCCTAAAGAGTTCCTTAGGGGGTGGTGTTTAGAAAACATTAGGCAAGATTTCTTAAGCATGAAAAATGAGCTGCATGCCGATTTCGCATGCTTGCTCATCTACCTCTTTTTCCTCAGACTAATTCAATACCTAATTCACGGCTTAAACTTTTAGCTCTTTCTGCTGTTCTCTTTTGGTCAACCTTGCCTAAAATCCAAGGCGAGTTGACACCAGTAATTATTGTCATTACAGTCATCTTTCCTTTCATGTCATCAGATACTCTAGCTCCCCAGATGACGTTTGCATCATCATCCAACGACTCAGTTACAAGTTCTCCAATCCTGCTTACTTCATCTAAAGTCATGTCAGGACCGCCAGTAATATGAATCAAAGCGCCGGTAGCTCCATCGTAGTTTATATCAAGTAAAGGATTACTTAAAGCTCCTTTAACTGCTTCGTCAACCCTATTATTGGTGTCAGAAGATCCAACTCCAATAGCTGCAACTCCACCATTAGACATGATTGCTTTTACGTCAGCATAGTCTAGGTTTACCAATGAAGGCACAGCAATTGTTTCTACGATACCTTTTATCATAGTTGCAATTAGTTCATTTGCTACTGCAAAAGCCTGTTGAATCGGCAGATTACCTGCGATCTGTACAAGCCTATTATTATCGATTACAATAACCGTATCAGATACTTGTCTTAACTGTTGAAGACCAAATTCTGCTTTATCACATCTTGCCCTTTCAATGTTAAAAGGCATAGTTACTGTTCCAATAACGATAGATCCAATATCTTTTGCCACTTGTGCGACGACTGGAGCAGCACCTGTTCCTGTACCGCCACCCATACCAGCACATACAAAAACCATGTCTGAACTTTTCAAAGATTCTTTAAGGGTTGCCAAAGATTCCTGAGCTGCTTCTGCACCTCTTGAAGGAAAACCGCCACAACCTAATCCTCTTGTACAATCTTTTCCAATCAGAAACTTCCTATCAGCACCAGTGATTTGAAGATGTTGTTGATCAGTATTTGTTGCAATTATTTCTGCTCCTTTGATGCCTTTCTTATATAGCCAACCAACCATGTTGTTACCAGCACCGCCAACACCAATTACTCTTATGTTAGCTTGGTTTAAGTTTTCATAATTGTTTTCTGGAATATTTTCCAGTGCTTTTTCAATAATAAATTCCATATTTACACCACCTCATGTATTAACACCCAGTTTATATTTTGGAAAACACACATCACAGTACATAAAAGATTAAATACTAGTTATGCTTATCTTCCCTCAGAGCTAACACGACCGACCAAGCGTGTATATGCGACCAACTAAATTAAACCAATAAGAACTAACCAGTACAGACCAACAAAACTTTATCAAACCAACTTTTTTACTTAGGCGACCAAACCTAAGTTTAGGTAATATTATACTTCTATTTAAAGATTTCTATTCTTGGGAAGATAATTTGTAGAGATTATTGTTTCTCTGATTTCTTATGTTAATTTAGGATTAGTGTTTGGAAAGTGAAAAATAGGAGGATTATCGGAAACATTTCTAAAATAGGGAAATTCTTCGAATCAAGCGTACACAAAAAAACTAAGTCAATTTTATATAAAATATTTCTTTCCAGAACGAATACTCTCATAATCTCGGAATTTCTTTTATATCTTTCTCAAACAAAATATCGTCAATAGTGTCACCCCTCAAACAATCGACGGTGATAGTAATACCATTGATCCTATCATCTTTAATCCAGACAGGAGAATACCATTCCCCTAGATTGCCGCTAATATCGTGTTCAAATATATGCCGAGAAACATGATACCATTCCCTGCCTGGAAAATGTTCCTGTTTAAGATATTGGATATAATTGTACATCAAATGAAGTCTACCACATACGACTTTAGGGTATCGATTTAAGGCCTCATCCTCATCACCAGTGATCCATTTAGGTTCTATCTTCGGCCCTTCGGTCTTGGTTGCAGGTTCTACGGCCCCAATAGTGACATTTATCTTGTAAATGCCATGGTTAAGACCTTCTACCAAGTAAATTTTACTATCACTTTGAGAATTTTGTTCAGACATATTAAATTAATGTTTTTCAGATATAAAAAGTTTTATGTGATGAGATATGTTTGTTTGTAAACACTATTCTCTCCCCTCAATAAACGTACCTTTTTAAGACCAAATGTAAAAATTAGGAGGATTTTTACATAAAATTTTTATTGTAATCTCCAATTTGACATCCTCCCACGCCCTAAAGGGCGGGAATTCCCTGTGAGGAAAGCAAAATCTTTGGCGTGATGAGCCTCTAAGTAAGCTTTCGCTTTTTCTAAAGTTATATGTCCAATAGATGCAGCAAACTTGCCTGGACTCCACAGATGTCCTCTTGGATACAACTTTCTAAGGTT
>JAHJGQ010000091.1 GCA_018824365.1 Nanobdellota archaeon | reverse complement strand
CAGAAAGAAAGCTCAGACGAAACATTAAAACGAGAATTAGAACCAATTGTGGAAAAAATAATTTTGGAAAATTGCAAAGAAGTATTTCTAAATGAATTTGTTAACATTTTCGGAAATAATTGTAAGCATTTTAAATTGAACCCCTTTTTTAAAGATTGTTGTAATAACCGAATTAATTTTTATGAAAAAATTTATTTTGCATAAAACCTTATAAAGAATTTTTCGATTAAGATTTAATGGAAGAGGATAAGGTGTATATGGGAGTGGGAATAATAATAACAAATAAGGAAAGAGATAAATTTTATTTTCAACAAAAGGATGAAACTTATTGGATTAAACAGTATAGGCTTAAATATAGTTTTTTTGGTGGAGGCGTGGAACAAGAAGAGGGTGCGTATGAGGCGCTAAAAAGAGAATTATATGAAGAATTAGAATAAAAATAAAAGAGGTGTGTAAAAAATGCCAGGTTTAGAGTTAGCGGAAGTCATTCTTGCTGTAATTATCGGTACTTTGGCTGCAATTGTCTATTCATTGAGAGTTCTGATTCTAATGGAAAGAAGAGTTGCTTCTATGGAATTGAATATCCAAAAAGTTACTTCAAAAATTCTCAATGAAGAATTAGTAATTGAAAAAGCGATTAAAAGAAAACCTTTGAAAGTTAAGAAAAGATAATTTATTTTTTTTCTTTAATGGTTTTTTTCTTCTTTTTAACCACTTCCTTTTTTTTCGCAACTATCTTTGTAGTTTTTTTAGGTTTAATTTTCTTAATAGATTTAACCGATTTTTTAGTTGCAGGTGCTTTCTTTTTTACACTTTTTTTTGTTATGGTTTTCTTTACAATCTTTTTCTTTGTCTTTACTTCTTTCTTACGTTCTTTAACCTTCTTCCTTCTAACATTTCGCCGAATTTTCATTGCTTCCAGTTCTTTTTCAATATCTTTTATATCTTTTTGAAGCATTTTTATTCTTTCTTTACTATTGTCCTGAGAAATAAGTTCTCCACATTCAGGGCAATGGAATTCAAAATCCATCGACTGATCAAAATTGAGCCTTACACAATTGTTTGGACAGACAAAAAAAAGTTCTTTATTTTCTTCGTTTAAACTTTCTTTAAGCCTTTCTAGTAGCTCTTTTTTACGTTTAAAATAATTGAATCTTATACTTTCAGGAATCAGGGTCCAATAATATATATACCATCCTTTTTGTTTATCTTTTTTACGAGTAAAACATATTAAATTGTGGTTATATAATAAATATAACATTCTTCTGACTACTTTAATATCCTTCTTAATCTTATCAGCCAGCTCAAATTCAGAAACATTTTCTTTATCGGTAAGCTCTTTAACTAAAGGTAAACCTTCTTCACCTAGAATAGACAGCATTATTTCTTCAATTTTTTTTTTTGTTAGTCTCATCTTATAAAGAAGCTTTTATTCATATATCATTTGAATAATACACTTTTAAATCTTTTGTTTTTTATAGCTGATTAGTTCCTATCAATTCTTCTATTAATAATCCTTTTCTTTCCGCTAATTCTAAAGAAATTGCCCAGCCCTTGCCTGTTTTCTCTAGATCTTCTAACATTAAAAAATACCAGGGTTGGTTAGGGAATCTCACTCCAATCCAACTTTCTGCTCCGAATTTTTGAGAAAATGTTTGTAATTGTTCTATTTCATCTTCCTGAAAGTATTTTTTTTTATCTTTTGTCGTCTTGCATTCTATAGCCAACCTTCTGATGGCATTGGCGGCAAGAACATCGGGAGAAGGATACCTAGAGCTTCCTGATCCTGCAGAACGTATAGCGCTCCAAGTTCCACTTTCATTAAAGAATTTTATTAGTTCCCTTTCCCCATTCGTGCCTTTGGCTTTTCTGTTCATAGTATGGACATTAATATCGAAACGTTAAATAATTAATAGTTATTATCGATTATTGTGGTTGGTAGTTATACTTTTATCTTCATAAAATCTTCAGCAACAATAGTATCATCAAAGTAAGTTCTGGCTTCTTCAATAATTTCCATCGTGCTCTTGTATCTCTGGCTGATATGTGTTAAGACAAGTTTTTTAGCATTATTTTCAGAAGCGATCAAAGCAGCATCTTTAACCGTCAGATGCATATATTTTTTACTTTTCTCACTAATATCACTTAGATGCGTACCTTCTGAAATTAACAAATCTACATATTTAGCTAAATTGTTTGCTCCTTCACAAGGGATTGTATCTGCGATGTAAGCTATCCTTTTTCCTTTAACAACATAAGTAAGTTCTTCAAAGTTAACTTTTCTTCCTTCATGAACTATATTTTTACCTTGCTGAATCTTACCTAACACCGGACCTTCCAGACCCAGCTTATTAGCTTTAGCAAGATTGATCCTTAACCTATCTTTTTCGATAAATTTATATCCTACACAAAGAGCAGAATGTTTTAAAGGTTCAGATTCAATCATAAAATCTTCATTTTCAAATATTATTCCCGGTGCATTGACTTCAAATACTTCATGTTCAATTATGTCTTTACTGACAAACGACTTGAAAAGATGCTCTAAATACTTTTTTGTTCCTTTTGGTCCGTAGATAAACAGTTTCTTTGCAAACTGGTCTGCACCCATAGAGCTCATCAATCCAGGGATGCCGAAAACATGGTCGCCGTGCCAGTGGCTTATCAATAATTTGGTTATTTTTGCTGGTTTAATTCCTGCTATACGCATCTGTCTTTGAATATTTTCACCGCAATCAAACAAGATATTTTCTTCATTAAATCTAAGTAGGAATCCGGAATGGTTTCTAGCTTTAGTTGGTTGCATACATCCAGTTCCCAGAAAAACTATGTCTATCATTTTAAAATTCCAAAGCTTTCTCCAATTCTTTAAGATTTTTGATTTTAGGATGAAAATCCCTTGTATTTTTACGATCAACAAGGATAGCTTTCATTCCCAGCCTTTTTGCAGCAACCATGTCGCTTTGTATACTGTCACCGACAATAACACATTCCTCAACATTATAACCTATATCATCTAGTACTGTTTTTAAGAAATTTTTATCTGTCTTAATCAGATGAACTTCATAAGAAAGGAATATATTATCAAAGAATTCTCTCATTTTGAATTTATCTAGGACTTGATTAACTGAGAAACAATCAGTATTGGAAACTAACACCAATTTATATTTTTCACCAAGTTTTCTCAATTCTTCCATAGCTTCTTCATAAGGCCGTGCTAACATCCAAGATTTATTCCACATGCCGATAAGCATTTCTATTTTTTCTTGTTCACATTCTACATTAAACTCTTTACATATATTTTCAAAAGCTTCTTTCAATGTAGGATATTTTTCTGTCATCATTGCCCTTTCCATCCTGACTACATATTCAGAAAAAGGGCTCTTAATACCTAAAATGTTTTTTACCTGCTTGATTGGACTCCAAACACCATTTTCTACAAGCGTACCCCACAAATCAAGAATAATTACTTTAATCATCTTTAATATTTCCTCCACAAAAAATCAAAAAGAATAGTTTTGTCATGATTAATGCCCTCATAACACTTAGTTACACGTTGGATATTTATATTTTACTGATTTTTATAATAATTCTCCCATTAAATATTTAAACTATGGTTTTTTCTACATATTTATATGACTCCTGAAGAAAGACTGAATCTTATCAAAAGAAATACTCAAGAAATCATATCGGAAGAAGAATTGTTAGAATTATTAACAAAAAAGAAGCAGCCTATTGTTTATTTAGGCACAGCAATAACGGGGAAGCCCCACATAGCTTATTTTATCTGGGTGATTAAATTAGCTGATTTCTTGAAAGCTGGTTTTAAAGTAAAACTTCTTTTAGCAGATCTTCACGGAGCTTTAGACAATTGTCCTTGGGATGTTTTAGAAAAAAGGTACAACTATTATTCAACTATAATCCCTTTAATGTTTAAATCTATTGGTACGGATATTAAAAATTTTGAGATAGTTAAAGGAACAAGTTACCAATTAAAAGAAGATTTTATCCTTGATACATTAAAACTTTCTACGACTACTACTATCCATGATGCCTCAAAAGCCGCTTCTGATGTTGTTAAATTTGGAGAATCACCAAAATTATCTGGTTTACTATATCCTTTGATGCAGGCTTTAGATGAACAATATTTAGGTGTAGATGTACAATATGGTGGTGTTGATCAAAGAAAGATCTTAATGTATGCCAGAGAAAATTTACCAAAACTTGGTTACAAGTCAAGAATAGAAGTCATGACTCCGATGATTCCGGGTTTAACCGGCAAGAAAATGTCTGCTTCTGATCCAAAATCAAAAATAGACCTATTGGATGATCCAAAAACAGTGAAAAATAAACTAAATAAAGCTCATTGTGAAGCAGGAATAGTGGAAGATAATGGCGTATTAGCTTTCCTCAAACATGTTATTATGGTCTTGAAAGAAGATAAAAGAGAAAAATTTATCATTGAACGTCCTGAAAAGTTTGGTGGGAACATTGAATTTAATTCTTATGGTGAGGTTGAGACTGCGTTTGTAAATAAAGAACTCCATCCTTTAGATTTAAAGAATAGATTGGCTAATGAGATTAATATTCTTTTAGAACCATTTCAAAAAAATAAAGGGAAATTAGATAAGTTGGCTTTGGAAGCTTATTCATAAATAGCTTATCATAAATAAATCTTTATTTCCCTTCCAGCATTATCATTGTATAATTGTTAAAATACTTTTGTGCTACTCTTCTCACGTCAGAAATTCCAACATTACGGACATTCTTAACATAATCTTTCATCAGTTTTGCATCTCCCATCAGTTCCCAAGCCAATAACTGATCAGCAACTTTCTGTGAATCTTCTATCTCTAAAAGATAATCACCTTCAATATAATCTTTCGCTTCTTTCAATTCACTTTGAGATATCTTTTTCAAATAATCCAATTCCTGTAAAATTATGTTTTTGACCTGTTTAATATTTCTCTTATCGATTGTCGCATAGACAGCAAAATATCCGAAACTCTTATTTGTCAAACTTTGGGTACCTACATCATAAGCAAGACCTTTTTTGCTTCTTATTTCTGTAAACATTTTTCCGCTTTGTCCTCTGCCCAATATTCCGTTGATGACATCAAGAACATAAGAGTCTTTATTTATTCTAGGGACCGTCTTAAAACCAATAACTATGTGCGTGTTAATGATATCTTTCTTAATTTTCTTAATTTTATTATTTTTAGATTTTGGTTCTTCTACCATTGGATGCTTAAACGTCTTTCCTTTTTTGAGAGTGAACTTGTTCATCACTTCCTCTTTCCAATTATCAACATCCCCCACTATAGAAATAACCACATTACTTGCGACATAATGCTTGTTAAAAAAATCAGTTACTTTTTTTCTGTTAAGATTTTTGATAATCTTTTCATCACCATAAGTTGGATAACGGCAGGGGTGTTTTTCAAAAAGATTTTTTTGCAGTAATATCCATTGGCTGTATTTTGGCTCATCAAGAATCATATCAATCTCTTTTAGGACTATATTCTTTTCTTTAGTGATATCTTCTTCTCTGAACAAAGAATTAAGCATGATGTCAGCTAATACATCTACTGCGGTATTGAAATATTTTTTTAGAACTTTTATATGAAAACACGTTTTCTCGTAAGAAGTATAAGCATTAAAATCTCCACCTATCTTTTCAATTTCGTTGGAAATCTCTCTATTGTTTGGCCTTTTTTCAGTACCCTCAAAAAGTATATGTTCAAGAAAATGGGAAATTCCCCTTTCATTTTTTTTCTCGATATTACTACCTACATTAACCATAACTTCTATAACTACCGAATTACCCATTTTCTTTTCAAAAATAATCGTTAGACCATTAGGTAGCACCACTTTTTTCATATCAAAAACCTTATTTTTGGTGTTTATAATTGTTTTGGGGTTTTTTTAAAGTTCTTAGTTCTATGAAAAACAATAAATGTATTTTAAAATAATCAAAATATGATCATTAAAGCTAGGAAAAGTCTAGAGGCAAATACTGTAAGTAATAGGTCTGCTTTGCCAATGGAGGTACATTTTTGGCAAGTTGAGCTTAAATTAAGTTGTTAAGATTTTACACGAAAAAGAGCAGAAAGAGCCAGACTTTAGTCCGTGTTATGTCCACAGAAAAACAACGATTTTTCTGGGATGCCAAAAAAGTAGTTTCTTTTTTGTGCGAATGCTCTTTCAGCACTTTTTGTGTCCTATATGAATTTGAGCCAAAAATAATCGTGCCGTGCAAGCTGACCTATTACATACCAAATACCAGAAGGTTTTTTAAGCAGCAAAAAACTATCATATCCATGAAATTAAAAATTTTCCAGAAATATCTTAATAGGGAAGAAATAGATTTGGCTTTTTTGATTTCTCCTGATTCTAACATAACTTATTTTACTCAGATGAAACCTTCTAAAGCAATCCTTACAATTTCACCAAATGATGCTTATTTTTATCTGTCTGAGCTTGATTTAAAGCCAAAATTAAAAAATATTGAAATAGTAAACTTGAATAAAGATTGGGAAAAGGAAATAGCGGATAAAAAAAATATGAAAATTGGGATAAATAAAGAAAATATCCCTTTATCTTATTATGAAAAATTAAAGAAAGCATTTCCTAAAGCAATTTTTATCGATATCTCATTGGTATTACTTAAACTGCGTTCACAAAAGATTCCTGAAGAGATTAATAAGATATCTCATGCATGCCAAATAACCACCAATTCATTTAATGATCTTGTAGCCAATTTTTCTCTTAAAAAGATCCGTACAGAACAAGATGTGGCTTTTTTCTTAGAAAAGAATATTCGTGAACAAGGCGCAGATCTTTCTTTTCCGACGATTGTGGCCTCCGGTAAGAATGCTGCTATTCCTCATCATCAAACTTCCTCTGAAAAGCTAAGAAAAGGTTTTTTGTTGCTCGATTTTGGCGCTCGTTACCAAAATTATTGCTCTGACATGTCCCGCGTATTGTATTTAGACACAATAAGTGAAGAAGAAAAACAACTCTACTATAAATTATCAGAGATCCAAACAAAGACGATAAGACATATTGCTTCTGGAAGTCATTTTTTTTCATTAGAAGAAAATGTTCGAAAAAATTTGGGTAATCTTTCATCTTTCTTCATTCATAAGCTTGGTCATGGTCTTGGTATCGATATTCATGAATTCCCCTCTTTTTCACGAGAAAATAAGCAAAAAGTAATAAAAAACCAGGTTTTTACTATAGAACCGGGAATTTATTTTCCCCAGAAATATGGATTGAGAATTGAAGATACCATCATTTTCAACAACAAAGCAAGAATCTTAACAAGAGCTTCAAAAGAGTTATTAAAAGTGAGATTAAGTTAAAGACACCATAAATCTTTTAAACAAACCCCCTATTTTTAACAAAATATTTATAAATATACCTTGGGGCTGTGGTGTAGCTTGGTCCAGCATTAGAGGTTTGGGACCTCTGGACCCCAGTTCAAATAATTGGCGGTGAAGTTAACAACGACTAAAAGCGTCAATTTGATTGTCTGGGCAGCCCCACTTTAATATTCAATCAAAAAAATCAAAGAAAATTTAAAAAAATTTAAAAAATAAACCATTAAAAAAATAAATAACATAAGAAAATGCCAACTAAAAGATTTGGAGCAAGGTACGGAAGAAGCACAAAGAGCAAATTTGCTAAGATTGAGTCTCAACAAAGAGCAAAACATAAATGCCCTTCTTGTAATAAGACTGGTGTAAAACGTGTTGCACTTGGAATTTGGCAATGTAGGTATTGTGAAGTTAAGTTTACTGGAAAAGCTTACTCTATCTCATAGGATGTGAAAAAATGTATTACATATGTTTTGATTGTGGAAAAAAAATAGAAGCTGAAAATATTGCTGTAAGGGTTAGGTGCCCTTATTGTGGTGGAAAAGTTCTATATAAAGATCGCCGTACTATTGTAAATGTAAAAGCCAGATAAGTTAGCAACTTACAAAAAGATATCATTTATATCATTTTAGACTATTTTTAAAAAATGAACTCAACAAAGATAAGCCAGCTACAAATATTGCAGCAGAATTTACAGAATACTCTTTTACAGAAGCAGCAGATACAAAATTCAATTGTTGAGTTTGAATCTGCATTGAGCGAACTGAAAGTAACTGACAAAGCTTACAAAATCATCGGAAATATCATGGTTGCTTCTTCTAAAGATAACCTTTCAAAAGACATCAATGAAAAAAAAGATATAGCCGTGATCCGTCTTAACAATTTTGTTAAGCAGGAAGAGAGACTTAAAAAAAACATTGAAGAACTTCAAAAAGAAGTTGTTGATAAATTCAAAAAGAATGAGTAAACATATTATGCAAAAAAATAGCCAGAAAAACATCGACTTTAGTCAATGGATGAATGGCACAGTTTAGCTATTTTTGCATCCACAAAAACGACATCAATCGTTTATGACATCAAGAAAACAAAATATCAACAATCAATTTAATTTTTCTTTATTTTGAATTTTGACTTTAGAAATAATGTGTTTGGTACATATAAGATATCTCCACCATATGTCTTGATTTCCGTCTCAAGATAACCCACTTTTTCTACCCTGCCGGAAATTTCTTTTACTTCTACTGTTTTACCAACTTTAATGTTACCTCTTTTCTGTAAAATCAACCAGGCAACAAAATTAGGTATGACATCTTTCAGTCCTACTAAAGAAGTTAAAATTATCAGCATAAGGATCCCTCCTAATACAAGATATAAAACAACTGAAGTTATACCTAACTGACGTAGAAAATAAACGATGGTAACGAGATAAATAAGATAAGATATAATTATGCTTATGCCTCTTTCTAGATTATGTGTAATTCCAACTTTGGCCATGATTTTGTTAAGTTCTATCTCTTTGAGAACTTTCTGCATCAATTTTCTTGCAAGAATCCCTAAGCCAAAACCGACAAGCAGGATAACTACTCCTACAATAATCGTATAAATGTAAGATTGTGCAGCCTCTACGACTCCATTTGCCATAAGGAATAAACATTTAATTTACTTTATAAGCGTTGCGATATTTTAGGCTCTGTAAAAGATATCTAGTTTAAATTAAATAGGAAAATATTAAAAGTCATAGATAAAGATTATCTTACATGGTGGATTATAATAAGAAGATTAAGGAACTGGAAGATGAGTTAAAGAAAACTAAATACAATAAAGCTACTCAAGGTCATATCGGTATTGTCAAAGCTAAAATTGCTCAGCTTAAAGAGAAACAAGAATCAAGAACGCAGAAGAAAACTGGAAGATCAGATTATGGCTATTCAGTAAGAAAATCAGGCGATGGGACAATACTCATATTAGGTTTTCCTTCTGCGGGAAAATCTACTTTGCTTAACAAGCTTACTGGAGCAAGTTCCGAAGTTGGTGCTTATGCTTTTACGACACTTTCCGTAATTCCTGGTATGTTGGAATACAAGCAATCTAAGATTCAGATATTGGACGTTCCTGGAATAGTAAGTGGTGCAGCATCAGGTAAAGGAAGAGGAAAAGAAGTACTTACAGTAATCAGGACGGCAGATATGGTCTTGATTGTAATTGATGTAAATCATCCTGAACATCATCCGGCAATCCTTAAAGAAGTATGGGATTCCCATATTAGGGTAAACAAAGTCAAACCAGAAGTTTACATCAAGAAAAAATCTCAAGGCGGAATACATATCGGCAAAACAGTACCATTAGCTGTTGATGACGAGACATTAAAGAGGATTTTAAGGGAATTTAAAGTAGTTAATGCTGAAGTGCTAATAAGAAGTCCTATTGACATAGATGATTTTATTGATTGTATCGAAGGAAATAAGAAATATATTCCTGCTATAACTTGTATCACTAAAGCCGATTTGGCTGATGTAGCAACTGTCTCTAAGATCAAGAAAGAACTCAATGCAGATTTTGCTATCTCTGCCGAACAAGGAATTAATATAGAAATTCTTAAAGAGAAAATTTTTCAAAAGTTAGATTTTATCCGCATTTATATGAAAGAGCCAGGTAAGGATGCAGACATGAAAGAACCATTAATAATAAAACGTAATTCTACGATTAATGATGTTTGCAATAAACTACATAGAGATTTTCCTAAACGGTTTAAGTTTGCAAGAGTTTGGGGAAGCTCAACTAAATTTCCTGGACAGAGATTAATGCTTAATCATTGTTTGAAAGATAAAGATATTTTAGAGATTCATTTGAGGTAATCTAAATATTCCTTTTTCAACTTAAAACCTTCCTTCCTGGCTAACTTTGAAATAGCCTTATCAAAACAACTTCCATACTGAGCAGCTTTTTTTTTCCTCCAGGCAAATTCCCCTAAAAATTCTTCAGCAACTTCTCTTAAAACTACTTTTTTCTTGCCATCAACAATTTTCCATCCTGCAGGAATTTTCATTGCATATTTGATTAATTCTTCATCTAAGAAAGGCGTTTTGATTATAACACTAAATTCTTTTGCCAGATTAAAATCTCTCACTAAATCTCTTTCCCACATCTTCTTTAATCCATTCCAACATTCTTTGTTAATTTCTTTTGCTTTTTCATGTCTTTCATAACCGGCAAATATTTCTTCACTTCCCAATCCGCCTAAAAAATAAATGATATTATCTTTACTTGCCAATTCTATTGCTGCTAAAACTACCGAACCTACTCCAATATTGACAACATCATTCTTCCCAACTTTTTTTAGAAGTTTAGAAGTTTTTTGGATTATTTCTTTAGCTTCATTTAAATCAAAAATTTTATACTTTAATTCAAGACCAAGTTTTTTAGCAACTTTTTTAGCTTCAATAACATCTTCGGGCTCTTTTGTATTTTCCTGAAATCCAACCGTATAACAAATAAAATCTTTCTTTAGGCGCTTACATATCGCTGCAATAAGAGAACTATCAACTCCGCCAGAGAAAAAAATACCAAATCTTTCTTTAGGAATTCTTTTTTCAATAGAAAAAATTAGTTTTTCTTTAAGAATTTTTTTTGCTTCTTCTTTATTTTCTATTATTTCTTCACTTTTTAGATTATCAATTACTTCAATCCATTTTTTTTCACTAACAAGTCTTTTTCTTTCTAACCATAATTCTTCCATTTTAATCATATTTTACTATAATTTTATAAAAATTTAGTACAATTTAGGTTAAATATGAAATTAGCAGCTTTATTTACTGGAGGGAAAGATTCCACTTATGCGATTTATTTAGCTAAGCAACAAGGTCATGAAATTACCTGTTTGATTACCATGAAATCTGAAAATCCAGATTCGTACATGTTTCACACCCCAGCAATTGAATTGACAGAACTGCAAGCTGAATCTATGGATATTCCCATTGTTATTGGTGGAACTGAGGGAATAAAAGAAGAAGAGTTGAAAGATTTAGAGAAAACAATCCAGAAAGCTAAAGATAATTTTGAATTTGAAGGTTTAATCACTGGAGCTTTATTTTCAGAATATCAAAGCAGCAGGATAGAAAAGATTGCTGAGAAGTTAGGATTAAAAGTTTTTTCTCCGTTATGGCATAGATCTCAAGAGAAATTGATGGAAGAGTTGTTAGAAAAAGGTTTTAAGTTTATTTTGACAAGCGTAGCTGGTGAAGGTATGTCTAAAGACTGGCTTGGAAAAATAATTACTAATAGCGAACTCGATAAATTAAAAGATCTTAATAAAGAAACTGGATTTCATATTGCTTTTGAAGGTGGAGAAGCAGAATCGCTTGTTCTTGATTGCCCCCTATTCAAGAAGAAAATAAAGATTATTGAATCAGAGAAAATAATGGAAAATGATTATACAGGAA
This sequence comes from Nanobdellota archaeon, assembly GCA_018824365.1. Taxonomy (GTDB): domain Archaea; phylum Nanobdellota; class Nanobdellia; order Woesearchaeales; family GW2011-AR9; genus JAHJGQ01. The sequence goes on along the minus strand of JAHJGQ010000091.1, from coordinate 24,199 downwards.
GATTGATAGTTAAGAAAGCCAAATTGATAAAAAAATGAAAAAAGTAATCTGCTTCGGCACATTTGACATATTGCATCTGGGCCATCTGAACTATTTAAAACAAGCAAAAAGATATGGTGATTATCTAATTGTTGTCGTCGCCAGAGATAAGACAAAACAAAAACAAAAAAAGAAATTGATTTTCAATGAGAAAGAAAGGTTCGAATTGATCAAAAGTTTAAAGATTGTCGATAAAGCTGTTTTAGGCGACTTAAAAAATTTCCTTAAACCGATCCAAGAAAACAAACCGGATGTTGTCTGTTTAGGTTACGACCATAAAATTGATGAAAAAGAACTGACTAATAAACTGAAAGAGTTAAATTTAACTCCAGAAATAAAAATGATGAAATCTTACAACAAAAATAAATTTAAATCAACTTTGTTTAGAAATTCTTGCTCAACATAAAGATCATTTCACTTTTCTAACAAACATTTTCCTATTTTTAGGAACTTCTTTTCTTAGCAGTCAAATAACTCTTAAAAATATAAACATGCTCCCATACTGATACAATAAATTCAATAACTATTATTAAAGAAAATCCAATCAATCCCAAAATAAATAATTGTCCATACAATATCTCGCTAACATATCCTATATTTTTATTAATTATTGAAACTAGAATCGAAATTCCAACAACAACAAGCCAACTGACGAAAGTATGGCTAAAATGAGTCTTGACAAAATGGAAATCTTCAACCAAAGAATTATATGCGCCCTTCTTCTCAAAAGTCATGATCGGGTAAATGAAAAATAGCCTTATGCTCATATAAACGAAATATACGATTAATAATGGTATAAATACCGAAACTGTAACCAATTGATTTAATGGCAGCATCAGGAAAATCAACAAAGCTAGCAAAGCCATAGAAATAAATATTATAAGAACGCTTAAGATATGTATTCCAAGCGTAGTCCAATAATATTTTTTTGCAAAATAAAACCCTTTTCTTAAATCAGTCTTTCCTTTCAATAATATGTCTTTTATTAAACCATATTTAAAAGTATAAAAGAAATTATCTATTAGCATATTAAGTATTAGATAGATAACAAAAACAGAAAAAAACCTTAAAGAGACAGTAACTTCTATCAAGTTATTCAGATTATTTTTCCAGAGCGAAATTCCAAATCCCGTAAAATTAAAAAGTAAACCAAGAAGAATTATGTTACTAATTAATATAGCTATGTTTGGAAAAAAAAGTATCTTGTTGTTCTTTACAATTTCCCAGCTTAATCTAAAAAGGCTTTTTCTGATTAGGTTTTTTTTTCTTGCCACCATTTATATATCTAGAAAGAGTGTTAATATTATAAATAGATTTTTTTTACTTTAATAGTGGTGATTTTCTTGAGATAACAGAATTTACCAAACCTAAAAACAAAGGTGCAGGTTTTATCAATTTACTTTTTAATTCTGGGTGTGATTGTGTAGCGATAAAATATGGGTGATCATCGATCTCAATGAATTCAGCTAACCTCTCGTCAGGAGATATACCGGAGATGACTAGACCATTATTTTGTAATATTTGATGATAATCTGGGTTTACTTCATATCTATGCCTATGTCTTTCCCAAACAAATTCAGATTTATATAATTTTTTTGCTAGGCTTCCTTCTTTAAGTATCGCTTTATATGAACCAAGTCTCATCGTACCGCCTTTGTTTTCAATTTTTCTTTGTTCTGGAAGAAAGTCAACTACTGGGTAAAGGGTATTTTTATCAATTTCACTACTATTGGCTTTATATAATTCACATACATTTCTAGCATATTCAACGACAGCAAGCTGTAAACCAAGGCATATTCCTAAGAAAGGAATTTTTTGTTCTCGACAATGTTTAATTACTTCTATTTTTCCTTCTGTCCCTCTATCTCCAAAACCTCCAGGAATGATAACTCCATTGACTCCTTGCAATGCTTCTTGAATTGATATATCTCCATTTTCAATATTTGTTGTCTCTATAAATTTTAAATCAATCTTATGTTTTGTCTGGGCACTACAATGCATCAGGGCTTCATTTATACTAGCGTAACTATCTTCTAAATTAGTGTATTTTCCACATATAGCAATAGTTATACTTTCTTTTAAATTATTTAAGTTATCAACCAGAACTTGCCATTCCCTCAAATCTGGCGGACTGTATATTTGCAGTTTTTTATGTATTATTCCACTTAGACCTTCCATTTCAAATATTAACGGAATTTTGTAAACACTATCTACATCAACACCACTAATAACTTCATTTCTTTTTAATCCACAAAAACAAGCAATTTTTTCTTTCACGTTATCACCAAGTTTTTCTGGTGATCTGCCGATGATAACATCTGGTTGTATTCCCCTTTCTGTAAGCATCTTGACACTTTGTTGTGTAGGTTTAGTTTTCTGTTCATTAACTCCTCCTGGTATGGGAACATAAGTTAAGTGAACATATAATATGTTCTCACTTCCAACATCACTTTTAAGCTGTCTAACTGCTTCAATATAGGGTTCATTTTCGATATCTCCAACGGTTCCTCCAACTTCAATTAACATTAAATCCGCATTTTCTTTTTCTGCCACTTGGAAGAATTTTTCTTTGATAAGATCAACAACATGTGGAACAAATTGGACAGTTTTTCCAAGATAATCTCCTTTTCTCTCCCTCTCTCTAATTTCTGTAAATACTTTACCCATGGTCAAATTCCATTCAAACTTGCAAGTTGTATTGATGAAACGCTCATAATGTCCAAAGTCCATGTCTACTTCCCCTCCATCGTCAAGGACAAATACTTCACCATGTTCTATTGGATTCATAGTTCCAGGATCTACATTGAGATAACCATCTAATTTCATTGGGACGATTTTCAACTTTGAAGAAAGAAGTTTACCTATAGAAGCAGCAGCAACGCCCTTACCCAACCCAGAAAGAACACCTCCAGTAACAACTATAAATTTCAGTTTTTTAGTATTATTTACAGCGTGCATTTTTATTAGAAGTGGTGCTCATTTATAAAATTTAAGAACATCTATCCGGTAAGGACAGTTTGTTAATAATCAATCTTATAATAGACAATAAAACATTCTTTAAAATCATCAACTTTACAATATTTGCTCAATTCTTCTCTTAATCTGCCTGAAGATATTTTTTCCTCCATTTTGGTATCATAATTAATACTTTCAAATGAAGGTTTACGTAAAAAATTACAATCCAAATCTAAACGAAAAATATCTCTCTTTTCGTCTTTTTCAGGATTTAAGATAATCTTCCCTTTAATCTTATCAACAAGGAAGTTGATATTTTCTCCTTTAAATTTACAAGAAAAAAATATTGCTGGAATCAAATAAGTGGTAATTTTACTTATGGGCCTTTCACTCATTAACTTAATCTCTTTAATATTTATGGTTGGCTTAATAATTGACAATAGATTTTTCTCTTCAAATTTCTTGTTTTCTTTAAATACATCTTTGTTGTATTCTTGATCATATCTCTCAATTTCTATTCCATCTTCTATATTCTCTTCTGTCCTATTTTCTGTTTTAGGAACATATGTTTCGCTTGTTGAATTTCCTAATATGTTTACTGCATGTCCTCCATGTTTACTTTTTCTTGGCCTGATATTAACAACTAGCGGTCTGTCAACAATTCCACAAACTAAAGCAGAACCAACTGGAAGATTTTGAATCTCTTCAGTAGCTTCTGAAGTAATTCCTTCAATCGAACCGGTTATTGCTCTTAAATCATTAGGGTTGGTTATTTTCATTATAATTTGTGTACTACATTGCGCTAATACTGTTTTCTGTACTAATGCCGGCCGTTGTGAAACAACACATAGGCCTAAACCAAATTTTCTTCCTTCAGAAGATATTAATCTAATCACTTCTGAACTCTTAGCTCTACCAAAACCTTTCTCCGGACAGAAATTGTGTGCTTCTTCAATTACACAAAAAAAAGGGGGTATTTTATCTTGCTTCCTAGCTAAGAACAGATCTTTGAGTAATTTGTAAACAACAACTTCCTGCACTTCTGGGGAAATTCCTTTTAAGTTGATGATTGAACATTTTCCTGGTTGGATAATCTCATTGAAACTTGTGTGATGTGCAGAAAACAATTTCAGGTCTCTTAAATACATCATCGTGTCAATTAAACTCCATTTTCCACTGGAATTCAATTGTTCTAATCCTAATATGATATTATCAAAATTAATTTCTTCTAAATCTTTAATTATGGAAAAAAGAATTGCTTCCTGGGTGTTAGTAAGCTGTATAGGTAATATTTTCATCAATTCGTAAGAACTCATTTTCTCATTCAATTTTAAAGGACGAAGATTTTCGTTAATATTCAGGTCACCATATTCTTGTATCTTTTGACTGTATCTTTTCTTATCTATATTCCAAGCAATCAACTTCTCCTGCTCCTCATCCGACGGTTCTTTCATTGAAGAGTATTCTCCGTGAGGATCGATTATCAACAAAGGAACATTCTTCTCCATAATCTCTTCCAAAAGAACACCGACGGTATAACTTTTCCCCGCACCAGATTTAGCTAATACGGCAAGATGTTTAGTAAGAATTTTTTGTAGATTAACTCTAACCGAAATATCTTTCCCTTCTAGCTTTCCTATAAAACCACCCTCTCCTTCAAGTTCAATAATCTTTTTGATGAATGAGTCTTCTGCATCCAATACTTCTGTATTAAGGTTGAAAGGAGTTCTTATTCCTTTTATTCTTCCATCCAAATCTTTATAACCAATAACATTGCACTTAGCTTCCATTCCTTCAGCTGTCCGTTCCAGTTCCATGACTTGTCCGAGAACAAAACCGTATTCAGGATGATTAACCTGAATGAACTGAAATTTTTTAGTATCTGTACCACTCACAGAGAACTGAAATTGTGTGGTGCTTACTTTTCCTGTAATTCTACCAAGAATCATATAACTCATTAATGGAAATTTGTGTTTATTATATTTTCGTTACTTGATAATATTGCTTGACCTAAACTGAAAAGAAAGCCGATTATATTCTTCAGTATTATAAACATAAATACCATCATCATGCCAAAGAGCAAATTCCGCAATTCCTACATCTAGGACTAATTTGCTACAAATAGTACAGTAAGGTTGTCCGGATTTCTTTACACTGCCATATTGATCAAGTCGGATGAAATAGATTCGTGAATCTGCTATTTCTTCAGGATTGTTTCTTAAAGCATCCATCACCGCACGTTGTTCTGCGTGGACACAACAAGTTTTATCCGATTTGAAATCTTCTGGTAGATTATCTTTAAAGCAGTGATCTATCGTTTTGTTTAACGGCGGAGAGTTAAACCCTTTACCGATGATCTTATTACCGTTTACTATCACCGAACCGCACTTTGAACGTAAACAAGAAGAATATTCAGCAATCTTGGCGGCTTCGTGAATGTAAGCAAAAGATTCTTCCTCTTCCTCTCCATTCAATTTTTTAATAAATTTTAAAATATCTTTATTAATGACTGATAATGTTGTTTCTGGATCTTTAGAACCGAGAGATATCTTATATTCATTATCGGAGCCTTTAATATGTATCATAGTTGTTCCAAAGGTAAGAACACATTTAAAATTTTAGACAATTCTATGCATATTATCTAACACTAACATAATCTTCCTATTTCTTTTTATGTTATTAGCTTAATTGAAACTTTTATGATTTTATAGGATGATTTTAAAAAAGTAGAAATGAAAGCCGGTTAATATCGGATAGTAACTCTCAAGTAACAAACCCATAGAAAATTTTATAAATGGGTGATTTTTTTTAGTTAATATATGGATCAAGATATTGAATCGGCGGTAGTAATTAGTAAAGCAATTGGTTTTAGTATAGAAGATGATGTAGATGGTGCTAGAAATCTTCTTGATGAAATTGGGGTTTATAGTTCTTGTCCTCATTTAACTGATGCAAGAATCAAATTGTTAAGATTAGCAGGAACAGATGAAGAAAAAAGATGCTTCTTAGAATCTTTATATGATGATGGAAAGTTAACAAAAGCTTTGATCTTGGCTCATGACTGGAAGGTAGAAGAGATTTTTGAAAAACATTACAGCTCTTTGAGTGACCCACTTGTTTTTAAGCACAAATTTAGTTCAATAGATGACGTAATACATGAAAGATTAACAAAACTTAGGGAAGAAAGTAATGTTGAAAGTAGGGGTTACTCTTCTGAGATGCCTCAACTTTTAAGCGCAGCTTCTCGTTTGTGTGATGATTATGATATTAGCACACCATTAACAAGCGGAGGTATCTATACTGGTTTGATTTTCAACTTGTTTGGCTTACCTCTTGTTCTAGCTAGAGCAAAAAGAAGAGGTAAAGGAGCTCAGTTTGAATGGTTAGAGAATCCAGATGTCTTAGAAGGAAAAAAAGTTTTAGTAATGGATGATAGTGTTGTTACTGGAAGAACTTTAAGGAGAGTTGAAAAAGAAGTCCAAAAGTATAATCCAGGACAAGTAGATGTTTTTTTTACATATAGTGAAGTTCATTCTGATTTTAGAAAAGTTCCAGACACTTTTGGGAAAATTTATCATTCAAGAAGTTTTGCAAAAGCAGATTGTTTAAAGATTTATCATATGCTAAAACAATTTGATAAATAAGAAAAAAACATTATGCTTTCAACCCCTATGGTTTGCAGATTCATGGAAATAATCGGCTGCCCCTCTTCTTCCCCGGATAACTTTAATACTAATAGATTAGCATCTCTTTCAAGAGAGAAAGCAGGGACAAATTTGTATATTTATTAAAGCAATAATTTAACTGTATTCACTCCCAACTGCTTCAGAAATATTAGTAAATCCATCTTTCTCAAGTAATTCTACAATTCCTTTATTTATCTCTTTGATTACACCTGGGCCTTCATAAATAAGTCCGGTAATCAGCTGCAAAAGAGAAGCACCTCTCTTAATCTTTTCATAGGCATCTTCAGCAGTAAATATTCCTCCGCATCCGATTATTATGTATCTGCCTTTTGTTTTTTTATAAACATGAGAGATCAGTTCATTTGAAAAATCATAAACTACTTTACCGCTTAAGCCGCCTTCTCCTATTTTAGAAAATTCTTTAGCTGGAATGTAAGTTTTACTTCTATTCTTTACAAGGTTAGAAATAACAAATCCTTGAATATTATGCCTGTCACAAACAGCAATAATCTTATCCACTTCTTCTATAGGAAGATCCGGTGACAACTTAAGAAAGATTGGTTTGCTGATTTTAATTTCATCAATTTTGTGAAGCAATCCGTTTAATGATTCTGAATCCGAGAAAGGTTGTCCTCCATAAGCATTTGGACAACTGATGTTGATAGTAATATAATCAGCAAATGGTTCCATCATAGAAAATCCATCTACATAATCTTTAATTCCAGCTTCTCTATCAACGGTTTCTTTACTGTTTGTTTTAGCTATATTTATTCCCAAAGGAAAATCAAATTGTCTGCCTTTCAATCTTTTAGCTATGGCTTTACAACCAAGATTCTTCAGTCCATAATTAACGACGATTGACTTATATTTTGGCATTCTCCATAATCTTGGTTTTGGGTTTCCTGTGCAAGATTTTGCGGTAATTGTACCTATCTCCTCATAACCAAAACCTATTGAAGGTAATATGTTCATCAGTTGTGCATCTTTATCAAAACCGGCAGCCAAACCGATTGGATTTGAAAATTCTATCCCATGAATTTTTTGTTTAAGCTTATCATTTTGATAATTAAACATAAATCTGAGAATGTTTTTTGTCAAATAAAATTTACCTAATAATTTACCATAAAAAAGAATCATGTTGTGGACTCTTTCAGGATCAATTTTAAAAAATACCGGTCTAATAAGTTTTTGATATATCTTAATCATTTTTCTTTTTTATTAAGTACAAATAATTTGTCATTTGCTCTTACTTTCTCTTGAATTGGAACTGTAACTAAATCCCCTTTTTTAGCTTTTTCTTTATGATTATCGTTGACATACAACTCTTTAACTTTTGTTTTTACTACACCTGTTGTAGGTCCGGTAATTAAGATTTCATCACCCACACCAATCTCCCCTGTTTCAATAATTAAATAAACAATTTTCTTTCTAGCAAAATAATTTTTCACTTTCCCGATGTAAATTTTCTCAACTGTTGATTTGGAACCATATGTGCCGCTCCATTCACCTAATTTATTTCCTAAATAATAACCTCCTTGCCAAAAACCGCGGTTGAATACTTTCTCCAATTCTTTAATCCAAGTATCAATTTTTTCTTTCGTGTAAGTTCCAGAAAAGTAATTATCAACAGCTTCTTTGTAAACTTTAACTGTTGTATAAACATAATCTGGCGATCTGCCCCGTCCTTCTATTTTAAATACGCTTACTCCTGATTCAATAATTTTATCAATAATTCCGATTGTGCATAAATCTTTTGGGGACATTACAAATTTATTATCAATCATTAACTCATCTCCCGTCTCTTCATCAGTTACTTTGTAGGATCTTCTGCAAACCTGCAAACAATCTCCCCTATTGGCAGAATGGTTGTATTGAGCTAAACTCATATAACATTTTCCTGAAATAGAAACACATAAAGCACCATGAACGAACAATTCAATTTTTATCAATTCTCCTTTCGGCCCTTCAATTTTTTCTTTTTTAATCGATTTTATAATTTCATTAATTTGATTTAAGTTAAGTTCTCTGGCCAAAACGATCACATCAGCAAATTGTGAATAAAACTTCACAGCTTCAATATTACTAACATTGGCCTGTGTAGAAATATGAACTTCTAAATCGATAGAATGTGCATATTTTATAGCTGCAATATCCGTGCAAATAACTGCATCGATTTTTGCTTTCTTTGCAGTATCACAAATTTTTTTCATCAATTGCAGATCTTCATTATACATTACAACATTTAAAGTGATGTAGGTTTTGACGTTCTTCTCTCTACAAATTTTAGTTATTTTAGGAAGATCATCTAAAGTAAACCTCTTGGCAGCTCTAGCCCGCATGTTCAATTGCTCAATTCCAAAATATACAGAATCGGCTCCTGCTTTGATAGCTGCCATTAAAGATTCATAAGAACCTACTGGAGCCATGATTTCTATTTTATTTTTTTTATTCTTGATCATCTTTTATATCTTTTTTAACATTTTTTTTTTCTATTTTCTTTATCTGTTCATCTCTTTATCTACATCAATGGGATTTTCAAATTTCTCTAAGTAAAGATTCAATTTTTCTTTCATCCTTACTTTATATTTTTCATCTATCAATAATTTATCTATCTCTCCATTCCAGTCAATCTCAGGCAATTTAGATAGGTTACTGATGAAATTACGTCCCTCATTTACAATTAATTTTTCTACTAGTTTAGCTTTTTTTGTAGCAAATTGTTTAGTAGCAGGAAATTTAGTAACAGCATTTGCTCCCGCTTTCATCAAATAACCTGCTTCTTCTGATCTTCTAAGATTTGTTCCGGCAATGATTTCTAACTTTGGAAATCTAATTCTTAGATGAGCAATCCATTGAACATATTCTTCAACATCTGGCCCTTTCTTAAATTCAGTTCCTGCTATCGGTTTCAAAGCATAAAGAGTTATCCTATCTAATTTATGTTTATCGATAAAATCAAACAAGTAATCTTTGTCTTCTATCTTATCACCTAGACCGATGATTACAGCAATACTTTTCTTGAATCTTTTTTTTGATTTATTCAATTCATAAAGCATCTTATCATAATGTTCAATTGGTTTGCTTGGGCAGGTCTTTTTATGAATTTCCGGATGCAAAGTTTCCATGGAAGCACAGATACCTTTTACATAAGGCTGTAATCGTTGAAGATGTTCTTCAGAGATTATTCCTAAATTCAACCAGATCTTTTGACCATAAACAGAAGATACATTTTTAGTAAATTCTAATAGATCAGTGAAAGGCATAATGCCATATCCTCCAGTAAGAAATTCTATTCTCCAGTTAAACATTTTACAGAATAAAGCTTCAAGAAGTACAGAAGCCATGGTTCTTTTAGAATCTTCAGTATGTTTAATCTTATGTTTTTGTGTAGATCTGAAACAGAAAGTACAATCTCCTAATGAACAATACCAGCTAAGGAAAATGCATCTTCCATACCACGTTTTACCATCAAAATTTTCAAAATAAACTTTTTCAGACTTCTTAAGCAGTTTTTTAGTTTCTTCACTAAGTGAGATCTCTCCTACATGGATGAACTTATTTGGGTTATATCTTATGTTTAGATTCATACTTTATACAATTCAAATAGTTATTTTATAAAATTAATGAAAAAAAAGAGATTTTGATTTAGATTATTTAGAACTTTATTACAATACCGTTCACAACCGATAGGCCTTTATTTTCTTCAATATTTCTTACAATTTCATCTTTTCTTTGTTCTATTAAACCTAATGAGTTTTCATTCTGGGTTATTTGTGCAGCTATGTGTACTGCATTTGCATACGCTCCAATACTTACTATTCCAGTTTTTTTAGTTCCTTTTAAACATTGAACATAATCTTGTTCTTTTTGATAAGGTTGACTTTCTAAAATGCCGATTTGTATACCTAATCCGTTCCTGAGAATTTCATCAACTCTGCTTAGTCTAGTTGTTAGTTTATCTTTAATATTAAATATATTGACTACAATATCATTTGGACCAATCTCGTCTATGAATTTACTGACATAATCCAATCCTACTTGTTCTAGCTCTGAACGTAGTTGGGGCAATTGTCTGGTTATGGAACAACTATTATTTTTATCTTCATAGATGACAATTTGATTATTCATCATATTTCCAGATTTCAATTCTTCTGCCCTTTGTAATATTTTATAGCCAATATTTAAAGCAGCATAACTATTATTTAATCCTGCCATTAAGATCGGGCTTCCAAAAGATTTTTCAGAAGTAGAGATAAATGAGCTTAAACCATTTGTTTTGTCATCATCAACAGGGATACCAATCACTAGATCGTTTGGATTAGTATAACTCCTAATTATGCTGGTTAGACCATTGTTCATTCTTCCTCCAACAATGTATACTTTATTATCCCCTTCTTCAGATTTAAGTTCTGACATGACCACTGCTAGTTTTTCAGGAGTTTTTTCAGCAGAAGCATAATGTAATCTTACTTCCAAATCAGATATTTCTTTTGTTGCTCTGATAACTCCAGAAATTATTTTTTCTTCATCATTTGGCGATTCAAATATTATATCTAATCTTTTCATTTTTTCTTATAATTTTAATATGTCATTTTAATATCTTAATTTTTTTTAATATAGTGTTTTTAATATAAGAAAAATGTAAAATTGGGCTTTTTTTTATTAATTTTTCTTAATTTTTTAATAGAATTGTCTATTTTAGCTTTATTGAATCTTATTTTTGTCACTTTCAGCTAAAAAAACAGATTTATTTGTCCTTTTGAAAGAATTAATTAGTCATTATCTACTCTAGGAGCAAGAATGAAACTTAACAATAATTTATCAGTAACTTTATATTCTAATTTTAAAGGGTAATCGGTATTAAAGTATAAAGAAACGTTTTCTGTTAGCTTGCCGCCATTAATCATCTTCTTCAAATATTCTAAAGAATATTTTGCTTTAAATTTATCTTCCGAATCACATTTAATGATGGTGTTTTCGTCTGGTTTAATCTCAATAAAAGCTTTTGATAAGTCTCCTTCTGCTTTCACCAACAATTGGCTTTTCTCTCCTAATAAAGTTACGGACTCAGCAACAACACTTACGTCTTCTATTGCTTCAGATAATACATCAGAATTGGTCTTTACAACTATCGGAAATGTAAGTTCAGGAACTTTTTGTTCTTTATCTTCTATTTCAAGAGTTGGGATGGAAAATGATCTTGTTGTATTGCTCTTAAGCTGTATCTTTAGTTTGTTATCTTCAGTAGTTTCTAATGTCAGCATATCATCTCCTTTAGTTCTACGCAAAATTTGTTTTAAATTATTAAGATTGATACAGATTTCTTCAATTTCTTTAACTTCATACTTCGTAAAACTGCTGCTTAGAAGCTTAAATATGACCATGGCAACATTTGCAGGATCCATGGCTACCATTTCAAGACCATCTCTGTTAACTTTAAATTTAGCTTCTGTCACTAAATCAGAAATTATAGAAATACTGTCTTTAAAGTACTTTGGTTCAGCTAGGACTAATTTCATTTCTCAAACCCTCTAAAACTTCCAAGAATGAACTCTTTATAAGATTTATTGTTATAAAGTAGTGGTTTTCACTTTAAGATTATTCTCTTTCCATCTTCCATCAAATGGACGCTCTTATTTCTTTTATAACCCATCTCTTCAGCTAGGCTGGCTAAATTGTTTGCTTTATCTTGACCTGCATGAGAAGGAATGATGTGTTTTGGTTTTACCAATTCAATCAGATCACGATGATCTTCTCTGGCTGCGTGACCAGAAACATGGATATCTTTAAAGATACGTGCACCTTTGCTTCTTATCTGCCTTTCTAACTTGTCCCTATTGTCTTTATTTAATTCAACTGGAATTACAGAACAGCTAAAGATAACTACATCTCCATTTTCAAATTTAAATGGCAGTTCATTTCTAACCATCCTTGAAAGGATTGCTTTTGGCTCTCCTTGATGACCGGTAACAACTAAAAGATATTTTTGTTTACCTTCTTTGTTTATCTTTGTTAAGATTTTTTCAATCCTATCCCTATGTTTAACTAAAGTAATGTTTTTTTGAAAATCTATCAGATTGATCCTCTCACCAGCCGTAACATATTTAGATAAAGATCTTCCCAAAAAGACAATTTTCCGGTTTAATTTATTGCCTAGTTCAATAATGCTTTTTAGCCTGGCAAGGTGTGAAGAGAACGTAGTTACAATCATCGCTTTTTTTTCTGCATGTACTCCTAACATAACATCTTTTAGCATCTGTTTGGCTACTGATTCTGAAGGCATTTTCTTATGTTCATGAGCGTAAAGGCATTCTACAATCAATAGTAATGCTCCTTCTTTACCTATTTCTTGCAGCCGGTCAAAATTAGGTGTTTTTCCTAAAGTTGGCTGCCTGTCAAACTTATAATCATTCGCATAGACAATTTTTCCATAAGGTGTATGTAAAACAATCATCGAAGCATGCGGAATAGAATGGGTCATGTTAACTAATTCTACAGAAATATTTTCTGACAATTTGTATATTGAATTCAAGTTTAAACTAATTAGGTTGTTTGGAATGCTGATTCTCTCATCTTTAAAGATGCTTCTTAATACTTCAGCAGTATATGGTGTACAGATGATTGGTGATTTTGGAAATATTGAAGCAGAAAAAGGAATAGCACCAATATGATCAAGATGACCATGGCTAGGAATGATTCCAATCACTTTGTCTTTCCAATCATTTATTAAATCGTAGTTTGGAACTGCATTTACTTGTAATAATTCTTCATAAGTCATAGCTCTAATATCTTCATCTTCAGTATAACGGATATAATTTTCCATATGAAGACCCATATCTAATATGACTACTTCCTCATCAATCTTAACTGCTGTAGAATTCTTCCCTGTTTCTGAGAAACCGCCGATTGTACATATTTCTATTGACATGTTAAAGAAGGATTGTTTTATGTTTTATAAAGGTTTGGAGGGAGTTGTTTTGATCGAATATCAAAATAGATATTTAAAGATAAAAATATTTTTATAGTTATTACTTTATGTATTAAAATGATGAGTGTTTTTATAATAGAAAATCCGGATACTGTTTCTCCTGAACTTATTGAAATACTTGGAAAAGCAGGAATTCCTGAACGATTAGATGAAGAGAGACTCTTGAATTAGGTAAAGCACATGTGGATACATTAATTACAGTTCTTAAAAATCAACATCCACATAATGCACCAGATACTCGACCTTATAATGCACTTGGTGCAATTTATTCTTTTTTACCACGCGAAAAAAAAGATGAAGTTTTAGGGGTCTTCCTGCAGCAACTGGGTCGGATTAATTATTTCTATGTTCAAATTCATCATACACCAGCAATTTCTGAACCTTCACTATTGTCCGATATACAAATTATAAATCCACGATATTGGCCTGGTATGGATGAAGGTAAAGCAATTGTTAAAAAGTTTGATAATTTTGCTGGTTTTCACGATTTTCTTATGGGGCCTGATGGAATCTTTCGTGCAGGTAAAGTACAAAGTGACTTTCTTGTCGCTTACGCAGCACTTCGGAGTGATATGTCCCCATTTGGGTCAGAATATGCGGCAGCATGTTATCCAGATTTCTTAGAGAGGATTGTAGATGGAATTGTTGATATGCGTTTGAATATGGATATAGGTCTTGAAGAAGGTAAGGCTCGTCTTCGAGAATTATTACCTACTGCATTACATCCAAAGTTGGAAAAAAGTTATCAAAGAACTGATAGGATTAATCCAAAAAATTTCAAATAGAATGCTTAACTCTCATTTATTTTAATTCTAATAAATTAAAAATATGCGGACGGCAGGGCTCGAACCTGCGTAGGCACTAAGCCAATAGATGGCTCACGAGTATTTCATCGATCTTGTTAGACCTCATCACTCAAAACGACTTGAGTTAGGACTCATTAGTACCTATGTACAAACAATCTATCCCGTTTGACCACTCCGGCACGTCCGCATAAGATTGTTATTTTCATAGAAGTTTTATAAAATTATCTTAAAATAATTGTAAAAAATCTAGGAAAAAAAGAAATCATTGGATTTTCTTTAATCTATTTTCAATATCTTTAAGTTGATATTCCAGATCATCTAATTCATTATTTTCTCTCTTGGGTTCAGTTCTAAGAATACTCACCTGTCTTGGTAACTCTTCCTGTTCTTCAACTTCTTCCTGAACTTTCATTTCTTCACCAATACTTTTAAGTTTTCCCTTCGGCAGGAATTTTCTTAACTTGTTATCAATCAGATTATTTAATTCTTTAATATTATCGCGCAGCTTAGAGAAAGTAACAACTTTTTCTTCTTGAACTTTCCTAAATGTTTCATAACCTTGCATAAAGATAATAACTTCACGTAACGCTTCAAGAAGATCTTTTCTTAGAGCTTTAGGATCATTAATCTGGACCATAAAATTAAGCCCTTTCTCTCTAACCGGCATTTTTGGAGCACTAACTCTTTTAACTTCTTTTTTTACTGTTTTTACACTCTTTTTCTTCACTGCTTTTTTTTTCATTTTCTCGTTTAACTTACTTTCTTATTGATATTGTTCTGGTTCATTCAAAGAATGATCAATAAAATCTACTTTCTTCTCTACTTCTGCAAGCGTGTTCTGCCACATTTCTAATTGGTGATCTTCTTCATTCTTAAGATCATTTATTTTAAGAAGTGTTGACTTTGCTTCATCAAGCTTCTTTTTGATAAGTTTAACTAAATCTAAGACATCATCATATTCTTCTACTTTTATAAAGACGGGCATTTTTTCCATTTTTAATCACCTTGAAATTTGAATACAGTTTTATCAATTTGTAAAAGGCTATCATGCATTAATTTCATCGACCTTCTAAGACGGTTAAAATTATTTTCTTCATTGTACTCTGATAATTCTAAATTTTTATTTGTTTCAGAAAGCTCCGCTAAATTCCTTTTTAGCATGTCTATTTCTCCAAGAACTCTTTGATAAACTTCTACTTTTACAAATAAATCTTCTTTGTTTTGTGGTTTAAAAAAAGGACTAACTCCAGTTCTTGGTGGTAATGGGCTGGTAGGAACTTCTGTTGCCGGCATTTCTGCTTCTTCAGAAAAGTCATTTGGCATTTCAAAACCAACCGCTTCTTTCACTTCATCCGGTTCTATAATCCTTTCAGAAGAACTGCGCTTAACTGGAAATCTCAAAGCTCTTTCACTGATAATCCCTTCAGAAGCAGGAACTTGTGGTACTTTCTTCTTTTTTCCAAACAACCATCCCATTTTGTAATTAACAAGCCAAGTACATTTAAAAACTTTCTTTAGTATTCAAGAATAGTAAAAATCATTTTCATGGGGATTTTATGGGAAAATTATTTATTGTATAATTCATTTAACTCCTCATATGAGATTCAATAGATTATTCTTATATTTACTTCTGTCAACTTTCTTGACCGATTTTTCTTTGGCTTCGGTCGAAATTAATGAAATTATGTACAATCCGGGACAATGTGATGACAATTATTGTGAATGGATTGAATTGTATAATCCTAATGATTTTTCTATCAATATTTCTAATTGTTCTTTAGACGGCAAGGCTTTGCAAGGGGAATTGAATGATCACTCTTATTTACTGATAGTAAGAAATTTAGCAAATTTCACTTATTATTTCGGAAGTCAAAATAGTGTTATTGAACAGAGCATTAGCTTAAAAAATTCTGGTGAAGAAATAGTTTTAGAGGGCAATGAAAATTGTAGTGATAGTTTTGACTATACTGATTATGTTGATTTAGCAGATGGCAACAATAAAACCTTGGAAAAAAATAAAGATGGTCAATGGCAGGAAAGCTTAGTTGACGGCGGAACTCCCGGCCAACAAAACAGTAATTATGAATTTAGTTATGATTATTCAATTCTTAAAATCAATGAATTTTTACCGGATCCGATTGGAGAAGATGATGGAAATAAACCTTTAGGAGAATGGGTTGAATTATACAATCCCGGCAGCCAAAACATCGATTTGAAAGGGTTGATATTAAAAGATTCTAAAGAAAACGGCAAATTACCAATTGCAGATAACAAGATTATCGATGAATCAGGAACAATAATCTGTGCTGGATGTTATAAAACGATTTATCGTGATGGCGATACCGATTTTTCATTAAATTCTGATTATGATGAAGTTAGATTGTTTAAAGAAACAACGCTTATTGATAGTGTTAGTTATTCTGGCAGTACTGAAGGAATGTCAATAAGCAAGATAGGCAATCAATGGTATCACACAATTCCCACTCCAAACAAAGAAAATTATTACGTTGAAAATTGTGATTGGAAAATTAACCTCTTAATTGATAATTCCATATTTAAGAATAAAGATTTATCATTTACGGTAGAAATAGAACGTTTATACGGTTTTGCCCAAAACATTTCCGTTAAGGGTACAATTGAAGATATTTTTGGAGGAGTGATCAAAGAATATTCTCCTTGGAAAAATGAAACAGTCATTGAATCATATAAGAAGATAAGTTCTTACTCACCAAATCTTGCTGAAGGGATATATATGGTCAAGTTTGAAATATTTAGTTTAAATTGCAATGAAAGAAATTTAGCTGATAATAAGGTGACTAAACTTATAGCTATCAATCCACAATATAAAGAGAACTCTTCATCTTTAAACATAGGAACGCTTTACTTGGGAAATGATGAAGAAGCAGAATGGGGAGACCAATTCAGGGCCAAAATAAATATTTACAAAGGACAGGAAACGAAATACTCAATACAATTATGGGCAGAGAAAGACAAAGAAAAGATCAGTAAGACCACTAAGTTGAACATCTATGAAGAATATCAATTATATAATATTACCCTGCCGATTCAACTTATTCCAAATTGCAACCAAAAGATTGAAGATGGTCAAGCTATCTTAGTTCTTGAAGGTCTGGGCTTGAGAACTGAACAGCCTTTTACTATCGGTGGTGTTGATAAGGAAATATGTAAAGATTATTTGGATTACATTGAAGAAATAGAAGAGGAAAAGAAAAGCAAGATTGAACATTATCAGATAATTGACCTGCCCTCTTCAATTAAAATAGGTGATGTGTTAAAAGTGAAAGTACAGCTTCTTGGAGATGATTCTAAACATGATTATAAATTATGGAGCTATCTTTATAAAGGAAGCAGATGTTACTCTTGTTATAATAAAACAGTTGAAAATGATTATAATTTACAGGAGTTAACCCTTAATGAAAATGAGCTGAAATCAGTTGAATTTCTGATAAAAGTAGATGATGGAATTGAAGAAGGGGAGTATAAATTAAAAGTAAAAATCAATAAAGATAGGCAGAAAACTGATAAAGAATTAACAGAGAAGATATATATTTTATCATCTGGAAAAATAAAAGAAGAAGTGAATTTTTCTTCCCAACAATCGTTTTTAGAATCGAATTTTTTTGCTGAATCCTCTCTTGAAGCCAATCCGGAATCAAATCTTCAACTTAAAGCAGAAAAAGAAAAAATAATTGATGTACTAAATGGGATAATTGTTTACGAATCAAGTTCTGAAAAAGCCAAAAGATTGATACCTTATTTTCTTGCCATCACTTTTGGACTGTTTTGTATTGTGTTGATAGGAAAGAATAATTGTTAACTGATAAATACAACATAGACTAATAACATGGACTAATAAATTAATCTTCAGAAAGACTTAAAAAGCATACTATTTTCTTGTAATCAATGGAAAAAAAGATTTTTTTTAGAGCTGTAATAGAAGTGTTGGGTAAGCCAAAAGAACATGTAGAATCTTCTATCAAAGAATATGTAAGTAAGATTAAAGAAGACGAACGCTATGAGGTTGTTAATGAAGAGTTGACTGAAGCAAAGAAGCAAGAAGATACCGATTTATGGGCTACTTTTACAGAACTGGAGATCTGGACTGGAAAGATGGACAACTTGATAGACTTCTGTTTTGATTATATGCCTTCATTGATTGATATCATCGAACCAAGCCAATTAAGTCTTAGCGATAATGAGGTTTCCAGTTTTATCAATGATCTACAAGCTAAACTCCATGGCGTTGATATGGTTGCAAAGCAATTAAAAATAGAAAATGATACATTAAAGACCAACACAGCATTTTTATTGAAAAATTACGTGACCGTTCTATTAGGTAAAAGTAATCTTACTTCAGAACAGATTAGTAAATTAACTGGGGTTAACAAGGATCTCTTGGAAGATTTTTTAGATAAACTGATAGATCAAAACGTTATTGATTTGAAAGACGGCATTTATTATCTTAAAAGTAAAAAGTAAATATTTAGGAAACCGACCAAAAATGGATCAGAAAGAAAAAAAGGTTGAAGCTGTACTCTTCGCTGTAGGAAAGAAGATTACTTCTGAACGTGTTGCCAGCCTATGTTCGTTAGAAATCAAAGAAACAGAAGAGATTATAGAAAAATTGATTAAAGAATACTCTGAAAAAGACCATTCCTTGCAGATCATAAAAAATGAAGACGGTTGGAAATTAACAGTTCGTGATGAGTTTGTTTCTTTGGTAAGCAACATAGTATCTTCAACAGAACTTGAGAAGCCTTTAATGGAAACATTGGCAATCATCGCCTGGAGATATCCTATCGTACAGTCAGACGTCATAAAATTAAAAGGTTCTGGTGCTTATGAACACATGAGACAGCTTGAAGAGCAAGGTTTCATCACTAAAGATAAATTTGGTAGAACTTATAAAATTAAACTAACCAAGAAATTTTTTGAATATTTCGATCTTCCAAGTGAAGATGCAAAGAAAGCTTTCCTTGATCAAATACCTTTAGATATCCTCAACGAAGCGGAGGAAGTCAATAAAGAAGCAGACGAAGTAGAAAGGCTGATTGAGTTAGAGAAAAATGAAGAAGTCAGCAAAAGCGAGATAGAAAAGGCGATGAAAGAAATTAAAAAATAAAAAATATTATTAATTCATTTCTTTGCTTTCTTATTTAATTCTAATTGTACCATAATCGGCATAATTATTCCTACTAACCAAAACAATAAGAACCATAAGATTGCATTGTTATCTTTTTTCAATTTGGTAGAGAAACCTTCGGCATACTTGTAGAGCCAGTAGATATTAGCTATGGGAATTATGATCAACCATGCTGTTGGTATTTTAGCCCCTAGTTCATTCATTTCCACTTTGGTTTTAACTAACCAATATATCAAATAAATTCCGAATGTAATTAGAGTAAATAAATATACTAAGATTACATTTCTTTTTTTTATAGCCATTTGAACACCTCCCTTAAAATCATATTATTAAGATTTATAAACTTTTTCAACTTTATAAAAACTCATTAAAAACTCATTTTTAACCACAAGCTTTATAAACCACCAAAATCTCTAATTTATACGTTTTTATCGACGATAAAAGAAATATTAAACACTCTTAAAAAATGGTTCAAAACGAAGTGCCTGAGGCACCTGAAAACACAGACAAGATTCTTCCTCGTGTCATTGAAGAAGAGATGAGAGAAGCTTATGTAAATTATGCCATGTCCGTCATTGTAGGCCGAGCCCTTCCTGATGTAAGGGATGGGCTTAAACCAGTCCACAGAAGGATTCTTTATGCAATGTTTGATATGGGCATGCTCCATAATAAGCCTTTTAAAAAATGTGCCCGTATTGTAGGGGAAGTATTGGGTAAATACCATCCTCACGGTGATACAGCAGTCTATGATTCTTTAGTGCGTATGGCTCAAGATTTCAGTCTGCGTTATCCTTTGATCAAAGGACAAGGCAACTTTGGAAGTATTGATGGCGATAATGCAGCTGCTATGCGTTACACTGAAGCTAAGCTAAATAAGCTTGCTGAAGAGATGCTTAGGGATATCGAGAAAGATACAGTTGATTTTAAAGATAACTTTGATGGTTCACTAAAAGAACCGATTGTATTACCTAATAAGCTTCCCAACTTACTTGTAAATGGTTCTTCAGGTATTGCTGTAGGGATGGCAACAAATATTCCTCCGCATAACGTCAAAGAGATTTGTGAAGGAATTATTGCCACTATCAACAATCCTGAAATAAGCACACAAGAATTAATGGAAATAATCCCTGCACCTGATTTCCCGACAGGGGGAGAAGTTGCTTGTGGCAACTCTTTGCTGCATGCCTATGAATTTGGTAGGGGTAAGGTAATTATCAAAAGCGTAGTTTACATAGAAGAAGACAAGATTATAGTTAAAGAAATTCCTTATCAAGTAAACAAAGCAGAACTGATCAAACAGATTGCTGACTTGGTCAAAGATAAAAAAATATCTGGGATTAGAAATATAAATGACGAATCTGATCGCGAAGGAATAAGGGTTGTTATAGACCTAAAAAAAGATTCTGATGCTAATGTAATTTTAAACCAGCTTTACAAATACAGCCGTCTGAAAGTAAGCTTTGGATTAAATTTGCTTGCACTGGTAGACAATCAGCCTAAAACCCTGAGCTTAAAACAAATATTGGAATACCATATTGATCATCGTAAAGAAGTTGTAACAAGAAGAACAAAATACGATTTAAATCAGGCAGAGCAAAAGGTTCATCTTCTTGAGGGATTGTTGATAGCGATAGATAACATTGATGAAGTGATTCCAGGAATAAAGAATAGTAAGAATATTGAAGAAGCAAAATTGTTCCTGATGAATACTTATTCACTTTCCGAAGTTCAAGCGAAAGCAATTTTAGAGATGCGTTTACAAAAATTAGCATCTTTGGAACAGGAAAAGATAAGAACTGAGCATAAAGAATTATTGGAGAAAATTACGCTTTATCGAGAGATATTGTCTTCTCAGCAAAAAGTATTGGAATTGATAAAAGCAGAACTTGAAGAGATAAAGAATAATTATGGTGATGAAAGAAGATCAAAAGTTGTTGAAGGGGAGTATGAAGATGTTGATATGGAGGAATTGATCAAAGAAGAAACAACCATTGTAACAATGACCAATTCAGGTTATATTAAACGTTTATCACCGGACACTTACAAGACACAGAAACGTGGAGGTAAAGGTGTAATCGCAGCTGGGATGAAAGAAGAAGACTTCGTTGAGAAAATTTTTATCACTTCTACACACGATTATCTACTGTTCTTTACGGACAAAGGCCAGGTTTACTGGTTAAAAGTATATCATCTTCCAGAAGGAAGCAGGCAATCTAAAGGGCAGCATATCGCCAATCTTTTGGAAAAAGGAAAAGATGAGAAAATAACAGCAATAATCCCTGTAAGAAATTTCAAAGAGGGATATCTCTTCATGGCTACAAGAGATGGTACAGTAAAGAAAACAGAATTAAAAGATTTTTCTAACCCCAGAAAAGGGGGAATCAGGGCTATAAATCTAGAGGAAAACGACAATCTAGTCGGAGTTAAATATACTTCTGGAGATAAAGAAATAATCTTAGCTACTAAGAATGGTCTTGCTAACCGTTTTAATGAAAGTGATGTTCGTTCTATGGGAAGGACTGCCAAAGGAATAAGAGGAATTAGATTAAGGAAAGATGATGAAGTGATCGGCATGCTGGCAGTTGATGAAGGCAAAGAGATTTTAACTCTGACAGAGAAAGGTTATGGTAAAAGAACATTAATCAGCGATTATCGCCTTTGCCATCGTGGTGGAAGGGGAGTTGTAAACATAAAAATTTCTCAAAAAAATGGTCCTGTAAAATTAGTGATGATAGTTAATGGGTCAGAAGATTTAATGCTTATCTCAAAAAAAGGTATAGCAATAAGAATAAAATGTTCTGATATATCTACTATAGGGCGTGCCACTCAAGGAGTAAGAGTTATGAGACTTGAAGATGATTCTCTTGCAGCAGCAGCAAAGATTATTGTAGATGAAGAAGATATCGACGTTGAAAAGGAAGATGTTGTAGTCTATAAAGAAAGAGAAGCCCAAATTGGTGAAGATGATGAAAGTAGTGAAAATAATGAGGATAGCAATAATAATAATAATAATGATGATAATAAGTTAGAAGATAATGAATCTAACGAGAATAATGATAATGATGACGATAAAGTAAATGATCTTGAACTAAGAGATGAACAATACAAGCAAGAGGAAGATGAAAAACAAGAGACTGATGAAAGAGAAGAGAAAAGAGGAGAAGAAGAAATAGAAAGAAAAGACCATTCCATAGGAAATCGAGAATGAAATTATTTGCTTTAGTGAATTCAGGTTTAGAAACTATTTCTGCAGAAGAAATTAAAGAACTTACAAAAATAACTCCACTCACTTATCAAAATGTTCTGGAGTTTTCTTTAGAAGATAAAGAAGAAATTTTGAAATTGATCTATGGTTCTCAATCAATAAGAAAGATTATTGTTTCTTTAGGTAAGTTCAGGACAGTAGATTCAATCAATTTTAATGATGTAGATTTGAATCTGAAAGATTTTTTTTCTGATGATCTATCTTTTAAAGTTGAAGTAGAAAATGTCAAAGGACAAGAAAATAGGATTTCAATAGCAAAAATGGTTGTTGGAAAAGTATTTTCCAAATTAAAAGAATTAAACATTTCACCAAAAGTAGAATTAAAAAAACCAGATCTTGTCGTTGATGTATTTTTTAATGGAGAAAATTATTTTGTGGGTATTGATTTGTGTGGTGTTGAACTAGATGCAAGACCTTATCGCGTTTTTCCACATGCAGCATCATTTAAAGGTGATATGGGCTATTTTTTTGTCAGAAAAAGTAAATTTAAATTGGGCAATAATTTATTAGTTGGCTTTGTAAAAGATGGGGTTATCGCAATTGAAGCTGCACTCAACACTTCCGGTTTCTTTGTTCAAAATACTAAAAAAAAAGAATTTTCTTTGTTTAAATTTCCATTTTTTAATAAGTTTGACTTTCAATCTTTTTTTACCAAAACTCTTGCAGATAAAAGTTTTCAGAAAAACATTATTGCCTTTGATGAATCTCAACAAAACATTACTTCTGCAAGAAAAAATGCACAACTTGCTGGGGTAAAAGAACTTATAGATTTTCATAAGATCTCTTTAGATGAATTGGACGTAAAATTTAAAGAGAATATGTTTGATAATTTGATTTTTCAGATAACCACTAAAGATGAGGATAAACTTAATGAGATCTATTATCAGGCAAGTTATGTTCTAAAACAAAAAGGCACTTTATTGCTGATTGGCAGAAAGAACTGGAAACCTTCCTTTTCTGATAAGTTTAAACTTCTTTCTGAAGAAGAAGTTCATAAAGGCGAAAGTGTTCATAAGATTTGGTTATTAGAGAAGAAATGAATTTAATAATAACCTTTTTCAACATATTCCCAGACCTTCTTAGAAAATTTGAGAAAAGCGACATCAGCATCCAGCTTCTTTAAAGTTTCTTTGGCCCATCTCTTTCCTAAAAAGATTCTTTCATCATTGAATGTTGGCGGTTGAGGATGTAATATCCCTATCATGTGTGAGTAAGCTAGAATATCTCCCAATTCTCTGCAAATAAGTCCATAAGAACCATCCACAAAACTTAATGTAGATTCAACTTCTTGAATTG
>JAHJGQ010000020.1 GCA_018824365.1 Nanobdellota archaeon | reverse complement strand
TTTATCATTAGGATAATCTAAATTAATTAAAGAAGTAAGAGTTTCTTGTATAGATTTTTCTTCATTATAAGCTGGAACAATTACAGTAAATAATGGGAAATTAGTTAATTTCCTTTCAACTTTATCTTCTTTGCTGGAAAAAAGAACGATTATCCAAAATATAGACAGAAATAGCAAAATGAAATAAGTGATATAAAGTACAACATCAAGGTAAGTAATTATCATAAAATTTCTCCTGTGAATTTTATGATCTTCATTTCACCTTTTTCTGAAAATATCATTCTTTTTCAAAGACCCACACTTCAGTATTTTCGTAGGAATAAATTAATTTAAACCTTTCGTTTTTCAGTAAGAACACAAACCCTTGTTCTTTTGGAAGATTTTTTTTCATATTTTCTGTAATATATATAATGGAAATGTTGTTTTGTTCTAGCAGTGGGAAGAGATCTTTAATATAAACTGAGGAGAATATATTTTTACTGAGATTCATTTTTGTTTTATAATCTTTATCATTCAAATTGAATAAAGATTTTCTTTCAGCGAAATAAGTGATGAAATAACCGTTTTCCGGTGCTGAAAGGACAATCGATTCTTTAGGTGTATTTTCTTTTATCCAAGTTAATGCTTCCTCATCAGCGTTTAGAGGAGCATATTCTGAGAGACGGTCAACGAATGTTAATGTTGAAAATAATATTCCTAAGATTAGTAAGATGAATGTAAATTTTTTTAAAGTTATTAAAGTCCAGCACATTTCAAATAATCTGATGAATCCGGCCGTAGCAAAAAATAAAGTCAATAATGTCAGAAAGAAAATTGTGTCTGTATTAAAGAAATAAGCTGGAACTATAATTGGTAGCAAGAGATATGCGAGATAAAAATTTTTCTTCTTCCAGATTATGGCTAATCCAATCAAAGCCAATAAGAGAGTAAAAAGTCCTATTCCATTAAGACCTCCAAGATCTGAAATCAAGTCACGCATAATCTTTTCTACATGAAAAGGGCCAGCAATCAAAGGAATTTCGATAAAGAATTTATTAAATATAAATAAAAAAACTGTAATGCAAAGAATAGCTAAGTTTACAGAATCTTTTTTTCTGTTAACGAAAATATATGTTGACTGTAAAAACAAAAGGATAATCGTACTTAAAGTATCAAAAAATGTTGCTATAATAAAAGGGATTATTGATAAAGCTTGTACTTTTTTATTTTCTTGAAATAATAGTGAAAATCCTAAAAGCATTAACAAAAAAAACACTGAATATGTAGAAAGAGTAATCGTCGTATAAATGAAAGTGGGCGAAATAATCAAAAAAAGAGTAAAAAAGAAAGTAAAAGAATCTGATAAATTCATCTTTTTTGCCAAATCAAATAAAATAAGAATACAAAAAATAGCAATTATTGGCGGTATTAAAAAAATAATTTGTTTAGGAATTGTTGAGAGTAACAAAGTTAGCGGATTATATTGAAATCCCATATTCTGCGAAATGCTAAGATAATAATAACTCTCTCCGCCAATCATTAATGGTTTATTTTTAATAAAATTAAGTGCGGTTTGGAAAATAAAAATTAAGACTAATAATGAAACAAGATACTTCTTTTGATGTTTCAATAAATGAGAGAAATATTTGTTTTTAGAACTAATTAACTCTTGTTCATCTGTTAGTTCAACTTTTTTTACCGAATTTATTTTAGTTCGCATTTCACTTCATAAATTTTAGTCTCTTTATCGTATATTAATCCAAAGCATTGTTTTGAAAGATAATTAAATTCAGTGATATTATATTTTTTCTTTGCTGAAGGGGTGAGCACAAGATACTTTAGATTATAATCTTCGGATAAACTTAAGACTTGTGTCTGAAAATGTGTTGTAAATAAAGAGTTGATGTCTTTTAAACGTTTGTCCACGTCATCAATTAGCCTGAACTGATCGTCCATAATGTTTTTTCTTTTACTATAGTAAGTGATTAAGTGTCCTTCTTCAAGAGTGCCTAAGATTTTAGAATCTGTTGGCGTATTTTCATTAAGCCATTTGAATGCGCCGATTTCTTCTTCAGTAGGTGTATCTTGCTTAAGCGATGCGTTTATTGCGGGAATGGTCGTAGATAATAAAAGTAGAATAATAGTAATCGGAAGGATGAATTCTTTGAATTTAAATAATTTGGTTTTTTGAAAATACTTTTCCATCTCCAAGTAAAATGGTGCAAATAATATTCCTAAGATTATTCCAAAAAAAGCAAGAGATTGTTTGAACCTGATTAACCTAAGCCAGGCGAGTAGTGTTGTTGAGATTACAAAGCTAATAAGTAAAAAAGATTTTTTATTTTTAAGTTTAAATAGAGAACGGTAAGCTACGAAAATTCCTGTAAGGAATGGTATGGTGCTTACAAGAACTAATGCTTCAATTATTGATACTTTTGGAAAGTATTCAGTAATAATTCCAGAGGGGACATTTTGCCAAAAAAAAGAAAAACCTTCCTGAAGTAAAGAATTCTTATAAAAGATGAATTGTACCCAGAGAAAGAAGAATAACGAAAATATTATTATCTCTAATTCTTCTTTATTTATCTTTTTGTTTTCCATAAGGGAAAGAAGCATATAAATCCCAAAACCAATTATTAAAAGAAAAGTTAATGTACTTGTTAATGATAATATTAAAAATGAAATTATATATAAGTAAAGATATTTTTTTCTTTTGATTGTTAACCACAAACTATTGCTTTTACCAAAAGAGTTATTGGTGTTTCTTTTAATATTCATGAATACATAAATTATAAAGAACGTAATCGGTAGAAATAATGTTTCTACCGTAAATGAATTCGTGGAAAATAATATCGGAAGAAATCCTACAATAAATGCAGAGAGTAGTGAGGAGTTTTCATCATTAGTTATACTGTGGCTTATATGATATGTTGTTAATGTAATTGAAGCCATTAATATGTTAGGCAATATCTTGGCAACTATGGTCAAAGGAAGAAATAAACTGAAAAATGCCATGAAATAATGAAAAAAAGGAAGAAAAATAAGAGTGCGACCACCATAAGATAAATCATCATTATAATTAAGAAAGCCAGTTTTAGTGATATGATCAACTTGACGTAAGTGAAAATAAGATTCATACGTAAAGCCCGGTGTTAGAAATGCAAGGATTATTCTTATTATAACGACTATAATGAAAAGCGATAATAATGTCCATTTAACTCTTTTTTTCATCTCTAGTTAAGCTGAAATGTATTTTATTTTATAAAATATGTGATTAATTCCAGAAATGTTTATATCTCTTACTATGATTGAAATATTATGACTAAAGTATCTATGGGAGCATTGTTCTTGAATAATTTTCTTGATGGTGGCTATGATAAAGATATTATCACTACAATATTTGGCCCTTCTGGAACCGGTAAAACTAATTTATGTTTATTGGCTGCAGTAAAAGTTGCTGAATCGGGAAAGAAAGTTATTTTTATAGATACAGAGGGAGGTATTGCTGTAGAAAGGATCAGACAAATCTCTTCTCAATTTGAAGAAGTACTTAAGAGAATCATATTTTTCCATCCGATAAATTATCTTGAACAGAAAGAGATTTTTGAAACATTAAGGGAGATGGTCAATGAACATATTGGTATGATTGTTGTTGATTCAATTTCCATGCTTTATCGTTTAGAGTTAGGAAAGAGTGAAGAAGTTTATGAAGTAAATTCTGCATTAGGCAGGCAAATAGCTTATTTAGTAGAAATTGCCCGTAGAAGAAAGATTCCAGTATTGATCACAAATCAGGTTTATGCTGATTTTGATAATCGTGGAGAAATAAAGATGGTGGGCGGTGATTTGTTAAAATACGGTTCAAAATGTCTTTTGGAATTAAAAAGATTTAACAACTGCCGGGGATTAATATTAAGAAAACATCGTTCCTTACCTGAAGGGAAAACTTTAAAATTTAATATTGTTCAAAAAGGCTTGGAAGAAATTGAATAGTTTTCACTCAAAAATAATTCTTGTTCTAAAGATTTAAAAACTAAGATAAACAGGGTTTATGAAATGGTTGAGAGAAGTTATGTAAATGGTCCTGGTCCAGCTCAAGGTGAAGATGACAAAACTCGTTTTATTTATCAGTCAAATGATGTTAAATCGTTAAAGCAGCAAATCGACAATTTTTCTATAAAAATTTATAGGGATGGTAAAGTTGATGAAAGTCTTGTAGCTTTAGTACAGAAC
>JAHJGQ010000004.1 GCA_018824365.1 Nanobdellota archaeon | reverse complement strand
TTAGCCAGCAACTCTTTACGAAAAGGGCTCTGCTGGCATTAGCTTTTATTCTTCTTCAAGTTAAGATAAGAATTAGTTCTTGATAAATTGCACCCCTGGTCACCGCTTCGCTATAGACCAGGAGAAAGCTCAGCTTCTACAGATAAACTATGTAATCCTAATGTTCTTAATGCATCAAGAGCATCAAAAGCACGATATTTTGCATGCCAAATACCGGCTTCATAAATCTGTTCTTTAGTAATCATTTTATTTGTAATATAATTACTAAGATCTTTTTTCATATTTTGTGTAAGTTTATTGATACCGGCTGCTCTGACATAATTTAAAATTTGCCACGGCTCATATTCATGAAGATGCAAAGGAACAATTTCTCTTTCAAAACTAGAATTATCTGATTTATTTGAAAATTCTCTCATCATTACCTCTAAGTTTCTTAGCATTTTAAATTTCCTACTTCAAATATAATGTTGTCGATCTCCAGAATTACTATAATTTAATCCAAAGATAATTGGCCCACAAATGACGGATTTTTCGAGCCAATAATTAGGAATTTGATATCTTATTGATATTTCAGGATTGGTTGGATTATTTCCTTCTGTAATTAAGTCGCTTAATTCAGGGAATTCATCAGTACTATCTTTTTTTTTCATTTTAAACCAAAATAGCAAGAAATAAAGAAGTTATTTTTAAAGTTATCTATTTTGTATATGTTGTATATAATTATTTTCTTACAAAAAGAGAATCCTAAAGAAACTTTTCCCTGAAAACATCATTGATGATTTGATATTCGTGCAGTTCTTGGATTGTAAAAGATTCCTGTAGGATTTCCATAAATGAAAGATATTCTTTGATGTCTTTATGTATGGTTTCAATTAAGAAATCAAAACCATTATTAATTTCATGAAAAGAATTTATTGATTTATGATTCTGCAGAAAAGTAAAGAGTTCCCCTTTCTGTTCTCGGGGAACTCGCAAAGCTATTTTTGCATTGTAGTGATATCCCAATTTAGGGAAATCTACCAGGGCGGTATATTTTTTTACAATACTACTTTTATGCATCCGTGTAACTTTATCATAAACAGTTGAGATTGGCATCTCCACTTCTTGCGAAACTGTAGAAAGACTAGTTCTAGCATCATTTCTTAAATGAGAAATGATTTGTAGCTCTTTTTCATTCATGAGTTATCAGAATGCTTTCTCTTTAAAAAGAGTTTTTACGATAAAGTTGGAAATATTACGAATCCAGTTTATGTTTCTTGTGTATTGAGTAAATGATGGCGGAATTATTACGGAAATTGAGGGGGAAAGGAGATTAAAATGATTTTCTTTTAACATTTCAGAAATTTCTTTGGCTGTTAATGGATGTTTCTCTGCTAAAACAGTAGCTATATTTGTATATAGCTTATTTTTAAGATCTATCATTTTTAAGAAAGAAGCTCAAGTAAAATATAAAACTTACTATCGTTCAAATCATCTTACTCATTATAATAAAATCTTCACCATCTTTAAAATGATCTTTTAGTATTCCTTCTTTCTTAAAAGCTAATGATTTATAGACACCTAGGTTTTTAGGAAGAACTAAAGAGTATAATTTTCTTAATTTACGTAATTTTGCTAGTTTTAACAATTCTTTTAATATTCTCTTTAGATATAAATTTTTATCATCTTTAATTGTAATTTCATCCCTTATCTCCGCAATCTTACTAACGTTTGTTATTAGTGAAGCAAATCCCATTAATTTACCTTTTTCTCTAAAAGTGAAGAACTCGTCTTTGATTGTTTCTTTATTATGTCCTTTAATCAAATAATCTTTGGCCCAATTGAGATTATATTCCGGCATATCTCTGCTTTTCCAGTAAGAAACCAATAATTTTCCTGCTTCTTCTACTTCTTCTTTTTTTAGTTTGCTTAATTTCATAAGAGGGAATAAAAAAATAAAATATTTAAATGTTTCATTTAATTAATTAGAAACTAGAGAATAACTTAATCACACTATCTCAAACCCTTCTTTCTTAACTTCATCTATCAGATAATGTATCTCTTTATTCTCTATATTAAACTTATTAATTAAGTTCTCTAAAAAATTATCTAATTCTTTAATGTCTTGATGTACTGTCTCAATTAAAAAATCCCAATAATTATTTATTTTGTAAATGGTGTTGACATTATGATGGCAAAAAAGATGTTTTTTTAATTTATCTTTATCTTCTTTATTAACTTTCAAAAATACTTGAGCCCTAATATGATAACCTAATTTTGTAAAGTCTAACAGAACTGTGTTTTTGATTATCAGATTTTCCTGCAAATCTTTCAAAAGATCAAATAATGTTGAGATAGGGATATTAGTTTCTTTACTGATAGTTGTCAGTTTTTCTCTAGAGTTGTTTCTAAGGTAAGAAAGAAATTGTAATGTTTTTGAAGACGGCATCTTATCCAAATAATTACACCCCACATGTTGAATTTTTTTTTAGAGCTTTATCTAACCATTATAAGCCATAATATTTTAAAAGATATATATTTAACCGACATATTTTTATATGAGTATGTATCTTATATATTAAATGGAAACTCGTAAAATTGTTAAGTCGGGGAATACGAGTTATATTTTAGCCCTCCCCATCAAATGGATAAGAATTAACAATTTAGATAGTGGAAAACTAGTTCAAGTTTCTGAAAACGATCAAGGAGATTTAATTATTTCTGCGGAAAAAAGAAAATTAATTTCTAAAGAAGATTTTGTTACAATTAAAGTAGATGGAAAAGATTATGAAACTATTAATCTGGAGTTTTTAACCGCATATATTCGTGATGCAACATCAATTATTTTTGAGGGGACAGAGATTGTTCCAAAATCAAACAACATACTAAAAAACATTTCATTTTTTATTGGATTAGATGTTATAGAACAAAGTACAAAAAGTATCGTCGTTAAAAATTTTTTCTCATTAGATAAAGAAACATCCCCTCACATTTTACTTAAGAAAATGGATATTGTAAACAGGGCCAGTTTTGAATTATTACAAGATTTTTTCCGGAAAAGTTTTGCTAATGAGGATTTTTTTGAATTACAGAAACTCAATGAGCAAAACGAACGCTTATTTGCATTGATAAGAAAAAGTATTCTTAAACTTTTTGAGAATCCTAAATTAATGAGGGATATACAAACAAATTATCTTCAAATTTCCAAAGAAAAAATTTTTGCCCAGTCGTTTATGAATATTTCTCTAAATTTACTCTCATTAGGAAATGCGTTTCTTTTTTTAGATAGGACAAGAAACGAAGCTAAAATATTAGAAAACTATTTTTCAATAATCTCTGATGACTATCAAAATATTTTAAATGCAGTAAACAATAAATTATATCCAAATATTCATTCTTTTTTAAAAGGCCACCCATTTAGATTAGAAGAAATCGACAAGTTTCTCAAAATGTTAGAAGAACCTCCTTTGATTCAAGCAATATATATATTACATTCAATATATAATAATCTTAAAATTATTGCAAACGAAGCTTTAACTTAAGTTAATTTTAGCTTTCCCAGTATTTACAATTAAAATCTTCTTATTTTTTGGGACTTTATCTTTCATTTGAAGTAACATTGCCAATCCAGCAATTCCAGAATGTTCACAGACTATTTTTTGTTCCCTAGCCAACTTCATAGCTTCGTCAAGGAATTTCTCTCTGATTAAATACACATTTGACTCTGGCCCACAAAAACCACGCAAAGTATAACATCTAAGCCATTGTTCATCAAAAAGTGCAAATGGACGATGATGAGCAAATAACTTATCTGCTTTACTTCGAGGATCATTAACCGTTGCACCTATAAAATTACAATTTTTTAAAACTTTAACATCTCCTTTAAACCGAGGATCGTGGTGTGCTGTAGATACTTCTTGTTTATTTATATTAAGAACATTTTCATAAAGGTGTCCACTTCCAAAAGGAATAAAACAATAATCAGGAGAATGATTGATAATCTCATAGCCCAACCAATCATAAAAAATAATCTCCGGATCTAAACCTTCACTGGAAGTAACATCAATTCCATTTGGGTTTTCAGTTAATTCCAAAATTTCTTTCCAAGAAAGAGGTTTCCTAGAAAGATCAGTAAAATAAAGTTCACAACCTAATGTTTCAAGACACTCCACAATATCTTTTTTTAAATTTAAGTCAACTAAGCATTTTAATGGAGGAAGATGATATTTATTTAACACTGTTTGAATTGCAACACCAGCAGCACCAGAAGTGATTATGGATAATTGAGGCAATTTTTCTTTCACTCGTCCATCCTTTTTAGCTAAAAGAATATCTCTATAATTTACAACCATTTCCCAAGCAAGCCTATCTTTATGTGTTCCCGTAGGATTGTAGCTCTCATCTTTAATCCAGACATTAGAAAATCCCGGCACTTTGATTTTATACGTAGAAGTTGCTGGAAACTTAGGAGAATCGGGAGGAAACTCTGGCTTGGTAGGATTATTTTCAGAAGCAACCCTAATAGAATATAGAATTCTTCGTTCTCTTTCTGTAAGGGACATTTAATTAATAATAGTAATTATATTTTATAAAACCTCCCTTCAGCATTCCAGGTCCACAGTATTATGAGCGAAGGTTTCGGGCCTAAGCCATCGGAGTTCCACCAAATCGTGATT
>JAHJGQ010000090.1 GCA_018824365.1 Nanobdellota archaeon | reverse complement strand
GTTTCAGGGGGTTTATCCCCCTGCAAGCATGGAACATGCGCAGAGTTTTTAGATTTGAGAACCTAAGTCAATCACGAACAAAGTGAGAGTATAATTTAGAAAAAGCCCCCTAAGAATTAAATGGTTTGCTTTGCTTCCAAAACCATTCAAAATAATTTTTGAAAGAATCTGCAACTTGTTGGCTGGTTATTTCAAAAGCAAATGGCATTTCGCCCTGAGGGATTGCAATTAAGACAACATCTTTATAAATCATAACCCAAGAGGGAGATTCAATATTAAAAGGCATTCTTCTTGCTTCACATAGTTTGTAAATGTTTCTATTCTTTAGGTTTTCATCAGTTACGTCAGGATGGTAAAGCAATTTTGACTTAATTCCTAATTTGTCAAGTTTTGCATTTGCTTTTTTCCAATAAGCATGATGAAAGCCTGGTTGTTGTGATGGTAATCCATATAACACAACCTCATCTCCCTCTTTTAATTTCTGATAACGGTTTTCGTAAGCAGTCATCAATCCGCGAAATCCTTCGTACATATTAGCCTCGCTTTTTTTCGCTAATTTTTGTTTTAGGATTAACTGTGGAATCATTTCTTGGATTTTACTTTTGTTTTTTTGGATTTCTTTTTCTCTTGCTTCAACATAATCCAAGAGTGTATTTGGTGGTGCAGCTTGATAGTATTTTGTTTTTTCTTTTGTTATATAGGAAACAAGCCCTTTCTTGATAAGTTTCTCAAGAATCCTATAAATGATTGATCTGTTTACACCTGATTTTTCAAGGATAGGGCCGATTGTTGACGAACCAAGCTCTAGCAAAGCCAAATACGTTCTTGTTTCTCCATCAGTTAATCCTGCTTCTTGAAGTGCTGAAGTGTCCATATTTTGTTTATTGTTGGTTGTTTTATTTAAAACTTTCTAATTAACATACTAGTGGTGGTATGATAAAGTTAATAAAGAGAGTAATTACTACTAACAAATAATAAACAAATGGAGGCAAAAGAAAATGGAAAACGAAAGTATTGAAAAGCTTTTAAGTTATGACAATAGAAACACCACAGATGTAGCACTACCACAATTTACAATTGATGCTTGGAAATTCTTCCACAGACCAGATGTCCAAGAAGCATATTTAGTAGAAGAGCACCGAGGCCATATACATAGCACAATGGCAGAATATCTTCTATTCTCAGAAGAACCAAGATTAGGGATTGGTGGAGTTGGGGAACTAAGAACTAAATCTGGCGAAGTTGTAGCTAGGGGATATGGTCCAAAAAGTTGGGGAAAAGATATTGCACTTGCAGTAACTTCTAACTTTGATGGTTGGCATAAAGAGAGCAATCATCCTGGTTGTGGTGGTAAAGTTTATCACTTAGAGAAGCAAAATTCCAACGACTAAAAGGGGGCTTTTTCTTTTTTTCTCTCAAATCTAAAAATTAAGCTTAACGATGTTATGTCCCCCAGACTTTATGTCTGGGTGCGAACGTAGTGAGCAAGTTCGGTGTAGGGCACATTCATATTTTTACCAAGTTCAGTTAAGGGCAAAAACAATTGTAGTTTTATAGTTAGTTAAAGGCTCTCTCGTTATTGTAGTTAAAGAAGAAAGGGGGCAATCTCAGTATTTGAATTTTCGCTCATATTCTTTATGGGAAAACCATTCAATAATTATCGCTAGAACAAGCACATCATTATTTGCTACGGAATAAAGAAGCCTCCAACCGCTTGGCAAATCATATTTCCAAAGGTTATCAATGCTATATTTTTCAATATAAACTTTTGGAATAAGTTTCTTTGGAACTTGGGTAGCACAAAAAGCGTCTTCTTCAATATCATCTAAAGCACGATTAATCCATTTGAATAATTTTTGATCTTCTGTTTTAGATGTTTTGAGCTTTACTAAGGCTTCTTTTAGTTTTTCTTCTGCAAATTTGATGTGGGCTTTCATCTTGATAATTCTGGTCTAGCTAAATACTTCTGTACTAATTCCGGGTTCCATATCCAGCAAATTTTTCCCTCTTGGTCTACTGCAATCTTGCCGGAATCCAAAAGGTAGTCAAAAATTACTTGAAAAGTTTGATACATCATTTTTTTAGGCAGGTGTTCCCATAAACTTCTTTTCTTGAACTCTCCGCCATGTTCTTTGATAAATTCCTCTACCATAAGAACTGTGTCTAATTGAGGATAGTGCAAGATTGGTTTCTCCATTAGTTCTGCCATGTTGTATAAGTTTATATAACTACTTCTATTTAAATTTTTCGCTTATTTTGTATTCATCATTTGGGAGTAAACTATTTAAATAAGACTGGTTTTTAGTTATTAAAATGGTAGAAATGTATCCAGTTGATATTCAAGTACAAGATTTAGGAGATAAACTTACCAAATATTTAGCAAAATCTGGTTTTCAACGAGCATCTTCGGGGGATATTCATCACTTAGACAGAGATCATCTTACAGAACGTGATGCAAGAGAACATGTATATGCGGTTCCTCTTACACCTGATGAAATGTGGCGTTCTGCTGAAGATTATCTTCTTTTTGATAATCCAGAAGGAACTTTAGCGTATGTGAGACCAAATCCTAATGCTCCAAGAATTTACAATGCTCTTCCATTTGAGATGCATTTTAGAACAGCGGCACCAGAAGGGTTTAGTCCGGGGCAATATTTTAGTTTAGCTGTTCCTCAAAGAAATCTTAAATTATTGTTGGAAGCTCTTCATAGGAGAGGAGATTCTTCTATTTCTGCTATTGCTGATATGGATGAGTCTAATGTTTTGCGAAGAATTCATGAACAATTAGATGAAGTTGAGGGCGAGGGATTGCCTGTTCGTTTATTTCATTCAATTTATGTAAGTAGAACACGTGAAGAGAATGGTGGATATTCAGATAAAGAAAAAGCTGTTGAAGAATTATCAAAAGCAATTGGTTCTGTGATTGTTGCTACTCATCTTTTTTCAAGAAAACAGATTGCGTATTATGAAGCATCAGCGGAAGTTGATAAGTTGTTTGGGGATTCTGCTCTGGTAGCTTAATTCTTAGTGAGATTGCCCCCATTAAATTTTTCATTAAAGAGAGAGCCTACATTGAGTTTTACAGTTTTAGTTTTTGCCCTACACAGATTAGCGTTAGCGTCTTAAAGTGCCCGAAACCGAATTGGACATAACGATGTTAAGTCTCCTCGGGTTTATGTCGGGGTCGAGGCGTAGCCGAGAAGTTTGTTTCTTGCCGTGCAGTGAGGAGTTGGCACACATTTTTTTAAAGAGATATAGTTAAGGGGGTTAAGAGGCTAAATGCTTGACAGAGGAAAGTAAGTAATTTTGTATTCTTTGATATATTCCATGTGAGTAATGTTCTTTATGTTGGTTGGAAAAGTTTCTCTCAAATTAGAAATAAAATCAATCAGTTCATGGGAGTTTTGGAAATGGACCTCAATTTCAAAATCATATCCTCCTAAAGCTTCTGTGTTATAGACAACATTTGGATTTTGTATTATGTAAGATGTTATTTTCTTAATGTCTTGTTTTTTGGCATCTTTAAGTTGAATGAATAATTTAAAATACTTCAAATGTAGCAAAGCAGTATTAACAAAAGGACGATAACCGAGAATTATATTTTTTTCTTCTAGTTTTTTTATTCTATATCTTGTAATTCTCTCAGTTTGATTAATCTTTTTAGATAATTCTAAACTGGTTTGTCTCGCATTCTTTGTTAATTCCTGCAAGATTTTTAAATCAGTTTGATCTAAAGTAATCATTTCTGGATTTTCGCCAAGAATAAATTTTCTATCTCTATTTTTCTTTTTGGGATAAATAAAGGAACGTTCAAAATTTAAGAATTTGGTCATTAAAGAAATCCAGCGACTTTCTATGTAGTAACCGTATTTTTCATAAAAATTATTCCAGAAAGTCATAAATTCAAATTCATTCTTAACATAAAGTGCCATCCAAATGTCGTATTCTCCAAGAACTGAAACCATCCAGCTAGCTTTTTCTTTAAGGTGGTTAATTATTTCTTGTTCTTTTTCTTTAGTTACATTTTCTAATTTGAGAGCAACCCTGTAAAGTTGTAATCCTAATTTAGTGTGATCTATTACAGGATAATAAGATTCAATAATTTTTTGCTTTTCCAACCGTTTAATTCTGTAATTCGTTAATTGTTTTGACAATTCGACTATTTTTGCGATAGAGCTATCTGGTTTTCTTCCGTCCATATCTAATGCTAGTAAGAGCTTTTGGTCTTTGATATCTAATTGTTCTACCATTATTTAATATTAAAATACTTATTTATTTATAAATTTGTCGTTTTGTAAAACAAATTGATAAGAAGTATTTAATAATTTACAAGTTACCACTTTGTTATGATAATCAATTGGAGGTAGAAAAATGGAAAAAGACACATTAAAATCTTCTTTTTCCACCAGTGTTTCACTGGTGGCCTACATCCATTAGCACAATGATTGGAAAAAGAAGGGTCAGAAATTCGACCGAGCCGTAGGCGAGCATGCCCCTAGTCTGTGACTAGGGGTGTCGGATTTCTT
>JAHJGQ010000089.1 GCA_018824365.1 Nanobdellota archaeon | reverse complement strand
ACCCCTAGTCACAGACTAGGGGCATGCTCGCCTACGGCTCGGTCGAATTTCTGACCCTTCTTTTTCCAATCATTGTGCTAATGGATGTAGGCCACCAGTGAAACACTGGTGGAAAAAGAAGATTTTACTTTTATTTACTTTAATTAATTTAGTTTAATTTACTTATACTTTAGAACTAGATTAAAAAGAAAAAAAAGAAACATTTCTCAATATCATAGGATCCCAATAAAGCGCTACATCCTCAACCTAAAGATTGAGGTATTACGCCTTTATTTAGGATAAATATTTTAACAATCTGCATCTAAAAACCATACCTAAAAAAACAATCTTAAGAAATAAAATAATCTTAAGAAATTTAAAAAAAAATCTTAAAAAACAAGAAAGAAATCAACGCACTAAAGCATTATCCTTTATCCCTTTTACAGAAATAGTCTCTACTTCACTTACTAACTTTTTCTTTTCATAAACTACTTCACCGCTGATAACTTCCATCTTTACTTTCATGAACTCATCAAAAGTTACTTGTTTGGATGAATTCTTAATGTTTTCAAAATGCACTTCATCCCCAACTTCAGTCTTTTCTACATCAAGCAGAGCTACATTTGAACCATCATCTGCAGCAAAAATCATCGCTTCGCTCATCTCCCCCCTTAACTTTGCCGGTTTCATGTTTGCACAAAAGACAGCTTTCCTGCCCAGCAGTTCCTCTTTAGAAAAATATTTTTTTAATCCAGCAACAACCTGTTTTTCACCTATTTCTTTACCAAGATCAACTTTCATCAGGTAAAGCGAATCGGCATTAGGATGATTTTTAACATCTTCAATCTTTCCAATAACCATCTTCAGAGGAAATTGAACAGATTCGGGAATCTTTTCTATTTTTGTTACTAACATCGATATTTTTCCCAACTTGCCTTTCCATTTAAAGTTAATATCATTCCAACCTAGATCTTTCTCGCTTTTCTTACTATTCTCTAAGAAAGCTTCTTGAACATTTCTGCTAAACTCAGGCAGGATAGGACTGACGATAATTCCCAGGTTTCTTGCCAGATTAACACACCAGGCAACTGCTTCTTTTGTTTTTTCACTATCTTTATCTTTCCAAGGTTCAGATCTTTGAAAATATGAATTGCCAATATCCGCAATCTTAAGAACATTCTTAACTGCCGATTTAAAATCCTGTTTCTCATAATTACTTTTTACGCTTTCAATCAGATCAAATATTTCTTTATCTTCTGTTTTAATTCCATTATCAGTTTCTTTATCAGTTTCTTTATCAGTTTCTTTGTCAGTTTCTTTGTCAGTTTGTTTTTTTGCTTCTTTCTTGGCTTCTTTTTTGGCTTCTTTCTTTTTTTCTTTCTCACTTCCTTTTTTAGTATCTTTCTGATCACTTTTAACACTAACTTTAATCTCGCCATAATTCTTCTCAGCAAAAGTCAAAGTCCGATAACAGAAATTTCCTAAATTGCCCACCAACACATTGTTTACTACCGCTTTAAAATCTGCAAAATTTAAATCTATGTCTACTACTTTTCTATCCAGATGGCTTGCATAATAAAAACGCAAGGCTTCCGGTTCAAAGTATTTAAGGAAATCTCTAGCTGTAAAGAAAGTTCCCCTTGACTTGCTCATCTTCTGCCCGTTCACTGTTATAAAACCGTGCACAGTTAATTTTGGCAAAGGGATTCCTACTGCCATCAGTAAGGCAGGCCAAAACAAGAAATGAAAGTAAGATATATCTTTACCGATGATGTGATAAATTTTACCTTTCTTCCAATAATCTTCCCATTTGCATTTTCCTTTCTTGACAACATCGCAATAATGTTTCGTTGAAGATATGTAACCGATCGGAGCATCAAGCCAGACATAAAAATATTTTTTTTCTCCACATTCTTTTTTACTATCAGGGATCTCAAAACCAAAATAAGGTTCATCCCTGGAGATGCACCAGTCTTCCAGCTTTTTCCCTAACCATTCCTTAAGCCAATTTCTTACTTCCGGCTGCAGACCAGCTTCTTTAGAGCTTATCCACCTCTTCAGCTTGCCGGTAAAAGAGCTTAACTTAAAGAAATAATGTTCGCTCTGCTTTATTATCGGTGTTTTCTTACATAATGAACATTTTGGATTAAGCAGATCCGTCCCTTTAAGGACAGTACCGCAGCCTTCACACACATCACCATATTGGTCAGCAATACCACAGAAAGGACATTTTCCTTTAACATATCTGTCAGGAAGTGATCTCTTACAATTTTCACAATAGATGACATCAATACTTTTCTTATAGATAAGATTCTGTTTCTTCAGCTCTTTGAAAAAAAACTCTGCCAACCTTTTATTTTCAGGCGAATGAGTCTTGTAATAATTATCAAATTTAATCAGATAATCGGCAAAATCCTTCTGATGTTCCTTCCAGAATTTCAGTGCAAACTTTTCCGGATCCTTTCCTGCTTTTTTAGCATTAACCTCAACAGGAGTCCCATGCATGTCTGAAGCACAGATGTAAAGTGCATCTTTATCTAATAGTTTAAGAAATCTGGAATAGATATCTGCCTGGATGTATTCTAACAGATGGCCGATATGGATTGGTCCGTTAGCATAAGGCAAGGCTGCCGTAATGACGATGCTGTTTATTTTATCATCTGTCTGTCTGTTAAGTTTCTTCATCAGCATTATGATTTAAATGAGTTTTATAAAGATTGCTGTTAATTTGAGACACAAGATAAATAAACCAGAATTTATATAAACATAAACAGATTTAATTAATTTATTAAATCTAAACATAGTTTTAAAGAAATAAGAGGTGTTTGAAAAATGAAAAATAAATCATTAATTATAATTAGTCTTTTAGTAATTTTAGTTGTTCTTGTTGGCTGCGCTCCAAAAGAAAAAATTTCTGACACAGAGCTGAAGACAGAATTAGAAAGTCTTCCTAAAGAAGATCTAGAAGCCCTTGTAGAAGAAGGAAGCAATATAAAAGAACAATCCTTGACAGGATTAGGGGCAAGGCAATCTACCCCTAAAATTGATGAATTCTACAACAAAATTTCTATTAAAAAAGAAGTAAAAGGAGAAGAAGAGCCAAAATTAAAAATAGAAGAAAAGCAAATAGTATCCTATAAATATGAACCTCAACAGACATATAACCTGGCTGCTCAAGTATTGATAGAGAAACAGCAAGAAGAAATTAATAAATTAGGACAGCAATTAGCAGAAAAACAAATTGTTATCCAACAACCAACTGGAAAAGATGACCAGATCTGTTTTCCAAAAGATATCTGCCCTCCACCTTATGAATGTGGAACTTATCCCGTTCCGATTTCTGTTGAATGTGGAAAATGTCATAGTGGAGATAAATGCTTAAACAACAGATGTGAGAAATTAACATAGGTCTACATTTTTTAATAAAATTTATTTTTTTATTTTTTAACTTCTGATTCTAACCTAACCCCTTAACCAATAAACTCCTAAAAAAATAAAACAAGTTTTAAATAAACACCCTGTTTAAAAACAATATGTTCAAACTGCTGAAAAATATCTTTAAAACAAAAGAACCGACTGCCGTTGAGGAAATAAACCAGGACCAATTAGACAGATGGCTGGAAAACAAAATCGCTGACTTAGAATTTAAGAGATATATCAACAGCTATCTTAAGAACATTTCTGAAATAAGATCAGAGCTGAAAGAAAAGATCAAACAGCTCAAAGAACAGCAGATATCTGAAACTGATCAAAAACAGGTTCAGGAAAGGATTAAGAATATCGTTATCGGCCATAAGAATAATTATGCTAGAGAAACCGAACAATTCATTGAAGCTATCAACCCATTGAAAAAAACCGAGTTTAAAACAATAGAAGATTACCAAGAAGCAATTTCATTTAATGAAAACCTTGACAAAGAGCTTGATCATCTTGCCAAACGA
Source organism: Nanobdellota archaeon (assembly GCA_018824365.1). Classification (GTDB taxonomy): domain Archaea; phylum Nanobdellota; class Nanobdellia; order Woesearchaeales; family GW2011-AR9; genus JAHJGQ01. The sequence continues at coordinate 2,338 of JAHJGQ010000089.1, read as the reverse complement.
ACTGCCAAAAGTTACCAAGCGGCACAGCACTTATTCTTTGAAACTGTAGAAAGCATCTTCAAACAACTGGGAGAATTAAACAAGCTGGTAAAAAGTTTTAGTGATCAATCTAAAAGATACAATATCGATCAGCTAAAAAACTTGGAAGAGTCGATATTAAAACTGGATCATGATCTAGAAAGAAAAGAAATTCTTACTGAAGAGATTAGAAAGAAAAAAGAAAACATCTCTAAAAAAGAAAAAGAGAAGCATGATGAAGAAGAAAAACTGAGTACACTTATTGAAAGCAAAGACTATTTGGAATATCAAAAACTTAACGAAGAGAATTCACGGCTTGAGAAACAATACAAAGAATTAGAATACAAAATATTTTCCTTCTTTTCAAAAATAAACAAAGCATTGAAAAAATATGAACGTATTTCTTTAGACAACAAGCTTATCAAAAAATATTTAGACAACAATATTGAAGCTTTCTGGAGCGATACTGAACTAAAAATTCTCTCGGTATTAAAAAGATTAAAAAATAGCCTCATCAAAGACAGCCTGCAATTTGAAGATAAGATCAAGAAAAAATTTATAGAGATGATTGAACAGGCTGAACAGGGTTATCTGCAGGAACTTTCTGTTGAGGGAAAAAAATTAAAAGAAAAAAAAGAGAGCCTGTCTAAAAAGATAGAAAAAAACAAGACAGCCAGTGAACTAGAAAGAATAAGAGCAAAAATTGATAATCTTAAGACTGAAATTGAAAAAATCAGAAGTGATTCTTTGCTTTCAGAAGAAAAGCTAAGAAAAATAAACCTAGAGAAATCCAAAGAAGATCTTAACAAGATGATCAAAGAGGTATTAGATATAGAAATCAAGATAAATTAAACATTAAAGAAACATTAAAAAAATAAATTTTAAAAAAATATAGCTTAAAAAAAATATAACATAAAGACAGACACTTATTTCTTCTTGATATCCTTCAATTTTTTAGTGACCGGAATAATCTCTCCACAATGCTGACATTCTACAATATAAGCCTGTACACCTTTATAGGCTTTCCTCTTGTAAGGGGCAGTAGATTCACCTTCTTTACCACATTTAGGACAAGTATATTGTGCTTCTAAAATTAAAGATTCTTCATGCTCAATTTTTTCTTCAGTAAAACCGCATTCTGGACAAACATATTCGGTAGCTCTTGTTTTAATTTTTCCTTTTTCTACCGGCTTGCCCATCTTTGCTTTTTTGCATTTAGGACACTCCTTGCGATATACCCAAGCAAGTAGATGTCCATCACCCAAAGACCTATTAGTAAAATACAAACATTCATCCATTGATTCTGGAATTTTTAAAGCCATATATAATCACCTTTATGTTTCATTATATTTTATGTTTCATTATATTTTTGATAATATCAAATAATTTAAAAGCATTATTAGGTTACAATATCATAATCTTTTAACTTCGATTGAAATTGCATTCCTGTTCAATCTTATATAACGTGGACATTCCGTCCATTCAAGTTTATTCTTATTGCAATAGTTTATAATTTTTTCTTTTTCGGTCATATTTGAATATTTCACAACCACAACAAAACCCAGATCGTTCTTATGGACTATCGGGAGATTTTCTATATCCTGAATAATCTTGTCCCTGACCTCTAATAGGAATTTTATCCTCTGTGGAAGCTCTTCTAATTTTTGTAATATTTTCAATAAACCAGTTTCATCTTCAAGTAACTTTAAATTCTTACTCATAGGATCCCATATCTTCTTACAATCAGCTGAGATAAATCCACCAGTATGCGCTTCAACCAACTTCCATTTTCCAAAACTTCCTACTAGAATATCAGCAAATTTTCCATTACATAACTCTGTTCCAATTGAACCGGAAACGTCAACAACAACCAGACATTTTTCTTTTTTACAAATTTTGTGAATTTCCTCCTGCAGCTGCTCAGCAAAATATCCTCCCGGATTCTGATAAATAAAAACCCCACACTCTTGTTCAACTAATTTCTTCTCAAGATCATGTAAATCAATCTTAGAATCATTACATTTTACTTCAATGATCTCTAAACCAAGCGTTTTAGGGATTGTTCGATAACTTAACCAGCCACCTTCTTCCGGAATAAGTACTTTTTTATCCTTTGTGATGATAGACAGTGCAGAAGTGATTGCAGAATTACCTCTAGTGACAATTTCCAGATAATCCTGGCCAGTTAATCGGCGAAGAATTTTTTTGATCTTTTCCTTGACCATCCAACATAAAAAGAAGCAAATGTTTTTATTACTTTTGTATTTATTATTTATTGATATATTATTTTTCAGGTATTATTTCTTTATTTATCATTTTT
>JAHJGQ010000088.1 GCA_018824365.1 Nanobdellota archaeon | reverse complement strand
TATAAAATAGATGATAATAAAATAATAATTAAATGTAGGTGATTTATTTCTTTGCTGAACTATTTTTTGTAGTTATGTTACCTGTTTTATTTTTTACTGTCTTTTTCTTTACTGGTTTATTTTGAGTTGCTTCTTTTTCTTTATCAGTAAATTCTTTTTTAACAGTTTTTGTTTCTTTTTTAGGTTTAAGTTCTTCTACAAACTCTTGAAACTTATTTTCCCTTTTTACATTTTCATATTTTGTCCTGAACCAAATTAAGTATATGATGGGTAGCAACCCTAAAGTGTTCAGTATAAGTATGGCGATGAACCATCCTTTTTGCTCATTACGAGCCGCGTACCATAATCCTAAGCCTTTCCAAATGATTATCCATACAGAAACCAGTAGTAAGCCAAAGATTAGATTTGTCGGTTGTTGATATAATTCATACATTGTAAGCATTTTCAAAACCTCCTCCATTTATAATATGTGATTTGGTCTTTTTTTAAATTTTTGTATTCAGGAGAATAATTTATATAAGTTAAGAATTTTCTTAAAACTATGGCCGAATTAAAAAAAGTGTTAAGTTTTCCGGCAATACTTCTTATTACAATAAATTCAATAATGGGTACGGGTATTTTCTTTCTTCCTGCGGTTGGTGCTGGAGTTGCTGGTCCGGCATCGCTGATCTCTTGGTTAATCCTTTCTTTTATTTCAATTTATATTGCGATGTGTTTTGGAGAATTAAGCAGTATGTTTCCAAAGTCTGGAGGAATATATGAATATTGTAAACAAGCTTATGGAAGGTTTATCTCTTTTATCATCGGCTGGATGACGGTCATTGCGGGAAATGTCACTATTGCTATGCTTGTTGTTGGTGCTATCCAGTATCTTCTGCCGGTAGGCTCTCCCACACTTAAAATAGGTGTATCTTTAATGTTTATTTTTGCTTTTAATTATATAGCTTTTAAGGGGATGAAAACCAGTGCAATGATGCTGATAACTTTTGCTATCATCACTTTAGGTACTATACTTGGTCTAGCAATCCCCGGATTATTTAAATTTCATCCAGGTAATTTCACTCCTTTTTTTGTATTTCCTACCTCTTCAATTTTACTTGCTATATTCCTTGTTGCTGAAACTTTCTTTGGTTGGGAAACGGCAACTTTTCTTGCTGAAGAAACAAAAGATGGAAGAAAAATCATGCCTAAAGCTTTAATATATGGCACAATAATTATTGCAGTTATCTGTGTATTATCTGTAATTACTTCACTTGGAGTGATTGATTGGAAAACTTTTGGACAGTCAAAAACACCTTTAGCTGATCTGGGAATAATCCATTATGGAATTGTTGGGCAAGATATCTTTACTATTTTAGTTTACCTTGCAATCATAGGTTCTGTGGCGGGGTGGGTTGTAAGTGCACCTAGGCTATTGTTGGCAATGGCTAAAGATAAATTGTTCTTAACACAGTTTGCTAAAATTCATAGTAAGAATTTAACTCCGCATAGGGCAATAATTTTTCAGACCATCTTAACAACAATCCTTGTTGTTATCGGGGCAGGTTCTTATACTACGATGCTTCATCTTTTAGTGCCGATAGTTCTAGTTGTTTACTCTTTTGTTTTACTTAGTGTTGTCATTTTGCGCTATAAGAAACCCAACTTGAAAAGATATTATAAAGTTCGTTTTGGAAAAATTGGTCCAATATTTGTTGTTTTATTCATGTTGTCTTTAGTGTGGATGTGGTTGACACATACACCTGGAGCTATTGATATTGTTAAACTTGCACTATCACTTATTTTCTTGGGTATACCTTTGTATTTTCTGATAGAGATGTACTATGATAGTCTAGTAATAATTAAAGTGAATGAAAAATTAGCTTATCTCTTGCTTATTTTTGAAAATATTTTGTTTCCTTTAAGTTTACGCAAAAAAGTTTTCTTAATGTTGGGCGATTTAAGAGGTAAGAATGTATTGGAATATGGGTGTTCCGTAGGTACATTAACCAGACGTTTGGCTTCAAAGGTGCTTCCTGGAGGAAAAGTTTATGCTTTTGATGCAATCAAACATAACATCAAAATAGCTTCATTACAATTAAGAAAACAAAAACATGTAAGTTTTTTTCATCATCAGAACTTAGACCACTTTAAAACAAAAGTCAAGTTGCCGATGATGGATGTACTTGTATCTACAGGTATTCTGTCTTATTCACAAAAACCAAAAATTCTGCTTAAACATTTAGCTAGAAAGGTTAAGAAAAATGGAAGAATTGTTTTTGTAGATTATGATAGTTTTTTTTATCTTATTCCAAACGTTCCTTGGATAACCGATGAGAAGAAAGTTAAAAGGATTTTTAAAGATGCAGGTTTTAATGTTAATGTTGTTAAGAAAAGAGGTTTATTATGGAGATATATTTTTATTCATGGGAAGAAATTATGATCATAAGATTTAATTAATTTAATAATAAAATCAAAAAATAATATTGTTGATAATCTAATCTTCTTCTTCTATTAATTTTTTTTTCTTTTTTAAGATAGCACCGCAATTCTTACAATGGATTGCATCCCTATCATGATTTTCTAACCCACATCTTTTACATCTGATCTGTATTTTACTTGCAGAAACAACAACAACTTTTATTAGTTTTCCTAACTGCCATGGTATTAAAGCGATTCCGGTAAGGATCATTATGATAGTAATAGCTTTTCCTAATGGAGAATAAGGAGTTACATCACCATAACCTACTGTTGATAGAGTTACGATGGAAAAATACATTGCGTTCCAGATAGTTCCATAACCAGGATTGATCCTGCTTTCTACTGTCCAGATTAAACCTGAAAAGACGAAAATGATGGTAAAAATAGTTAAGACAATCCTGGTAATAATTAATTGAGTGTCTGTTAATTTACCAAATAAAGTGTCTTTTGCTTTAAAGATCCGCTGAAAACGTAAAATCCTTAACATCCTAAATAGTCTTAAAATTCTGAACAGTCTGAAGAAATAAAGGTTGCCAAAATGTGTTAGGATAGGTAAGATAGATATCAAATCAACAAGGCTGTAGATGTTAAGAAAATGTTTTATTTTCTTTGGTGCAATCCACATCCTGATGATATATTCAATAATAAATATTCCTACAACAATAAATTCTGAGATGGTAAGGATAGTCTTAACAATTCCAATGGGATTATAACTGTCGATGATGAAAATGATGATGGCAATTAAATTGATTAGGAATAAAGTGCCTTCTATCCTTCTTCCATGACTGGAAGCATAATTATCAACATGAAGGTGAAGAAATTTTTTTATTTTACCTATTATGGAATCTTCAAATTTGGCTCCTTCTTTCATCAATTTAATGTCAATGGTATCTTCATCATTATTTTTTTTTAAGTTTCTCTTAGAAGTAGATCTCTTTTTGACCGTCTTTTTTTTAATCATTTACAAAATCATTATTTTGATGTTTATAAATCTTGTTTTTGGCAATTAATATAAATCTATTACAATTTTAGCTTGATTAATTTTTATGGTTTTATTTTATTCTTCTTATCAGTATTAGATATCTTGTTGAAATCTTCTACTATATCTGAAGCTATGAAAGAATAACCTTTTTTCTTCTTTAATAACAAGTCACCTACATATCCATTAATATATGCAGCAGCAACTGCGCTTTTGAATAAATCTTTTGTCTTAGCTAGGAAACCTACTGCCAGCCCTGCTAAAATATCTCCTGTGCCTGCTTTAGTCATTCCTTGATTGCCGGTACGGTTATAGACAACTTTATTTCGTGAAATAATTACATCGGTAGCTCCTTTCACTAGAAGAACATTATTATTCTGTAAAAAATAACGAAGATTGCCTTGTAATGTATCTGCTTTTTCTTTAGCATTTGATTGCTTAAGTTTTGGTAAAATGAATTCTTTTTTACTATTTATTAACATCATTTCCAATTCAGTTTCATGAGGAGTTATGATTGAGTTGCTAAATTCTTTAAATGAGAGAGATTTTAATGCATCTGCATCTACAACTTTAAGTTTAGCTGATTTTTTGATAAAGTGTTGACAAAATTTGTCTGCTTTCTTTGTAATTCCGTTCCCAATAAGTACAGCATCGAACCTGTCTGCAAATTTAATCATTTCTTTAGCATTTTTGATGCTGAAACTTTTACTTTTTACTTTATGTGTAATTAAATCAGGGGTATATTGGTTTATTGTCCAAGCTACTTTCTCCGGTGCAGCAATAGTTACAGAATCGCATCCTGCTCTTAATGCAGCTAATCCGGCAAGGACAACTGCACCAACATATTCTTCTGATCCACCTATAATCAATACGTGACCATTTTCTCCTTTATGAGAAGTCTTCTTACGATCCATCAATTTTTTAACTTGATTAAGATTCATTGTTTTATCTTGAACTAATTTTTAGGTTTATAATGGTTTGTAATTCCTGGAAAGTAAATAACTGGTTTTTCTTACTTGTTTTATAAATAAAATGATTTTTTAACCAATTCCTTTTTAAATTTGTTAAATTATGTTGTTTGAAGCTCAATCAAAAGAAAATCTTTTAAAGAGTAGTCGTTCTTTGCAAACTTATGGCCCTGTGGCTTAGCCTGGTTAGAGCGCTGCTCTTATATGGGTACGTTTTAAACATATCCCAAGTTAAGCAGAGGTCGCGGATTCAAAACAAGTGTCACGCCACATGAAAGCGAAGGGATTTCGCATACGCTCAATCTCACAATCGTGACAATTGGTGAAAGTTCCGCCAGGGCCACATTTTATTTGACTTTCTCAAGAGAGTTATCTATTAAGATATCTATTAGGATATTTAATCTCTTAGAACATTCTATAATTGTTTTAATTTGATTAGTTAGGAATTACAAAGCATCAAATACAATAAATTGCTATTTTGTTAAAGGCGGAGAGTTCATTAACTTACAATCAAAATAAATGTTCTTAAGATTTTCTAGTCAGAAATCCCGTTCACTCAACTTGCTTTGTAGTTGAGTGGACAAACGCACTTTAGTGCGGGGATGAATGACGTAATCTATTTCTAATTGTAGCTCATATGCTCTCCTGGTAAAGTGATAAGCTT
>JAHJGQ010000087.1 GCA_018824365.1 Nanobdellota archaeon | reverse complement strand
ACAATTAATTAAAATCATATTTTTTTCTAAATAATCTATTATTATCATTTATTTACTACTCAATAATATTGGGATAAGTATTTATATCAATTATATATATTTCCATATGCAATATAGGTTGTCGATTATATTTATTAACTTATATCTCCAATAGGCAATTTGTTTATTAATAAGTTAAAGATTTAATATGATTAAGATAATATATTCGATGAAAACTTAACAAAATACGATAAAAAAACAACCATAAGTCAGCTAATAAGACAATTTATTGGTTCATAATTTGTATTTTCCATTAGAAATAAGGGGGTAACGATGGTAAAAATAGGTCAATTTTTTGAAAACTATCTTAAGAAAGAATCTTTCTTCATAGATAAATCAGTATTATTTTCTAATTATGTTCCTGATGAAATTATATTTAGAGAAGAACAATTACAGGAAATTGCTAACATACTAGCTCCAACTTTAAGATTAGAGAACCCATCTAACTTGTTTATTTATGGAAAAACAGGAACTGGAAAAACAATTTCAATAAAACATATTTTAAATTCAATATCTGAGATTGCATCTAACAATAAAATTCCTTTTAAGCCAATATATATCAATTGCAAATTAAAAAAAGTTGCAGATACTGAATACCGTTTAATAGCAAGATTGATTGAAGAATTTGGTCAAGAGATACCTTCTACGGGCCTGCCGACTGATGAAGTTTACAATATTTTTTATAAGCTTCTTGACAAAGAGAAGCAGATAGTCTTATTAGCTTTAGATGAAATAGACCAATTGACTAAAAAAATAGGTGATGAGATACTTTATAATTTAACCAGGATTAATTCTGAACTTAAAAATTCACAGATTTGTCTTATAGGAATTTCTAATAATCTTGTTTTTGCTGAAAACCTTGATCCAAGAGTAAAAAGCAGCCTTTCAGAAGAAGAAATTATTTTTCCTCCTTATAATGCATTGCAAATACAGGATATTTTAAAGAGAAGAGCAAAGAAAGCTTTCAAAGAAGATACGATCCAGATTGGTGTCATCGAAAAATGTTCTGCTTATGCAGCCAGAGAACATGGTGATGCGCGTAGAGCAATAGATTTGCTGCGTGTGGCCGGAGAGATTGCTGAAAGAAGCGGTTCTCATATAGTAGATATGTCTCATTTAGATGAAGCTGAGAAGAAAGTTGAATCTGATAAAGTTATTAGTACAGCTATTAATCAGCCAAAGCAATTTCAATCAGTTCTTTATTCTATATTATTCATTGCTCCGCAGAAAAAAAGTTTTTTTACAGGAGAAATATATGAAGTTTATAAGAATCTTTGCAAGCAGACTAGGCTTAATGTACTTACACAAAGGAGAATTTCTGATATCTTGGCAGAATTTGATATGCAGGGAATAATACATGCAACAATCATTTCAAAAGGAAGATATGGTCGTACTAGAGATATTTCATTATCCATTGATGAGAATATAGTTATCAAACTAAAAGAAGTTCTTGAAAAGTCTCTCAACCTAACCTGAAATACTCAAACTGAAATGCTCAAAATATCAAACTTATCAGATCATAATATTGTCAAATCATAATCTTACAATCCAATAAACAACTCAATATATTAAACATAATTTAGATAATTAACATGGATACTAAGAATAAAGACAAAGAAAAGTTCATTGAAGATATGTTCAATAAAGGTATTTTGATAAATAAAGACATCTTCGAAAAAGAATTAGATGAAACTACAATTGACAAGATTGAACATGAAGGAGATTTGATTGTTTTAAACAATGATTATCTTGAAGTTATTTCCCAACAGAAAAGTTTAGTTGATTGGTATGAAATTGATAAATATAGAGTAAATTCAGAAAAAGAGAGAAATGACGATCTTTATCAGGCACAATTACAGAATTTCAAAAAATCAAACTTGATACTGAATTCTCCGTCAATCTCTCAAGAACAAGAAATAATTAGTGCTGAATCAGAAATCAAAAACAGCAAAGAGGGAAATATTCAAGAAAATGTTTCTTTTTCCTCTTCTTCAGATTATTCCTATTTTTCATCATCAAATCATTATTCATCCAACATTATCGATTCATTAGAAAACGATTCTACAGAAAGTTTATCTTCAACATCCACAGAAACAATAAATAAATTTACTTCTCCAAATAAAGTAGAAATAGTTTTATCTTATCAAAACAAACCTTATAAATATAATATCAAAGATTTCACTCAAATTTTCACATCAAGATATCGTTTCTTGGAAAGTTTATTACGTAATCGTCAGGAATTACAAAATACGATGACTATTAATCGTATTTTATCAAAAAAAGAAAAAGAAAAAATTGCTTTAATAGGTTTGATTGAAAACATCAGTGAAACTAAAAACGGAAACACTATCCTTACTATGGAAGATCCTACGGGAAAAATAAAAGTTCTTTTATCTAATAGTAAAAGTGAGTTGTATAAACAAGGAAAAGATTTAGTTCTGGATGAAGTTATAGGTATTTCTGGAGTGTCAAGCGATAAGTTTGTTTTTGCTGAAGAGATTGTTTGGCCGGATATTCCTTCTAACAATCTGCTTAAGAAAAGTTATAAAGAAGAATATGCTATTTTTCTTTCCGACATTCATGTTGGTTCAAGTCTTTTCATGAAAGAAGAATTTGATAAATTTTTACAATGGATTAATGGAAATACAGGGAATGAAAAACAACGTTTAATCTCTGAAAAAGTAAAATATATAATAATTGCTGGTGATTTGGTTGACGGAATAGGAATTTATCCTACACAAATTGAAGAATTAGAGATTAAAGATATCGTTATGCAATATGATGAATTCTGTCGTCTGATAAGAAAAATACCTTCTGATAAAGAAATAATTTTATGTCCAGGAAATCATGATGCGATTCATTTAGCTGAACCACAAACATCTTTTGATGATAAGTTCGCACCAGGGCTATTTAAGATACCTAATGTTACGTTGGTCACCAATCCTTCCATAATCAATATTGGAAAAACAAATAATTTTGAAGGATTTAATATACTTATTTATCACGGCTATAGTTTTGATTATTATGTAAATAATGTTGAATCCATACGTAACGGCGGCGGTTATCATAGGGCAGATTTAGTGATGAAATGTTTGCTTAAGAGAAGACATCTTGCTCCTTCTTTTCAATCTACCCCTTACTTCCCTGCACATAAAGAAGATCCTTTATTGATAAAAAAAATACCTGATTTTTTCATCAGCGGTCACATTCATTATTCTAAAGTGGCTAATTATAAAAACGTTACAATGATCAGTGGTAGTTGTTGGCAGGAAAAGACAAGCTTTCAGGAAAAGCTTGGTCATGAACCAGAACCAGCTCGTGTACCTATTGTAAATTTAAAAACAAGAGAAGTAAGTATCCTTAGATTCAAATGATGATATACAATAAAATGAAACAATAAAATGAAAGCATCTCCTGAAATAAAAAGGTACTTTACTAAAATAGGCCAAGAAGTTAAAAAAAGTTATGAAGTTGCTTCTAAAGCACGTAGCAAAGGTCTTGATCCTGAAAAAGAAGTATCCATACCTTTAGCAAAAAACATGGCTGAAAGGGTTGTCGGTTTGATTTCCGTAGTCTCTCCCCAGATAGCTAAAACCAATATCACTGAAAGAATTGCTGAATTAGAAAAAGAGTATGGTCAATTGGATTGGAGGGTTGCTTTTAAAATTTCAGAAGAAGTCGCAAAAGAAAAGTTCTATAAGTTTAGCGATAAAAAAGAAGCGATTGAAGTAGGTATACGAGTAGGATTCGCTTACTTGACTTTAGGTATTGTTTCAGCACCATTAGAAGGGTTTACCGGTATTAAGATCAAAAAACGTAAAGATGGTAAAGAATATTTTGCTCTTCAATATGCTGGCCCTATTCGTGGAGCTGGAGGTACTGCAGCTTCAACTTCCGTAATTCTTGCTGATTATGTGCGTGTAAAGATGGGTTATGCTGCTTATGATCCTGATGAGAGAGAAATAAACCGTTATACAATAGAAATTCATGATTATCATGAACGGGTAACTAACCTTCAGTATCACCCTTCTGATGAAGAACTTAAATTTATTGTTTCACACTTACCTGTTGAAATTGATGGCGACCCTACGGAAAAATTTGAAGTTTCAAACTATAAAGATCTTCCAAGGATAGAGACAAACTTGATTAGGGGCGGTGTTGCTTTAGTATTGGCAGAAGGTTTATGTCAAAAATCTCCCAAATTATGGAAAAGATTGGCTAAATGGGGTAAAGACTTTGATTTAGATTGGGATTTTTTAGAAGAATTTATCAAATTAAAAGAAAAAGTACATGCTGCTCGTGACTTAGGGAAAAGCAAAGATAAAGATAAAAAAGAAGAAAAAAAAACTGTCAAAGCAAACAATACTTTTATAATGGATTTGGTGGCAGGAAGACCAATTTTAACCCATCCTTTAGGCGTGGGTGGTTTTCGTCTTCGTTATGGACGTACTCGTACATCCGGCTTTTCTGCAGCTGCAGCACATCCCGCAACATTGATCGTACTTGATAAGTATATCGCTATAGGTACCCAGCTTAAGATGGAAAGACCTGGAAAAGCTGCAACCATAACAGTTTGTGATACGATAGAAGGCCCTATCGTCCGTCTTAAAAACGGTTCAGTTTTGCAGTTAAAAACAGAAGAAGAAGCCAAACTTCACAATTCTGATGTTGTTGAAATAGTTTTTTTGGGAGACATATTGTTCAACTATGGGGATTTTTCAGAGAATGGACATTATTTAGTTCCAGCTGGATATTGTCCTGAATGGTGGGCATTGGAAGTAGAGAAAGCAATAAATAACTTGTTTGAGAAAGAAAGTTTTCTTAAAGCTGCAAATTTATTAGAATTAAAAGAAAATTATCTTTATGAATTGGTCAACAACCCTTTGCATATTAAACCTTCTTGGAATGAAGTATTATCGATAAGCAAAAAATTAGACGTTCCTCTTCATCCCGATTATACTTTTTATTGGAAATTAGTTTCTGGAAATGATATTCTTCTATTGAAAGAATGGCTACAGGAAGGTAAAGTAAAGATTGATGAAAAAGGCATCAAAAAAATAATTCTTCCTTATTATAACAATAAAGAACTTCATCTTAAATCAAAAAAAATTCTTAATTTGATCGGCGTTCCTCACGAAGTTGTTAACAAAGAGAGTGTTGTCTTAGATAGGAAAACTGCATCTATTTTTTCTTTTTGTTTTGATTTCGAAGATCAGAAAGGACTTGAAAAAATAAAGTTGGATAACGAAACCGTTGTTGATAAAGATGGCTTAGAAGTTATAAATTTTTTAAGCAGCATTTCGATTAAGGATAAAGCAGGGACATTTATCGGAGCACGTATGGGCAGGCCTGAAAAAGCAAAGATGCGTCATCTTACAGGTAGTCCACAAGTAATGTTTCCCGTTGGGGAAGAAGGGGGTAGGCTCCGCAGTTTCCAATCGGCTATTGAAGCAGGAAAAATAAGAAGTGCATTTCCTTTTTACTATTGTAATACTTGTGAGAAAGAGATGATTTATTCATCTTGTGAAGAATGCGGGAAAGAATGCACTCAAAAGTATTATTGCCGTTTTTGCGGTGATTTAGAAAAAGATTCTTGTCGTCATGGATTGGCCGATACTTACAAAACTATTGATTTGGATATATCTTATTTTTTTAATAAAGCTAAAGAGAAAGTTGGTGAAGATATTGTACCTGATTTAATTAAAGGAGTAAGGGGAACTTCAAATAAGAATCATGTTGTAGAGCATCTTACAAAAGGCATCTTGAGAGCAAAACATAATATTTATGTAAATAAAGAAGGTACTACTCGCTACGATTGTACTGAACTGCCTATAACTCATTTTAAACCTAAAGAAATTGGAACATCAATAGAAAAGTTAAAAGAGATTGGGTATGAAAAAGATATTTATGACAGATTATTAACTGAAGATAATCAGATACTTTCATTGAAACCACAGGATATAATTTTACCTGGCTATGATTCTTTAGATGAGTCTGCTCCGAAAGTACTTTCAAGAGTAGCCAAATTTATTGACGAATTACTTGTAAAAATTTACGGCCTTAAATCATTCTATAAGATTAAAAAAGAACAAGATTTGGTAGGTCATCTTGTAATTGGTTTAGCCCCCCATATTTCTGCAGGTATGATTGGAAGGATTATCGGATTTTCACAAACACAAAGTTTACTTGCTAGTCCAATGTTTCACGCTGGTCTTAGAAGAGATTGTGATGGTGATGAAGCAGCTGTAATGCTACTTTTGGATGCACTCTTAAATTTTTCTCGCCAGTATCTTCCAAATACAAGAGGTTCTACTATGGATAGTCCTTTGGTTCTTACATCATATCTTGATCCTGCTGAAGTCGACGACCAAGTCCATGGGCTTGATGTGGTATGGAAATATCCTTTAGAATTTTATCAAGCTGCACTAGAAATGAAATTTCCCTGGGAAGTTAAGTATGGTACCGAACATAAAAAGATTGAACAGCTTGGCGATCGTTTAGGTACTGAGAAACAGTATGAAGATTTTGGTTTTACCCATAATGTAGATAATTTCAATAAAGGTGTACAATGTTCAGCTTATAAGACATTGCCTTCAATGCAGGAGAAACTTATCGGTCAGATGGAAATAGCTAAAAAAGTACGTGCTGTTGATATGGATGACGTCGCCAAACTAGTGATTCAGAAACATTTCTTAAAAGACATCAAAGGAAATCTCCGTAAATTTTCCATGCAGCAGTTTAGATGCGTTGGTTGTAATACTAAATATCGCCGTCCTCCGTTGACAAACAAGTGCAGTGAATGTGGGGGCAAATTAATATTCACTATTTCACATGGTTCTGTAATAAAATATCTTGAACCTTCATTAAAGTTAGCCACCGATTACGATTTTTCACCATACTTAAAGCAGACTTTAGATTTAATAAAAGCGAATGTTGATCAGGTATTTGGTAAAGAAAAAGATAAGCAGGTGGGGCTTAGTTCATTTATCAGTTAAATATTAAAATTGATCGTTAAAACTTAATATTCTTAAACATATAATTTAATTGAATACATTTTTATAAATTTTATTCTAATGTTGCCTCTGCGTGTGGAACTCCTTTAACAAATAAGATTCTGTCACTATCAATTATATCCAATTCAACACCTATGGCAACAGCTTCTTTTCCAGTTAAATGTATATGTTTTGCTTTAGCGATAAGCTTTTTAACATCTTCTTTACTTTTTTCTTCTCCTTCATAGAATTTCTTGCTTAAATCCAGTTGAACTTTTTCCTCTTCAAAGAATTTTCCAATAATTTCAGAATCAGTCACTATAAGTAAAAGACCATTCTCACTATCTCTTTGTGCAACAATAAAATTCATTTTAACTTAAATATTCTTGACCGGTTTTTTTATACCACAAGCTAAGCACCGCAAATAAGTTACCCCTTTCTCTTCAACAAGCTTAGTTTCTGGTTTATTGCATTCTGAGCAGAACACAAACTCACTTGCATATTTCTTGATTTTTTTATTGATAATTGTAGCAGAAACTTTTGTACCAAGAATTACTCTTTCTCTGGACATCTTTCCGGGGGTTGCCAATTCTCTCAGAAGATATTTTAACAGATGGTTTTCATCTCTTTCTAGATCTTTAGATATTTTTTTTAGATTAACAAGTACGGTTTTATTACCTTCAATATGTCCTTTTATCTTTTCGATAACAAACCTCTCTTTACCTTGAACTTGTTCAGGAAGCTCTTCTTCAGCTTTTTTTAAGAGTTTTTCATATTCATCCATTTTGTCAGTTAATTTTTTGCTTATTTTATAAAAGTTTACTATAATTATTGGATTTTAACCAGGTTTGATATCGTTTAAAATTTAATATCTTTAATTTAATATCCAATATAGTAATTAATTTTCCCACCCATTTCCTAATTTCCGCAACTTTTATATACATTTAAATATATATCCTCATATAATTAATTATTGAAATT
>JAHJGQ010000086.1 GCA_018824365.1 Nanobdellota archaeon | reverse complement strand
ATGGAAAATACTCATCGTTGGGGCAGAGAATCATTACAAATGCATCAAGAATTAAAAAAACAAAAAAACTCTAAACAACTTCTCTTCGGAATCATCCAAGGAAACTTCTACCCAGAATTAAGAGAAGAGTCTGCTAAATTTATAAATAGTTTAGACTTCGACGGAATTGCAATCGGCGGAATAGCTATCGGAGAGCCAAAAGAAGAGATGTATAAAGCAGTAGACACAGTTTTACCGTTTATAACAAAAGATAAACCAAAATATGTGATGGGTGTAGGCAGTCCAGAAGAATTACTTAACTTAATCGAGAGAGGCATTGACTGTTTTGACTCAGTTTATCCAACACAGACAGCTAGACACAATACTTTATTCACAAAGAAAGGTAAGCTCTATATCGACTCAATAAAATATAATAAAGATTTCACATCAATTGAAGATGATTGCCAATGCCATACTTGTAAACATTACACTAAAGCTTACCTTCATCATTTAACTAAAATAAAAGAACCCGCAGCAAACAGACTAAAAAGCATCCACAACATTCATTTTATTCTTAACTTGATGGAAGAAACAAAGAAAGCGATTAAAGAGAATAGATTTAAAGAATTTAAAGATAATTTTATTAAAAGATTTAAAATATAGACTTATTTACTACTGGCAGCCTGTCTTTCTAAATCTCTTTTCTTACTGATAGCGTTGCTTTTTGCACTACATACAGCTGCATTGACAATCTCTGAAGATAAAGCATCTTCAATTTTCATCTTTTTATTAAAACTTTTGGTATAAGCTCCTTGAGTCATATATCTGAGAGCCAGATCTATCCTTCTTTGAGGAGCAACTTCAACAGCTTTAGGATATCTTGCTCCACCATATTCTATAGCAATAACTTCTTCTCGTGGAGCTGCATTCTCAACTGCTCTTACCAAGATAGCTAAAGGATTCTCTTTTAATTTTAGTTCAGCTTTAGCTAAAGCTTTCTCTATTACTTTCAAAGCTTTTGACTTCTTACCAGTATTATGTCCTGAACTCATAAAATGTTTCTTACTTTTATGTCCAGAGCCCATCATCTTACTAGCAAGCCTTTCAACAATAAAAGTATATGATTTATGGAATCTATTTCCTGCGTACCTTGCTCCAGTTTTAGGCATAATTTTTGGATCTAAAGTCATGTAATTTGCTAAACCCCTATCAGACACTGTAACTTTATCTGCACTCCATCTATTGAAAAATTTTATATCACTCATCTTTTTATCTCCTAGCTTTCTCTAATTTACCTCTTAAAAGAGCGTTTAGACTTTGATCGTTAACTTTAAGAACTTGCCATCTTACACCAGGAATATCTCCTTTTGCACGGCCCATTTTTCCACCAATACATTCGATAATAACTTCATCATGTTCATTGATTAATTTTTGTGCACCATCACCGGGCATGAAAGCCGTAACTTGCTTGCCATTCTTGACCAGCTGCACTCTTGCACATTTTCTCATCGCAGAATTAGGCTGTTTTGCTTCTACTTGTATTTTTTCTAAGACAATAGCTTTTGCTTGTGAAGATCCTGCTAATGGATCAACCTTCTTTTTTAGTTTTGTTCTGCTGACTAACTTAAATGTTTTTCTTCTTTTCTGCAGCTTTTTAGCCGCCCCTAATCCTCTTGATTTATTAGACATTTTTGAACTTAAACAACTTTCACTTCTTTATCAAAAAACCTTTTCACGGCCCGGTTTATTAATTTTAGGTTCTTTCCCCCCCTACCTATTAATAAACTTTTTGCTTTCTTACTGCTATCTTTGATTGATATAACACCTTCTTCTTCAACCACTTCTTCTACTTTAATTGGATAGATTATGCTTTTTACAAAATCTATAACATTATTTCTATGCTCAATTATTTTTACTTTCTTTCCAAGTTCCTGTTGAACTTTTTTGATATTGACTCCGCCTTTTCCAATAGCTTTTCCTAGATCCCCGAAGTTTACAACGAAATAGATCATACCTTCGTCGTCTTTAAAACTGTCTTTTACTCTTACTCGAGTAATTTTTTCCATTAAAGAAGATAAAGCAAAAGCATCCTGGTCAAGTATTAATCTTCCCAATTTATTCCTCTATTGTTCCTAAAACCATCACAAAAAAATTCTTTTTGCAAAAGATACCTAATTCTTCATTATCTAAGTTTAAATCCAAAACCGGAACTTCTGCAAGTTTAGCATAGTAACCAATATCTTCCCTTATTTTAGGTGGACAATTACTAGCTACAAAGACTTTATTCAATTTTTTGTCTTTAAGCCATTTCAAAACTTCATCTTTTCCAATAATCGCTTTTCCTTCCTGAACTTTGGTTTTTAATTCTTTGATCTCTGTTTCAATTTCTTCTTTTTTTGCCATTTTCCATTAGACCTATTTCATTTTTGTAACTAAGCCGGGCAAACCTGTACCTAAAGGCACCGGCTGATTAATCATTACATTTTCTACAACTGAAGTTAAATTATCAACTTCTCCTGCTAAAGCAGCGTTTATAAGATGTCTTATCGGAGTCTCGAAAGAAGCCCTAGCTAAAACACTTGCTTTTTCCTTAACTACACCATATCGAGTTATACCTTTTACAGCACCGCTAGCACACATTATGTCAGCTACAAGCATTACGTGCCTTATATCAATATTCAGCCCTTGTGCTTCAATCACACGATAAACTTCATTAATGATAGCCTGCCTAGCTGCTTCTATTCCCAACATATTGTAAATTTCTAAAATATCATTACTAAATGTTCTTGTAGCATCAACTTCAGGCATTGATAAAATATCTTTCAGATTACTTCCTGATGTCAAGATTATATAATCATCATCGCGCCTGACAGGTAAGACTTGTTTTATACCTTTAACTCCTAAAACTTTGATGCTTTTTATTTTTTCTTTAAGATTATATAAATTTTTAACATCTTCAGGCTTACCACCTTTCTGCAACAAAGTAATCTCTTCTTCATTGTTCTGTAAAGTAAAACCTTTTACTTTAGTCTTGATAATTTTAACCATATCATTCACTGATAATCTAAAATCGTCTAACAACATCTTGTTAAGTTTTATTGTTAAAGTATGTTCAAAGATATTTAATGAATATTCAGAGACCAATTCTCCTAGAACTGTCTCTTTAATCTTTGTTGCAAAATTTTTAATATTTTCCAGCTTATTATGAGGATCAAGTAAGAAAATTTCCATCATCGGTGTTTTTATTTCTTTCCGTGCATCAAAAATTTCAATAATCCTTGGCAGACCAGTAGTAACGTTCATCTCTGCAACCCCTGCAAAGTGGAATGTGTTAAGAGTCATCTGTGTACCTGGTTCTCCAATACTTTCGGCACTAACTAGACCCACACATTCACCAGGATTAATTTTTGCTGAGCTATAAGCTGAAGAAACAACTTCCATGATTTTTGAAATATCGCTTTTAGAAATTGAAGCAGAGATATTATCTTTTAATTCGTTAATAACCAATAAAGGTAACTTGTCTTTATAGCTATCAATTAATTCTTCATGCTCAGCTTTCATTTTTTTTCACCTATTGTCTGCTGGATAATTTCTTTAACATCAATAACTCCATTTTTAGTTTTGGAAACATCCAAATTATCTTCACCATAAGTAAATTGTACAACTCTACCGCTTGCATCTCTTACAGAACCATCATAAGCTACTTTAAGATCCTGCATTGCATTAGATAATCTTCTATAGAGGTATCCCGATTTAGGTGTCCTTAATGCAGTATCCATTAAAGCATCTCTTCCCGTCATTGCTCCAAAGAAGAATTCATTAGGGGTCAGCCCACTCTTAAAATTATTTTTAATAAATCCTCTTGCTTTAGGGCTTAAATCGCCTTTTTTAAAATATGAAAGTGTTCTACCATTAAAACCAGCCTCAATTCTCTTGCCCCTTAAAGCTTGTTGACCGACAACAGCAGTCATCTGAGCAATGTTCAGAGGATTACCTCTTGAACCACATTTAGCCATGGTCAATGCAGAACTTTCTTTAGTCTGCCGTATAGCAACATCTCCACTTTTGTTTCTTGCTCTATTTAATGCTTCCAAAATACGTAATTCTAAAGTTTCAGCTATTGTCCTTCCAGGTAATGCTTCCAGATTTCCAGCATAAAAACTATCAATCAGTTTATGTGCTTCGGTTTCTGCTTTCTTTACAATAGCGCTAATCTCTTCCGAAACTTCGTTCTGTAAATCCAAATCACCGATTCCTATAGAAAAACCACGCCGGGCTAAAACTGCAATCCCTAACTTGGATATCTTACCAAGAATATCTGCTGTATAAGCTGGACCATATTTTTCAAAAATATTTCTTAGCATCAGACCGCTTTCTTGTCCAAGATTAGATTTATCCATCAAACCGGATTTCAGCAATCCGTTAACAATTTTAACTTGATTGCCACTTTTATCTTTTCCAACAAAATTAAAATCATTAGGTAATAAAACTGAAAAAACTTCTTTGCCATCAATTCTATCTTTATCTGGTAATGAAGATAAATCTTCAACACCACAGCCATACAATAAATCAGCAGCTTCATTTCTTGTAAATACCAGTTCTTTAGTCAAGAGATAATTTCCAGTAATAGCATCATGGATGCAGCCAACAACACTTAACCCATATCTAGGACTGATGATTTGTGTTTCAACTAACATAAGGATTTTAGCTTCTGCACGCGCCTCTTCATTTTGGGGAATATGTAAGTTCATCTCGTCACCATCAAAGTCTGCGTTATATGGATTACATACTGCAGGATTTAAACGGAAAGTTTTTCCTGGCAGAACTTTTACAATATGACACATCATACTCATCCTATGCAATGAAGGCTGCCTGTTAAACAAAGCGATGTCCCCATCTACAAGATGCCTATCTACAACATATCCCTCTTCTAATTCTCCCAGGATCTCTTCTTTAGTTTCATCAGTAATTGTTTTTCTTCTTCCATCAGACTTAATAACATAATTAGCACCAGGATATTTCTTAGGACCATTCTCTATTTTTTTTCTTAAATATTCTTTATTCCATTCAGTAACCCTTTCAGGAACAGTAAGATGCATAGCCATACTTTGAGGTACACCCACTTCATTAAGACCAATCAGAGGATCAGGACTAATAACTGTTCTTGCAGAAAAATCAGTTCTTTTTCCAGCTAAGTTATGCCTTATACGTCCTTCTTTACTCTTGATCCTTTCAGTTAACGTTTTTAGGGGTTGTCCGCCCCTATGTCGTGCTGGAGGCAATTGCGAAACTTCATTGTCAAAGAACGTAGTAATATGATATTGTAATAGATCCCAAAGATCTTCAATAATGACTTCAGGAGCTCCTGCATTGATATTTTCAAAAAGACGTTGGTTGATCCGGACAATGTCACCTAACTTATGCGTTAAATCGTCCTCACTTCTTTCACCAGACTCCAAAGTTATGCTAGGCCTCATAGTTACTGGTGGAATCTGCATGATTGTAATAATCATCCATTCAGGTCTGAAATTACTTGAACTGAAACCAAATATAACTAAATCTTCTTCGTGTACCTTTTCCAATCTGGCTCTTACTTCTATCGGACTTAAACGAACATCGCCTTCATAATAGTTATATGGTTTTTCAATCTTTATTTTTTCTTGCTTAGAATTACAATGAGGACATTTATCTTTAGCTTTATATTTAGAGATTATTTCTTTAACTTTTTTTCTTCTTTCTTCAGCATCTTCATCATCACTGATCTTATTGAGCATACTGACGTAGCGCTTTACTTTTTCATCAGGTATAAGAACTCTTCCACAAGATCTGCATGTTGATCTCAGAAGATCAAGAATCTGCCGGACAAACTTGATGTGAATAACTGGTCTAGCTAATTCAATATAACCAAAATGACCGGGACATTCTTTTAGTTTTTGATTACAAGTCTTACATCTAAGACCTGGATCAATTACTCCTAGACGAAGATCCATCAAACCGCCGTCAACAGGATAACCTTCTCGATCATATAGTTCTGGTGTGACAATCTTTGCTGACACTGAATCTATAATCTGCTTAGGCGAAAAAATTGAAAAGACAATACTATTAATTTTTTTATGTACGCTATTAATCATTTTTAATCATAGACCTCAATATTTACTCCTTAAATCAAGCTTAGTATAAATTCCCAGAGTTCTAATCTCATCTAATAGTAACTTAAATGCATAACTCATCTCAACATTTGACATTTCTGAGTTATCTCCATAGATAGGAGACATGGCCATTCCGCCTTTTCTTGCATCAAAATAACCCATCAATCCTGATTTTTCACATACAGGTATAACAGTTTTATCAGAATCAAATCTTTCTTTCAATAATAGAGTAGCACCATGCGCGATAAAAGTGTCTTTCTCCATCTCACCTAACCTTAATCCCCCTTCCTTAGCTTTTCCCTCTGTAGGCTGCCTTGTAAGTAATTGAATTGGACCCCTTGCTCTGGACTGCATTTTATTTGCAACCATATGCCTCAATCTTAAATAATACATATTACCAACAAAGATCTTAGCAATCATTCTTTTTCCAGTTCGCCCATCATAGAAAACTTCAGTACCATCTTCCCTGAATCCAACATTTAATAATTCTTTTCTCAACGATTCTTCTTTATCTCCTTGAAATAAAGTTCCATCAACAAGTCGGCCAGATAAAGCACCTACTTTGCCTCCAAGAAGTTCAATAAGATGTGATACAGTCATCCTTGAGGATACACCATGTGGAGTGAAAATCAAATCTGGAATAATACCGGTCTCTGAAAAAGGCAGATCTTGTGGTGGCACCAAAATACCAGTAACTCCTTTCTGTCCGTGTCGGCTGGTAAATTTATCACCTATTTCCGGTATTCGTTCATCTCTTAATCGTACTTGAACAAGCTTATTACCTTCTTCATTTTCTGTAACAATCACAAAATCAGCGACACCTTTCTCTCCATGCTTTAAGTTAATTGAGCTTTCACGACGGATTGCAGCTGATAAATTATATTCATCCATACTACTTAAGAATCTTGGAGGAGATGTTCTTCCAATAACTACGTCCCCTTCATTGACTTTTGCTTCAGGATAAACAATTCCATCACCTTCTAAAAAACGATAATCATGCTCGCTTCTATATCCTTTCACATCTTTATCCGGAACAGAGATTTCATCTATAAGACCGCCTGAATATCGCAGCTCTTGAGCTTCTACCGGCCTAAAATAAGTACTTCGAGCTAAACCTCTTTCTACAGAAGCTTTGCCTAGTATTACACCATCTTCCATGTTATAACCATCATAACACATTACTGCTACAACCATGTTTTGCCCAGAAGGGTGCTGATCGTAATCTATAACATCATGAACTTCTGTTTTTACAATAGGAAATTGAGGATAATGAAGAATATTTGAATCCATATCCATCCTTAGATGAAAATTAGCAGCGTAAAAACCAAGAGACTGTTTCTGATTTTTACTTCCTATAATCAAGCGTGAAGATTGGTTATAATTACCAAAAGGAACTAAAGCGGTTGTAATTCCAATGATTGCACTTGGAGTAATTTCTAGATGAGTATGTTCGACAGTTAAATCATTTTCAGAATAAGCTACAAGAGCATTTTCCTCTTCAGAAGCATCAAGATATTCTATTACGCCCTGTCGGATCAGATCAAACCAAGTAATTTCATTATTTTCTAATTGTTGAAGATGTTTCTCTGTTAATAATGATTTACTTTCCTTAACTATTATTAAAGGCCTTCTAGCTCTACCTTCATCACTAAAGATGCAAACTTCATTAGAAGTGCCGTCGTGATAGATGTTAATCTCTTCTGATAGGTTTCCTTTCCTTCTTAAATCTTTGAAATCCTCTACGAAACGATTTGCATCATCAACAATGCCTATATATTTTGAATTAAGATAGATTTCTGCCATTTTTAACACATCAAACAGATAGGTTTAAACCTAAGTTTTTTATTTGCTCCAATAATTTCTCTTCATCAGTACTTTGTGATATTGAACATAACATTGCTAAATTTTTTCTTAAACCGATATTTGTTCCCTCAGGAGTTTCGATTGGACATAACCTGCCAATATGCGTACAATGCAATGCCCTTGCTGCAAAATTTTCTTGAGATGTAGATAAAGGACTAACAACTCTCTGAAGATGAGAGATCATATCTAAGAAGTTTGTTCTGCTCATCCTTTGAGATATACCTTGTCTTCCTCCAACCCACTCTCCGGTTGCCATTGAAGAATATAACCTTGAAGTCAATAGTTTTCCTCTGATTATCACTCTTATTGAAGGCAGCTTGCCTCTTTTAATTATTCTCTGAAAATTATAAAGGATATCTCCAACTAAGATTTTAAAATTAACCCTAAATAAATCTATCAATAGGTCGCCGCTCATCCTTAATCTTTTGTTCATATAATGGTCTTTATCATCAACAGGGCGGTTTCCATTGCTTACATCAATAAATTTCTTCAACATCTTACATACATTTTGCGCTTTTACATGCCTTGTTGAAGAATCGATACCTATATTTGGTAAAAGATATTTATCGATTATTTCTTTAGTACGGTCCATACGTACATCTCTTGCTTGAGCAACACCAATCCTTTTTGCTATATAATCAATAGCATCATCCTGAGTTTTAATATCTACAAACTCAAACAGATTTAGAATAATTTCCTCATAGTTCTTCTCTGTAGAGATTGCTTTCATGATTTCCTCATCTTTAACAAGACCTAATGCTTTAAGTACAACAATGATAGGCATACTTTTTACACGAGTGAAAGTCATATAATAAATTCCGTCTTTTTTCATCTCGAATGTGTGAGGGATTTTATAAGAACCTTTGGTAGCAAAAAAACGGCCATTGAAGCTGCCTGCGTTCTCTTCAACCATAAAGTTATTGCCTGCTAAATCTTCTACTGTGACTATTACTTTTTCAGTCCCATTAATGATAAAATATCCGCCAGGATCGGTTGAATCTTCACCTTTCTTTATCAAATCTTCATTGCTTAAACCATGAAGATGACAATACTTACTTCTCAGCATGATGGGAATCTTACCTACTTCTGCAATAAAGTTTTCTCTCTGTACATCATTGATATAGGTACTGATCTCCAGATTTATTGGAGCAGAATAAGAAATCTTTCTCAATCTAGCTTCCATTGGATAGATTGGTCTTTTACTTCCATCAGCTTCGGTTATTTCAGGTTTTCCAACAGTCATTCTGCCAAAACGAATCTTGAATTTCTCTATATTGTGAGGAATTATTGCCGGTTCAGCTTCTTTATTCTCTTCAATTACTTCTTGTAATCCTCGGCTTATCAAATTATTAAATGATTGGATGTTACTTTCTACAAACTTTTTCTCTTCAAAATATTTTTTGATTAGTATTGACCTATTCATTAAAAATCACCTTATTAATTTGAGATAGGGTATTAAGACCTTTTCTCATATCAACCTTCAATTATCACCCTATAATAAACTGCAATACCCGCAGTCTTACTAACTCTTTCAATCTTAACCAAATCTCCCACTTTAAGATTAAGGTGGGCTATTGCAATATCATCTTTAAGTATTTTCGGCAAATCCTTAGAATTGATATTATACTGCTTAAACACACTCTCTTTCTCAGTGTCACTTACTTTTAAGTGTTTACTTACCAATGTATGTTTAGTAACGTCAAAAGCCATTTTGTTTTTTTTGTTTTTTTATTTTTCTCGTATTTTATTTGTTTACGAAATCGATGATTATAAACGGGCCGGAAGGGACGATCAGAGCGAGTGACTGGATTATGATAATCTACACATCGCTCATTTGAACCCTCGACCGCTTGATAGCTTTCTTTTTGGAAGCTCATTGCTTTCCTATGTTAAAAGTCAAGCGCTCTACCAAGCTAAGCTACCGGCCCTTTATGGACAAGGCTAAATCGATAATCTAGCCAAGTCAAACGCCCTGGCCGGGATTTTCTTTGATTGTGATTTTTTTTATTGTTTTTTATTGTAATACACCACAACCACATTTGAACCCGGGTCGAAGCCTTTCTAAAAACTTTTCGAAGGATTTCTTTTGATGAAACTTTTCGTAAAAGTTTCCGACAGGGCTTCATGCTAGGCCGAACTACACTACCAGGGCATCTTTTTTTGACAGAGAACTATCTACAATTTATCAATTTTAGATTGTTAGATGTAGAAGATTCCCTGTCATTTCTCAGCTAAAACTAGGGTTTACTTATAAAAGTTGCGGTAAATTATTAGAAAAACCGAAAAAAAGTATATGGTTTATTTAGTTATAAAGATGAAATTTTTTATGATTTTTATTTTATGATTTTTATATTCACAATACTTACAGCATTATACTTATAAAAATCAGCAAAAAAAATAGAGAAAAAGATAAAAAAGAAGGAATAAAACGCAATTCCTTCTCCTGAGTCCCCCCTCCCGGATTTGAACCGGGGATCTCTCGGTAACGGCTGACTCTTAATCATTCCAGTCTTAAAGACAAATCAAAAGAGTTTCTACAGCCGAGCGTTCTAGCCACTAAACTAAGGGGGGATAGATAACTTATTACTAAATTTTCATTTTGTTTATTAAGTTTTTGCTTGTTGATAGAACAAAAAAAACAGAAATAATAAATAACAGAAGTATTTACTAAAAACAAGAGGTGATATTCAGATGGCAAAAAAAAGTAGAGAGAAAAGTAATCTTCTTGGTAAATGGTCATTTTTGATTGGAATAATCCTGGCTGTTTTACTTGGACTAGGTTTCACCAGTACTTATCAACAACAGATGCTCTGGGCAGTATTTCTTATAGGTATAGTCGTTGGATTATTGAATGTAACAACAAAAGAAGTGTCTGCTTTCCTAACCAGCGGCATGATACTAGTATTGGTTTCTTTCTTAGGCATAGAAGTAGGTATATTTGATGTTGTTGCTCCAGTGATCGTTAACATTCTCAAAGGAATTTTAACATTATTCGTTCCAGCAACGATAATTGTTGCACTAAGAGCCGTGTTTGTAATGGCAAAAGAATAGATTGAATAATTTCAATTAAATTATTTTTTTATGATTTGGTCATTATTATTTTATAATTATTTCATGATAGTTCAAAAAACGAAAAACTTTATTAATGGTCTTCTTTTTTGTCTATTTTATATTTTAAATCGCGAGAGTGGTATAGTGGCCTAGCATACGGCCTTGCCAAGGCTGTGACCCGGGTTCAAATCCCGGCTCTCGCATTTCTTCTAATTTACATCTAAGCAAGCAGGGATAAGTTTAGATAAAAATTTATAAAAACTCAACATATAGGCTTTGTAGAAACCCCTGCCAAATGGCGAGTGAGCACAAGACTATTCGTGAGACAAGCCATGCCTTCTTCTTCGGAAATCACTTCAACTTTGGAGCAATTAGCTAATCAAAAGAGGGTGCGAACGGAAGAGTTTCTACAGAGCCCAACACATAACAAAATTTATATAATAAAAAGAAATTATAACTTTAATGATTAGAAAAATATTTAGCTTATCTATATTTATATTATTAATTGCTCTGATTTTAGGTTGTAAAACTCCAATCAATCCAGAAGATGTTACAGCAGTCCAAGAAGAGATTAAACAGCCCATTGAAGAAGTAATAATTGAAGAACAACCGGAAGACGTAGAAGAAATAAAAGAACCAAAAGTAGAAGAAGCAATCCCATGCACAAAAAATAGTGAGTGTACTGAAGGTCTACTTTGTATAAATTCTAAATGTGGGAAGATATCTGATCTTTACAAAACTGATTGTACAGATACTTGTAAGATCACTGAAGTAGAATTAATTACTAGCGATAAGGAAACTTACACTTTGTCTTTAGGTCAGGGAAGTTATAGTTATGCCGGAGCTTTAGAATGGAAGTTGATGACTACTCCCAATTATTGTAAAGGAGAAAAACCATTAGTGCCGATAAAATTCATTAAGAAAAGTATGGGAAAAGTTCTTGAAGAACAAATTTTTACATTAAACGAAGGACAAACTAGTGGTATAATTACCCATCCATCTATCAAGAGCGTTAAGTTCACAGCAAAATTAGTGAAAGCAACAGAAAATTGTTCTTGAAGGAGATAAGAATATATTGAATAGTTATGACCTCCTCCCCACCGTAAACGATGGGGTATCCATGCTGAGATGCTAAGCTAGTGCGTGATGTTCCGCTTGGTTCATAATATAATTCTTAACTGTATCAAAGTCATTGTAGCCGACTGTTGTTGCACACCCACCAGCACTCCAAAGATGTCCTTT
>JAHJGQ010000085.1 GCA_018824365.1 Nanobdellota archaeon | reverse complement strand
GGGCGCTGGCGCTTTTTTTATTTTTTAGGAGAGTACAATCTGTGAGCAAGATATGTGCCAGGATAACCAAGCATTTTGATTACTTCATCAACATATTCACTTTTCACTTCTTCATTCTGATACCAAGAAGAATCTATCCGATGAGTCTTAAACCATCGCTTTGTATCTTGATAAGTAACGACATTGATTCCTATAAAAAAACCTGCTGAAATGCATAGATTCATCCCATTGATAATTTCAGATAATTCCATTTTCGATGCAATATTAAATATCCCCTTATAAAATTTATGTTACTTGAGAGTGGAAACGTTTTTAAAATTATAATAATTTTTATCTTAAATGGCAATAGAATTCAGAACCGGAGAAGAAATCACTAAAAAGATTACAGGAAAAGATTTAGAAAAACTGACTATGATGCTAAATGATGCTTGGGGGTCTTTTAAGATGATTAGAAATCCCCAAATTCTTTTGAATAGATTCAGAAGCGGCCAATTATTTGTAGTTGGTTATGATAATAAAAAGAAAAAGAATGATGAAAATAACAACAATGATAATAATTATGATAATAAACCTATCTCAATTCTTGAAACGATGTTGATCCGTAATGATAAAATAGAAATCCCAACAGATGCAACCTACGATAGATTAACTAACCAAGGTTTATGGATATCTACCGAAGATTCATTTTATGCTAAAGGAAAACATGAAATTCTTGTCCTTGTGGACATCACTTCAACAAAAGGTTATGGATCAAAAACTCTTCAATTTGCTATCAACCATATTGCAATGAATACCAATATTGAACATGTCTTAACTTTCTCTCCTTATACCGTTAAAGTACAGAAATGGCATATTAAACTAGGAGCAGAACTTACTGAAAATATTATCAAAATGGCTAGACCAGGTTATTGTCGAAGAAGCCATCCTTCTGACAGACCTGAAGATGTGAATCCATTATCTTATTCTAAACTAATAAAAGAAATATCTTAACGGCAGGTGTTTCTACAACCTTGTCCATTACATGTACAACCTATTTTTGATCTGCCATAAGTCGTTGAACTAGAATAACTAATTTTAGAACTAGAAGTAAAATAACTATTCGTACTATAGTTAGAATTATTTGTCTTGTATTGCATCTAATTAATATCGTATTTCATCATATTTAAATCTTTTGTAATCAGATTATTAACTATTAGTAAGTGAGAAAAAAACAAAAATGTTTATAAAATATATGCTTCTACAGGATATTATCATTGTTTAGCTATTGCTATAAAAATATTAAGATGGAAAGCAGATCTAAAGATTTAGAGGATTTATTGAAAGAGAACAGATACGAGTTAGCTGCACACATTCCTGCTCAAGGATGGGCAAGACTTGATGACGAAGAACTAATCCGTTTTACTTATGAAAAATTATTAGTTAGAAATTCAGAAAATAATAGATTTAAGTTTTTAGCTATGTCTGTAGAAAATAATTCATTTTCTAGCAGAGGACTTTCATCCGCTCTTGAAGAAGCAAAACGGCAAAAAGATTGGGCAATGCTGCTTCCGGAAGAACCAATAAGAAAATTAGAAAAAATACTTTACCATTCAAGTGAAACTCCTATTATTGATGGAGGCATATCCAGGATATTCTTAGGTCAACTGGCAGAAAGTGGAATGGGAAAATTATACTTGACTTATCATCTTTATTATCATGAGATACAAGTTATCAAGGTTGCTAAAGATGATAGTATGGAAGAAGAATTGAAAAGAGAAGCAAGATGGTTAAAAGAATTTAGAGGACTGCCCGGTTTTGTACAGAGCAGAGGCTATAGCAATCAGATATTAAAGATCAGAGGAGAGATAAAAAAAGCAATCGTCATGGAACATTGCGATGTAACTATTGAAGAAATGTTAGATAATTATTTGCGTAGACATAACAAAGCCATAAAAAATGGACAGGCATCAGAGTATATGAATGACTGCCTTTATCTTGTAACAAAAAGTCTTCTGCAGATTGTTAATACATTAAATGAAAAAAAAGTTGTATACCGTGATTTGAAACTAGATAATCTCATGCTAAAAACTAAAAATGATGGGAGTCTTGAATGTAAATTAATTGACTTTGGAACAACACTTACAGATGAAGAAGCCCGTAGAAATCCAAACATCGCTTTTACTCCCCATACAACCGAACCAGAAGCATTGTTTTTATGGTATTATACAAGATCATTCATGAACAAAGAAGAACTTATCAGAGCAGATGATGAAATGCAGGGCGATATTTATTCATTAGGAAGATGCTTGATGGAATTTTTAGGCAAGTGCTTAGACGTTCCGATTGGTAATGATCCTAAAAGAGATTATAATTCTTTATTGCAATCAGCAGAAGACCAAAACAGGATAATTCCTAAACTGATGCTCTGGAATAGTGAAGAGCTTCAGGAGCTTCGCCATAAAAATGAAGAAGCAAGAATGTTTAACCAGTGGATATTTAATTTCATAGAAGAACTTACAAAAGTTCGTACAGAAAGAGCACACATCTATGAAATTGGATTTGATGATGAATCAAGAGAATGCACGGTTAAGAAAAACTTACGATGCAATATTGACGAAGAGAAAGTATACTTTAATTTAAAACCGGAAAATCAAAAAGATTTCAATTTAAAATTAGCAGAAAACCTTCTTAAGATATTAGATCATCTTGAAGAGACACATAAAAATGAACAAATCTATCTGGCAATTAATTATGATAATAAAACTGGTAAAGCTATTCTTTCAAAAAAAATATATGTCGATGACGTCAAAAGAATGCCTTCTGATTTTTATGAGTTTGATTATGTTCACTGTGAACCTGAATCTTTAATCCCTTATTTTGCAGCTTGCGCTATAGCTGGTTATGCCGATGGAGAGATAAATCAAAATTTGATGAAAAGCCGACGTTTTGATAAAGAGATTGAAAGTAACCATTATAGTTTAGGAAGAATATTAGTACATGCCCTCAGCGATTATCTTGGAATACAAGAAGGACTATTACAACAAAACCCCGAGACGGACAGATTTCTAGAAGAGTATCTGATTAAAATTAAAATGTGTGGACAGGTAGATCTAGCAGAAAACGAGCCGATCAGAAAATTGCATGAAGCTCATCAAAAAGATATTGACTTGATTGAAAGGATTAATATAGAATATAAAGATTCAGCAAGACAACTTTTTCCAGATAATAATAATAATAATACACTAATTCAGAAACAACATAACAATCATCTGGATTCAGGTTTTTTTTCTATTGCTCGGGATTTGACAAAGTACAGGATGGAAAGACGAATTTCCCTTCAAAAAGCAAAAACAAGACTAAAAGAAATAGAACATAAATACCATAGTTAAGTATGCAGCATAATTTTAATTATTTAAGAAATAGGCTCTGTAGAAACCCTTACGTTCGCACCATCTTTCGATTAGCCAATCGCTCCAAAGTTGAAGTAATTTTCGAAGAAGATGGCATGGCTTGTCTTACGAATAGTCTTGTGCTCACTTGCCATTTGGCAGGGGTTTC
>JAHJGQ010000019.1 GCA_018824365.1 Nanobdellota archaeon | reverse complement strand
GATTGGCTGAGTGCTACTTTTGAAGTTGAGATTCCTCTTAAGTGCTGTTTAACAATCCATACTCTTTTCTTAAAATTCAGTTCATACATCAGACTTCACCAAAGTGAAGTATTATATGCGAACTAAAAACGTGATACTACAATCACGCCCATTGCACCGCAAAATTTAAATAAGTACTACTGTCTAGAAGTTATCTCATGGAACAATATTTTAAAGCATATATTTTGCACAATCAAAGTATGGAAAACATAAATGATGCAGTATTAAACAAAAGGATGTTTATTCAAAATAAGGTGCCTTCTGAGATCATCAGAGAAGAATTTTTACTTGTTGAATATAGTGAGGATTCATGGCAGGATGAAGGTATAGAATTTTCTTCGATTGAAAATGTAGAATTATTAGTCTGGCAGAAAAAGAGAATAAAAGAGCCGTTTACATATTTTGTAATTGTACCTGGTTATGTTTGTTCAAATAGATATAGGTCGTATCTTGGAGAAATTGCTGTAAATTGCCAGCCAGTACCAAGAGATGAAAATAAAAGAAAGATATTAACTGATATTATAATGGCAGCAGGGTTTAAGGGGCCTGTCAATTTTAATGATTAATTTTCTTAATAAATTATGCATATTTATAAGAAACTAATTTTTTATCAATTTAATAATCTTGATAATAGCGGTGATAAACCAGACAGAATTAAGAATAAAAAACGGCCAGCCTTTGATAGTATAAGCATAAAACATCAAGAAGCCGGAACCAGCAATATTTATCATATTATACTTTATTGAATTAGAATTGAATTCTTTATAAAATTCATCTAGAACAAAAGCAATCAATATTAAACTCATTCCAATTATTCCGATAATTATGTTAAAATCTATCATCTTAAATTATTCTTATTTCAAATAATTGTTTTGTTGTTATATATTAATTATTATTTTGTTTATATTGTCTTATATATTTTCCAACCAATTAATCTACTTGTTTGAGTTTATTTGTTTATGTACTAAACCAGTCTCTTTTGCTAATGATATGAAGTGTCTTCCTAAATGGCGGACAATATTTTTTTGTTTCTGTGAAGTTTTGATTAAATTATTCAGGTAAATCTTATGAGAGTGTTCCATAAAATATAACGCTTCATCTAAAGATAATTCTTTTTGCAGAAGCATGTTGATCTCATCATATTGTCCAGAGAGTTTTTTAACATTCTCTTCAAATAATTTGATGTCATTGATCGTGTTCTGTAATTTGAAAAAGTCGTCATTAATTAATTGGTTTGTTATGAACTGGGATTTACTTTTATTTCCATTTAATGTTGTCAACTTTAGTTCTATCAGATAGTATGAATATTGTCTTAATTTCTCGTTGATGGCTTGATCATACTTGATTTGATTTATATTGTTTTGTAATTCAGAAATCATCGTGTTTATTTCTTTTTTTACATCTGCAGAAATATTCTTTAAGAAAGGAAACTTCTTGTTTGTATTTGATTTTATTACTTTTACCCAATTTTCCTGAAAATTTTCTATATCTTCTTTTATATTATCTAATTTTTGGGTCTCTTTTTTTAGCTCTTTTAAATCCATGAAAAGGATACTTTTTGAGTGTTTATAAAGATTTTGTTAAATATGGCTTTGTAGAAACCCTTCCGTTCGCACCCTCTTTTGATTAGCTAATTGCTCCAAAGTTGAAGTTATTTCCGAAGAAGAGGGTATGGCTTGTCTCACGAATAGTCTTGTGCTCACTTGCCATTTGGCAGGGGTTTTTACAGAGCCGTTAAATATCAATAAGTGCAGTTATGAAAATTAACTCATTTATTTTAGAAACTTTTATAAACAAAAACCTAAAATAAACAGAAAAATGTTCTATAATATAAAAGTAAAAGATTATATCAGGGTACCTCCAAACATGTTTAATACTACAAAGAAGGAGGCAGTATTGAAAAATATTAAATCTACTTATGAAAATTATGTGTCTAAAGAGTTTGGTTTTGTGCTTAATGTTGTTGATATCGGAGAGATAAAAGAAGGCGTTATAGTTCCTGGTGATGGGGCTGGTTTCTATGAAACTGAGTTTGAATTGTTGACATTTAAACCTGAACTGAACGAATTAGTCTATGGAAGAATAAGAGATATCACCGATTTTGGTGCATTCGTCGATTTGGGTGGTATAGAGGGGATGGTGCATATTTCACAAAGCATGGACGATTTTGTCTCATTTAGCAAGGAGAAAGTTTTACAGGGAAAGAAAACTAACCAGAGTTTAAAGGTTAATGATAGATGTAAAGCAAGAATTATCGCTGTCAGCTATAAGGATCTTAATAATCCTAAGATCGGTTTAAGCATGCGTCAGGAAGGGCTTGGAAAGCTTGAATGGTTAGAACAGCAACAGATGGAAGAGGCTGCTAAGAAAGAAGCTAAATAATTGATTAAAAATCCTTATTGATAAAAATAGATTTAAACAAATCCAAAAAACATAAAAATAAAATGGCAAAAAAGAAAGCATGCAAAAAATGTAAATTGTTTGTTGAAGGGGATAGTTGTCCTTCCTGTGGTTCTTCTAATTTTACTACAAGCTGGCAGGGAAGAATATATATTACTGATGTTAAAAGATCTTCAATCGCACAAAAATTAAGTATAAAAGTAAAAGGCGAATATGCAATAAAAGTCCGTTGATGGTGAATCATAATGAAAGTAACAATTAATGAGAAAAATGAAAATAAGTTATTAGGAAGGAAAGAAGTAAGCGGGACGATTAGTTTTGAAGGGGTTACACCTAGCAATAAACAATTAACTGAATCTTTAGCTAAAGAATTTAAAGTAGATATGGCTTTAGTTGTTGTTAAGAAAATTCATAACAAATTTAGTCTTCAGGAAGCAAGTTTTCTAGCTTTTGTTTATGATACTAAGGAAGCCCTTGTTAAAGCTGAGATGGTTACTAAACATATTAAGAAAAAGATAGAAGAAGAAAAGAAGAAAGCTGAAGCAGAAAGAAAAAAGGCAGAAGAAGAAAAGAAGAAAGCTGCTGAAGAAGCTCCTAAAGAAGAAACTAAAGAGGGTGAGCAATAAACATGGCTAAGAAGAAAGGCGGAGCTAAGAAGGACGACAAAGGAAAGAAAGGTAAAGTAAAGAAAGAAGGTAAAAAGCTCGGTGCTTTATACAATGTTTCTGGAGAGAAGATTGAACGAAAGAACAGGTTCTGTCCTAAATGTGGTCCGGGAATGTTTATGGCTAAGCATAAAGATAGGATTGTTTGTGGTAAGTGTTCGTATGTTGAGTATTCTAAAAAGGAATCATAAAAATTGAGAATTACGTTTTTATTTAGGATAATTCTCAAATATTAATTTTAATTTCTTCTTTGATTTTCATTAATATTTCTGGTGATAAATCTTTTTTAGGATAAGGTGAATAGTTCCCTTTAGGATTAGGATCGATAAATTCGATACCGTAACAGTTTCTTGGCGAATAATATCTTGGAATCAGGTGCCAGTGGAGATGGGGAGAAGTATTCCCAAGACATGAAATATTTGGCCAATCATGGCTGAATAGCTTCTTTACCGCTCCATTCCATTCTGATAATATGACATCAAACAATTCATTTCTTTCATCAAGAGACATATCGATGACTTTTTTTGCTTTTTCTTTTTTAGCTCAGGCATAAGATCTTCCTAAATAAGGAAATTGATTGACATGTAAATAAAGGTCCCATAAATCATATTCTTTTATCTTATATTTTTCATAATCCATAAAAAACTCAAAATCATTGTAATATAAAAATATTATTGTGGATGAACATAAATTATTTAAGCTTAATGAGATTAATTTTTTTTAATGTCTTTTGATAGATTAAAAGAAGAGTATTTTAAATGTACTAAATGCGATCAGCTATGTAAATCAAGATCACAAGTTGTGTTTGGTTCAGGTAATCCGCAAGCAGATGTTTTATTCATCGGAGAAGCGCCAGGATTTAATGAAGATAAAGAAGGAATTCCTTTCTGCGGAATGTCTGGGAAAGTGTTAAATGAATTGTTAAATTCTGTTAGCTTGTCTAGAGAAGATATTTTTATCACTAATACTATACTTTGCCGTCCTGAGAATAATCGTAATCCGGCTAAAGAAGAAGTAAGTAATTGCCGGGAAAGGTTAGATAAGCTGATTTTTATCATGAATCCAAAAGTTATTGTTACGATTGGCAATTTTGCTACTGAAAGGATATTGGGAAAAACGGGAATAAAATCGTTAAAGGGAAAGATATTTTCTGTTTTTATTAATGAGAAAGAGGTCAAAGTAGTTCCAGTAATACATCCGGCTTCTTACTTATATTCTGGAAGAAATCCACAGATGTTTGAGCAGATGAAGAATGATTTTAAAGTGATTGCTTCTGTGATTAGTGAGAATAAAAAACAGAAAAATTTGTGGGAGTTTTGAAAATTATAAAACACTTGGCCAATCTCTTTTTACTGGTCTTAGTATACTTTTATCTTCGCTGAGATGTTCGATTAATTGTCTGAGATCAGGTCTATTATTAATTCCTAATTTATCAACTTTATTCATGACATTATTTGCGTCTGTGAACCGCCCTAGTGTAGTTAGGGCAATCCATTTGTTTGCATATGCTTCAAGACAGTTTGGATCAAATTCAATAGCTAAATCATATTTCTGAATAGCTTTTTCTGGATTGTCTATCGAATACCAAGTGATGCCTAAATTATTATACGCTGGAGTAAGCTTTGGATTTAAAATAAGTGCTTCATTAAAATTTTGGGCAGCTTTCTCGTAATCATTTTTTTCAAGCCAAATAGTGCCTATATTAAAATGTTGGATTGCTAATACTTCTTTTTTATCTAAACTCTTTAAATAAAGACCATTATTTATTGCCTGCTCAGAGATGTTAAGGTTGGAGACATACACATTTCTAATTACATTTTTGCCTATGGTCGTTTCCCAATTAAAATATCCATCACTGAAATGCCATCTAATGAAAGAATGTCTTGGAGCAAGAACCATTTTTAATGGCAAGTTTAATTCTTCGCCGATTGCTAAATAAATCATTGAAGTATTATCACAATCAATCTTTTTTGTTTTTAAGCCTTCATTTAAGAGAAGATTTTTTTTGTATGAAAAGCCTTCTCTTTTAAGAGTTTTATCGATTGCCTTTAAAACACTAAGAGCCTCATAATTATCATAATCAGCTACAGGCTTTTCTAATTTTAATTCCCTAATCGCTTCCTTGGCTTTATCAATTACATCATCTAATACTATGTAATCATCATCAGTTGCTCCCAGTTCACTTTCTAAATCTAAAAATTGGTGAGCAGTAGTATCGTATCTCCTACTAACACTTAAGTGTTTTGGTGGCTGTTCTTCTGCTAATCTTGCTTCTAAGTTTAATGGCGATTGGAAAGTGATTATGCAGCCAGAATTTAATGAAACAGCACTTGCTAAACCAAGAACTGTTAAGCTTTTACCGACAATGCTTGTAAGTGTGTTTTTCATTTTTATGATTTTTATTTTAACTTATAGATTCTTCCAGAGCCGTCATAAAAGTATCCTTGCTCCTCTCTTTTCAACGGCTGACAAGAACAGTTGATTAACAAATTAAGGTCGGGATCAGGGCTACTATGAAGACTGCTAAGAATATTAAAATTAGGGTTTTGAGAATCTGCAGGAGGTTCTTTTCTTTCTAATTCTGGTAATAACTGAGCTAACAAGTCTGCATTTGGATTTAAATCAAACTGATTACTATCTATGTCTGGAGATATAATATATGGTTTTTCTTGTTTATCTTCACTATTCTCAACTTTTTTTTCTTCAGGAAGTGCATTGATTTTTTCTTCGATAGGTTTTACGGGAATATAAGCAGCTAAATTCTTATTTTTCTTTGAAAAATTTAAATTAGGAGTTATTTTTATTTCATTAGTATAAGAAGGCAAAGGAAGTGATCCATCATGTAAATCTTCTTCAGTAAGTGGCTTTCTTTGCTGGCTGAATTCTTGATAATCTACTATTTCGATTCTATCTTCATCAAATAAGTTCAACGGTTTAGGAATTTCAACTTCACTATTGCAGCTGCTTAAGACTAAAGCTGCCAGTCCGGTTATTCTTTTTGAATGCATTTTATAATTAAATAAAGTATTTTCTTTATAAATCTTTTCATATTTTACCACTTGTGCGTAGTTATTAATTTAACCAAAAAAATTATAAAAAAAGAACAAAATTAAAACAACATGGCAATTACAAAAGAAATAAACATCAATGAAATGGTTGGAAAATATCCAAAGACGGCTGAAATTCTCTTTGAAGAAGGAGTTCATTGTTTAGGCTGTGCTGCAGCTCATTTTGAATCTCTTGAAGAAGGACTTAAAGCACATGGTAAGAGTGATGAAGAGATTGAAAAGATTGTTAAAAAGTTGAACAAGGTAGTTGAATGAGACCAATTCTGACTAAAAATATATAAAACCAATCTCTTTTCTTATTGCTTATGAAAGCCAAAGAGCTGAAAAAGAAATATTTAGAATTTTTTAAGAGTAAAGGGCATGCAGTAGTTGATTCTGCTCCTTTGATACCAGAACATGATCCTACTGTCTTGTTTACAACAGCTGGAATGCAGCCAATGGTTCCCTTTTTCTTAGGACAAGAACATCCTTTAGGTAAAAGGATAGTTAATGTTCAAAAATGTTTAAGGACTGTTGATATTGATGAAGTAGGAGATCCAGTTCACCACACTTATTTTGAGATGATGGGTAACTGGAGTTTCGGCGATTATTTTAAGAAAGAAGCAATTGAATTTTCATTTGAATTCTTAACAAAAGTTCTTAAATTGCCATTATCTCATCTAGCTGTAACTTGTTTTGAAGGGAATAAAGATTCACCTAAAGATGAAGAGTCAGCTAAAACTTGGCTAAATTTGGGGATACCAAAAGAACGAATTGCTTTTTTAGGTAAGAAAGATAATTGGTGGGGTCCTGCTGGAGAGACCGGTCCTTGTGGACCAAACACTGAAATGTATTATTGGTCTGGGAGAAATAAACCTCCAAAAAGATTTGATCCGGAAGACAATACCTGGGTAGAACTTGGTAATGATGTCCTGATTGAGTTTGAAAAAACTAAGGAAGGATACTTTAAACCGCTAAAAAAGAGAAGTATCGATTTTGGCGGAGGAGTAGAAAGAACTTTAGCAGTACTTAATTGTCTGGATGATAATTATCAAACTGAGCTGTTCTTGCCAGTAATCAAAGAAATTGAAAAAGTTACAAAAAAGAAATATGAAGATAATAAAAAATCTATGAGAATAATTGCTGATCATCTGCGCGCTTCTGTTTTTATTTTAGGAGATGAGAGAGGGGTTGTCCCTTCCAATCTGGATCAGGGCTATATTTTAAGAAGGTTTATCCGGAGATCAATCAGGCATCTAAGATCTTTAGGTTTAGATATCCTTAAAGAAGATTATACAGTTATCTTTGCAGAACTGATTATTAAGATGTATAAAGATGATTATCCATTATTAGAGGAAAAGAAAGAGTTTATTATTGAAGAGTTACGTAAAGAAGAAAGAAAGTTTGAGAAAACTTTAGAGAAAGGCCTCAATAAATTTGAAAATATGTGTTCAGATAAATTAATTGATGGGAAAGAGGCTTTTTTATTGTTCCAATCTTATGGTTTTCCAATCGAAATGACTGAAGAGTTGGCAAAAGAGAAAGGTGTTAAGATTGATATGAAAGGTTTTGAAAAGGAATACAAAAAACATCAGGAATTGTCACGTGTTGGAGCAGAGAAAAAGTTTAAAGGAGGGCTTAGCGATGCTTCTGTAGAGACAACCAAATTACATACGGCTACACATCTTCTTAATGAAGCTTTACGCAGAGTCTTGAAAAAAAATATAGCTCAAAAAGGAAGTAACATCACTTCAGAAAGGTTAAGATTTGATTTCAATTTTGATCGTAAATTAACTTCTGAAGAGATTAAAGAAATCGAAGATGAAGTTAACAATGTTATTAAAAAGTGTTTAACTGTTAAAAGAGAAGAATTATCTCTTAAAGAAGCTTTGAAACGCGGTGCTCATGGAGAATTCGGAACGAAATATCCTGAAAAAGTTTCCGTTTATACAATTGTAGATGAAAATTCAAAAGAAGAATATTCAAAAGAGATTTGTATGGGTCCCCATGTAAAAAATACTAAAGAGCTTGGAGTATTTAAAATTAAGAAAGAAGAATCAATATCTGCTGGAACAAGAAGAATCAAGGCGGTTTTAGAATGAAATCATCTCGTAAATATCTTGAACATACTGCTGATATTCTCTTTCAAACTGAAGCGCCAACTTTAGGAGAATTATTTGAACAATGTGGATTGGCTGTAGAAGAATCTCAGGTTAGTCTGAACAATGTTGAAATAATAGAGAAAAGAGAGATTAATGGAGAAAATGAAAAAATTGAGTATCTTTTGTTTGATTTCCTTGACGATCTTTTATTCTATAAAGATTCAGAACAATTGATCTTCAGCAAGTTTGAAATTGAAATTGAAGAAAAAGACGGGAAATTTCAATTAAATTGTTCGGCTTATGGAGAAAAATTAAATCCAGAAAAGCATGAACAGAAAGTTGATGTTAAAGCAATCACTATGCATATGTTTGAAGTCAAGAAAATTAATGGTGGATGGAAAGCACAGGTCTTGATTGATATATGAAATGGAAAAATATTAAATGTTGCGGTGATACTTGGTTCCTATGATTTTTAGACGGACTAGAATAATAAGCAGAAAGATATAGAAAATTTGCGGGATATAAAAAATGGATAACTTGTTTTTTTCTTTGGCAGAAGAGATCAGAAAATGTACAGCCTGTCCGTTGTGGAAGTCAAGAACTTTGGCCGTTCCTGGAGAGGGTATTTTTAATAAACAGATATCTGATAAACAGATAAAACTATTTTTTATAGGTGAAGCACCTGGAGAAGAGGAAAATAGACAAGGATTACCTTTTATAGGAAGGTCAGGAAAATTTCTTGATGAGATGTTAAAAATTGCTGGGGTTGAAAGAAAAGATGTGTTTATTACCGGAGCAGTCAAGTGTCATCCTCCCAAGAATAGAAATCCTACTGCTAAAGAATTAAAGATTTGCAAGGAATTGTGGTTAGATAATCAAATAAATATTATTCAACCTAAATTGATCGTTATTCTAGGAAAAGTTGCTTTGAAGTCATTATTGGATGGAGAAATTTCAAACAAAGAAAAGATTAATGAATCTCATGGAACAATTATTACAAAAAACAAACAAAAATATTTTATCACTTATCATCCGGCTGCAGGTATGAGATTTCCTAAAATCAAAAAAAGTATGATTGAAGATTTCAAGAAATTGAAAAAATTTGTCAATTGAATCTTTCTTGATGTTTCTTTCTAAAATGATAATAGAAAAACTTAAATAATAACTCTCATAAAAGCCATTTTAAGAATTAAATCTTTTTAACAAATAAGTTTAAAAAATAAAATAAATTAACAAAGATACTTTGAAAAGAAATAAATTATAAAAAACAAATATAAAAAGGAGGTTCATTAAAATGGGAGAAGGATGTTGTTCTTGTGACTGTCATGGTCCAGAAGATAAAATTAGAGATTTGATTAACTTAATTAACGTCTACAAAGAAGAAGAGAAAGAAGGAGTTACAACAAAGATTGATCCAAAGACAGCTAAGGAATTAGTTAAAGAATTAGAGAAATTAGCTGTAATTGTTGGAAATATTTGTGAATAATTTTTTTTTACTTTATTATTATGTTCTATTCTACTATATTCTTATTATGTCTAATCTAAAATGTAATTAAGAATTTTTAAAAAAGAAGTAGCGGGGGGAGGAATTTCATTTCAGGAGTATCTCTCCCAAAGATTTGAATTCGACAGCCAAAAGCTTAAGCTTAATGGCTTCCTCCGATCTCCGGGTTATGAGCCTTCCGCACCAATAACAATTAGTTAATGATTCGGCGGGTACTCCTAACTTCCCTACCCCGCTATGTAATTCGAATAGATGTGTCTCATTTAAAAAGATTTCCTTTTTTCTTCTTCATATCTTATCGATAGGCTAATATGAAACCCTTTGAGAAAATTCATAAATTATATTAAGTAGTTCTCGTCGATAAATAGTT
>JAHJGQ010000084.1 GCA_018824365.1 Nanobdellota archaeon | reverse complement strand
TATTTTTATTATTTTTTACTTTTTATCATAGTTTTTATACTTCATGGCCCTATTTATTCTAACTCCTTCAGGAAAATAAGTATACTTATATTCTGCAAAACTTAACAGATAATCAAATGAATCTAAAATATCATGGAACTTTCCCCTTATTTCATGAAGAACGTCGTGGAACTGAAATGTATTTTTAGCGAGAAGGTAAGAGATATTATTAAAATCTCCTAAACAATTGGCTGACCATAAAATATTCTCATTCTCTTTAAGATAAAGATTGAACGCCGATTCTTTCTCTTTGGTAAAATTCCTGAACTTGAAAAAAAGACAATAAACACTATAGCCAAAAGCAGCATAATTTATTATCGGCCGGAAATCCATGATTACCTTTGCAGAAATTAGCTTTTTTACTCTATAGATTGCTGTGTCAACACTTACATCTAATTTCCTTGCAAGTTCAACCATGTTTATGCGGGCATCGTCTGCAATAATAGTAAGAAGTTTATAATCAATTTCATCAAATTTTGCCGGAGTTTTCTTTTTTTGAAAATTACTGAAAAAAGATCCATCACTTCCTACATTTTTTATCTCTAATGAGAAATCATACATGCATTTTGGATAACTTTTAGAGACGATTGTCTTCAATAATGTATAGACAACGTATTTCTTAATATCTTTTGATGAAAGCTCTTTTAATTTTTCATTAAGAGTATTTATGTCTTTCATCATATATGAAATCTCAAAATCAAATACGCCGGTGTATTTAAGTAAAGCATTTACAGAGGAATCATTTGTCAATTCTTTAACAAAATTTTCTTCTATTATAGTTGTAGGATTATTTAATTGAGCAAAAATATGATATGTAGAATAATCTAACTGAGATACATCAATAACTGCTTGAAATCCTAAAATAACTTTCTGTTTTTGTAGTCTTACGACTCTTTGTTTGACAGCTTCCCTGGATAACTTAACATGTTTAGAGATAGTAGAGTAAGAAAAATGAGCATTCTGGGCTAACATGAAGAGAATCTTTCTATCAACAAGATCAATTTTTACTAATTTATGGGGTTCATTTACTAAAACGCGCATAAGTATAACCAATTTCTTGATATATATAAATATTTTCAGAAAAATGCTTGTATTTTATTCAAACATACTATATACTTAGGCATCTATACTATTCTTATCAATCATACTGGAGGATATTAAAAATGGAAAATTCACTTTACGAAATCATGAAAAAACAAGAAGAGGTAAGATATGTACATATTGGAAATATCTCATCGAGAGATTTGAGTAATCCTTTGGAAGTAAGGGAATTTTATTCGGGAATGGGAAATATCGCTGACAGAATCGTTGTAGGACCAGAAGTAAATTCCCAAAGGGTTATCAACCCAAGTACAAAAGATATAGATAATGGATTAGGATTATACATGCCAGTAGATACATATGGAGTTATTGATTCCAAAATTGCATGTACATACGATGTATCTGGAGGACCAGTAACTTTACAAGAAGCTTTAAGAACTTCTGAAATTCCAGAGTTTATGAAATTAACATTGAAAGATTTATGTGATGGATACAATAATAAACGGCAATACCAAAGAATCGACAGATTAGAGATGTTAGCAGCTTGATTTTAGCTTGACTTAGATCAATTAGAATAAGTTAATTAATTGGTTGGTTGATTAATTATTTGGTCAATCAACCATATTTTTTAGAAAGATATTTGAATTAGTAATTGCTTTTCCCAGGGATGAACAAAAAATCTCTTTCCTCCCTTGAACTGGCCGCCATTATAAACGAACTCCAAATCCTTATCAATGGCAAGATTTCGCAGATATATCATCAGGAGAAGAAAGAATTATTGTTTCAAACACATTCCCCTGGGAGAGGCAAACAATTACTGAAGATTGTTCCAGGAAAATATTTATGCTTTACAAATAAGAAAGAAGTTCCGCTTAAACCTTCAAGTTTCTGTATGCAATTAAGAAAATATCTTGATAATGCTTCAATCAAAGCGATTTATCAAAAGGGATCTGAAAGGATTATTGTTCTTGAATTAGAGAAAACGGAAAAATATTTTTTGATAATTGAATTATTCTCAAAAGGCAACCTCATATTAACTGATGAAGATTACAAAATAATCGGTTTATTAGAACAACAGACCTGGAAAGAAAGAACCGTTAAAGCAAAAGAGAAATATATTTTCCCAACTCCCGGGTTCAATTGGAAAGAAGTTTCTGAAAAGGAACTGAAAAGCCTTTTGGAAAAAAGCAACAGGAAAAATCTTGCCACTTCCTTAGCAACAGAATTTGGCTTAGGCGGATTATACGCTGAAGAGATCTGTAAGATTAACGAAATTTATTCTAAAAAATTGCCAGGCGAGGTTGAGAGTAAAGAAATCAACCTAATCGTCAAGACTATCAAGAAATTTTTAAATAAGATAGAAAAACCAAAAGGCCATATTTATGAAGATGATATAACACCTTTTCCATTAACAGATAGAAAAACAATATCAGAAAGTGATACTTACAGCGAAGCGATCGACACTTTGAACCCATTCAAAATAGTTTCACCTTATGAAAAAAAAATAAAGATGCTTGAAAAAACTATTTCTCAACAACAAGATGCTATAGTTAAACTGGAAGAAAAAATAGAACTTAACAAAAGAAAAGGGGAGTTGATTTATGAAAAATATTCTCCTCTGCAGAAATTATTGGATATTGTTAATGAGCTTAAGAAGATTAAAGAATGGAATGAAATAGGCAAAGAGTTGAAGAAAGAGAAGAAGATCAAGAAAGTTGATTTGAAAGAAAAGAGAGTGGTTGTTGATTTGTAGTGAGTTCATCATTTTTTAGTTGATTGTCAAGTTAAAGTGATTTCTGCTTATTCTGTTTAATGATTTGGTTTTTTAAAGTATATTCTCTAAAACTTGTTTTTTTATGATAAGATAGAATCATATAAAATGTTATAAGTCCGCTTAACCAAACTTAAAGCTAATGACAACAATCTTAGGTATGAAAACCAGTGGAGATGAAGAAGCAGTAGTCCTTGCCGCAGATACACAACTTTCTTTCGGCCAACTAAAAACTGAAAGTTCAAAAATATGGACAGACAATAAGAATTACGCAATAGGTTATGCTGGAAACGTTGATAAGTATCTGGATAGTTATTTCAGTTATCTTTCTGGAAACAGAGATTTTCAAAGTTTTTTAGCATTCGCATCTGGAGAGAAAAAAGAAGACCGGCTCAAAGAATTACTTTACTCTTTCGGTCAGCCTCCGCGTAAAGTAAAGAAACGTATACAAGAACTGAATGGCGATTCTAAGTCAATTTCTAAAATAGAAGAGGTGATCAAGCAGCATTTAAAGAATATTGAAAGTTCAAGAAGTGCAGTAGATGAATTTATTGGAGCGATGTTAGGCAAGATTACAGAATATTCACATCCTGTAGAAAAAGCCATCAGATTGAGATATTTTTTAGAGCTAAATATCTTGAATGGATATTACACTAAAAGATGTGAGAGTGAAGGAGTAGAATCTGAACAGACAACAGAATTACTTATTGCATCAAAC
Organism: Nanobdellota archaeon; assembly: GCA_018824365.1. GTDB lineage: Archaea > Nanobdellota > Nanobdellia > Woesearchaeales > GW2011-AR9 > JAHJGQ01. Next base: position 2,019 of record JAHJGQ010000084.1, on the reverse strand, counting down.
AAAGGATTATTAGGACTTTATAGGGTTAACTCTTTTGGAATCGTAGAAGCAGCCCCGGAATCTGATGAATTTGAATATCTTTGTTTAGGAAGCGGATCGGACATTGCAATAAAATATATCAGTGAAGGAGAATATGAAGAAGACAATTATGTTAAATCTAAGATTGAAGGAAAAAATGAAGAAAGAATCAAGCTTGATAATGTTACAACAAGAACTGCCTGTGCTCTTGCCATTGGAGCATTGAAAAAAGCGAAGACCAAAGATAAAAACAGCGGAGGGATAATAGAAGTAGTTACAGTAAGAAAAAATAGGATAGTGTCATATAGAGAAGTATTACAAAATAATCTGCAGAAAACTGAATATGATACTTATGATTATATATTAGACCAAGAAACACCTAAAATAGAAAGAAGCGACGGAGAATGATCATAAACTAAACGTTTTAAAAAATAAAAGTTAAAAGATGAGAAAACTTTATTCAAACTAATTCTTTTTTCAACCAGTCTTTTCTCAGATAGAAATAATAAGCAATTCCAGCAGAAAGCACGTTAGAAACAGGGTAAGCTATCCAAATGCCTAACTGCTGCATTTCAAAAACTGAGGATAAAACATAACTGATAACAACAAGGAAAATAGTATTAAATAATGCTAAGAACATAGCCGTAGCAGTTTTCCCAGCAGCTTTTAACGTTCCAATGATAACCATCTGCATCCCAATGAAACCAAAAGTTAAAGCCATGATTTGAATAAAACGAGCTGATTCTAGAATCAATAATGTTTCTTGAGGAACAAAAAAAGCTGAAATCTGTTGAGCAAAAATAAACAACAAAATTCCTAAGCCTGCCAAAGTAAAAAAACCAATCTTCATTCCCGTCTTGACAATCTTCTCTGCCCGTTCATGTTGTCTTGCTCCAAGATTGTTTCCGACAATGGCAGAAGTAGCAATGGAAAATCCTACTGCCGGAATGATGATAAAGCTGAATATTCTCATCCCAATACCAAAAGAAGCTATCGTCAATGTTCCAAAAAGAGAAACCACAAAAGTCATTAAGACCATACCAAAAGAACGAGAACTCATCTCTAATGATGATGGTAATCCCAGCTTAAAGATCTTCTTAATCCAGAAAAATCTTAATTTTAAATCTTTAAGTCTAAGTCTAATCCCATATCTTCCGTGAACTAAAATAATGACACCTATAATTGCAGATAGATATTCTGTAACCAATGTTGCTAGAGCAACTCCTGACACTCCCATTGCGGGAATAAATTTCCACCCAAACATCAAAACAGGATCAAGAAAAAAATTTAATATAACTGCAATTAAGATAATAATCAGAGGAACTTTAACTTCACCAACTCCCCTTAGAGATGACTGAAATAAGTTATAAATAAACATTGCTAAAATTGCCATAAAAGAAATTTGTAAATAAGAGGTAGCTTGTTCTAAAACTAACAGATTATTTGTTAAGAATGATAATAAATAATGGGAAGAAAAATATCCAATAATGGCCAGAATTGTTGCCATAATAACAATCAAACTGAAACTTTGACCAACAGTAAAAGAAACTTTATTTTTATCACCTTTACCATTATATTGAGCAACCAAAATAGAAGTGGCCATCACTAAACCCATTGCTAACGAAATCATGAAAAAAAGTATTGGAAAACTTAACGAAACTGCTGCAACTGCTTCTATCCCTAATCTTCCAACCCAGAACGTATCTATTAATTGGTAGACTGTTTGTAAGATGTTAGCAAAGATGATTGGAACTGCTATTGCTAATAAAGATTTAGTAATTGATCCGTTAAGCAGTTTTTCTCTGTTCATTGTCAAAATTGCTTCACCAATAGTTTATAAAATTAATTATTTTGTAGGCGCTGTAGAAACCCCTGCCAAATGGCAAGTGAGCACAAGACTATTCGTAAGACAAGCCATGCCATCTTCTTCGAAAATTACTTCAACTTTGGAGCGATTGGCTAATCGAAAGATGGTGCGAACGTAAGGGTTTCTACAGAGCC
>JAHJGQ010000003.1 GCA_018824365.1 Nanobdellota archaeon | reverse complement strand
TTGGAAAAATGTTAAATAGGAAGACATCTCTTCCGGAACTGACAAGATATTTGTCATTGCTTTCACCTCTTTTTTGTTTATACAAAACTTAGAAATGGGGTGAAAGCTTTTCTATTTATCTAAAAAACGCAAAACTCCAGTAAATTGATATGAAATCTTAAGAATAAAGATAAAAAAAAAAATTTTGTTTGATATATTATAACTGTTTTCTATTTCTTTGCAGCTATGAAACTCATTTTTTCTTAATTATTACATTCGCAACAGCCTGGACATCCTCTACACTCAGGACATACTTTCTTTACTTCATCTCCACAGAAATCACATTCTTCCATTTTTGTAACCTCCAAATATATAGGGCCGACATATCACTAAGGGTATTTAAACTTTTCTGGATTGCCAACATGATAGAATCCACTCAAAATTACTTGTTTAAATTATTTCAAAATAAATTATTAAAATAAAAAAGAAAAAACAAAGAAATCTAAAATATTAGTGATTCTTAATTAATAAAATCCTCGATTGAATAAAATTAATTTTTAGTCACGTTAACTGCCTTTGGACCTCTGTCCCCTTCTTCTACATCGAAGGTAACGGCATCGTTTTCACGCAATGTTATGCCTTCAGCAAGACCGGTCTGATGTACAAAATACTCTTTTCCATCTTCTCCAGCGATAAAGCCGAATCCCTTCATCTTGTTGAAAAATTTTACTGTTCCATTCATTTTTTTCCTCCTAGTGAACCATCCCATCCCTAGTTAATTTTTAATTGACAGATATTGCAGTGATTTTTCTTTGATTCACTCTTATTTACTAAAGGTTTGACCTGCAATACTTAACTATGATAATCTGTCATTTATACCCTAAATTTGATTATTCTTTTTAAATGCTTCTATAAATTTGGAGTTTTGCGGATTTTCAAGTTTTAAGTATAAAATACTTTGTCTGGTATTCGAAATTTAAGCTTATTTTCCAAAAAACGCAAAACATCAGTATAAATGATAATTAAAATCAGATGATAAAATCAGAATATCAGTAGAATTTTAGCATTAAAAAAGAGTGCGGGGGAAGGGATGTGTTCTCAATGTGGATTAACCACCAAAGATTGAACCCTCGAACCTACTAAAGGACAGGATAACTTAATTAAAGCTTCTTAAGTCCTGCGCATTTGGCCAGACTTTGCTACCCCCGCTTAGATGTCTGCATCGCAGGTGTCTCTAATATTTAGTAAGTTAATAATCATAATTATAAACTATTTATAAAATTATCTTCCACTTTTATCCAACGAATCCATCATCCGTTGATATTTATTAGAAGTAATCTGTTGTAAAGAATAATCTTTTTGGATTTTTTGAGAAAAAGTCAGCATATCGTCAATACTACCTTCTTCTTGTAATTCTACCTCTGCTTCGTACAAAATGTTTGATCGGCCAAAAATATTTTCACCTTTAAATTTAGCTACACTTAAATCAAGAACATAAAGACCATTATTGAAAATTGGCATTCTTGTATTTTCAACACTCATAGATAATGTTCCCAGAAGAGAGACAGGACCAATAGCTTCGTAAAGATTAGTTAAAAACCTGCTAATCTTGTTAGTTATGAACAAGGGGCTTCCTAAAGAGATAAGACGATTCTGCAGCAAACTCAATTGATATTCATCTCTCTCTTCAGGGCTGTTTTTAGGTAATTTATATGACAATACACAATCATTCTCCCGTAAACGAGCAGAAAGGGTGATTCCTTTATCCAGTAACTTTAAATCAGGAGTGTCATAATAAATATAAGGACGATAAAAAGTTTTTCTACGGCCAATATCAAATCTTTCTATAGGGCTTAAATCTAACAAATCATCAAAATTGTTTTCATCAAGAATAAACTTTCTTTCAACTTCTATCTTATGAATCATTAGCTTTTTTTCTCCATTAAAATTCTGGCAAGTTCTTCTAAATTCTTAAAACGCCCTCTTCTTTTAGCTTTCGCTGTAATTTCGCTTACCACACCGGTCTTTAAAAAGAAATCATTGACATTTTCTACCTGTTTTCTTAGTAGATTAGCATTACTTCCATTATGGATATAACCCCATCCCTCTCCAAGAATATAGTCGGAGAAGTGTTGAAAATTCTTTACAAACATTTCTTCCAGAAATTTATCCTGCAAAGATTTTTCATCAATCTCCTCAAAATGAGGCAATCCTTCAGCAAAAGATTTTATTTTTTGAAGAGGCATCCGGCAATCTACAGCAAACATCCTAATGCATTCTTTTAGTCTTGTTTCAAAACAACGTACTGGGAATTTGTTCCAATCAAGTCGAATTCCTTCTTCACTATTAACTCCTTCAACATATCCTGCCAATAATTCAAAAGCGGCCATCTCCTCTCCTGCCCCGCGTGGAGAGTTGTCAATATTATAGATAGCACTAACAACATCAACTTCTCTGGCAGCAACTCTCATCTCATCAGGATCGCAAAGAAGTACTTTTCTTTTTTCTCTTAGCTCTTCTGGTAAATGAAATACGTTTTGAAAATTAAAATCGCCATGGATTATAGAAACAACGCCTTCATTATAAAGAGAAAGGAGAGTTTTTATATCTTCGTCTCTCTTATTATTTTTTTTACTTAAAAAATCTTCACTATTACCATAAATTATCTTCCGATCTATTTTAATAAATTCTCTGACAAACTCTTCCAGATCAAATTTTTTATCCTTAACAAAACATTTAATAACATTATTAATAACATTATTAATAGCTAAGTTTTTGCTTCTTGGTTTCTTGGTGATTTTAGATTGTTTGATAATCTCATTGGCTATCTGGCTTTTGGCTGTCTGGCTTTTAAGAAATTCAGCAAATTCATCACTGGCTCTATAAACAATAACCCTTAAATAATCTAAAAATCTTTTCTCTTCTTCTTTTACTAATCTTGGTCTTAATCCAACCGTATTACCCCATCTTACATCATTATAAAGCTTTTTAAAATGACGGCCGGTGATTCCGTGAAACTGTACTAAATAGTCAACAAATTCTTCAGTTTTCTTCTTGCGGTTATTACCATTTCTATAATAATCACGAAAATTAACAAATGGAACTCTTTCCGTATAAAGAGTAGAAGTCTTAGGATTAACCCCAATTAATTTGGGTGTGAATTGATCATTAGTATCAGATAAGTTTTCTGAAGCAAGGAATACTTTAGCTTCTTTATTAAAATAATATCTACTTTCATGATCTTTATATCCTAATTTTGATAGATATGAATCTGTTGAAGAATCTTCCGAAAGTTTTGCCAAGTTAAATTTTTGTGGATCATAACTTTTACAGACCAGTGAATAACCCGAAGAACTTGCAAAAAAGGTTACACTATCCCTCCCAATAGAGATGGGCGGACTTTTATAACCAAGATCATTTAATATTAAGGGATCTACTAAAGGCAAATTGTTCATTATGCTCTTTCGTACGATTAAACATTTATAAATCTTTCCTAAAGTAGTTACTCTTCAGTGAAACCATACTGATAGACAATTCTTCCAGTATTATGAACTAAATTAAGCATAGATTTAAGCCTTTCAACCATCAAACCAGAAAATTCTTTGCTTTGATTGTCAAGATAAAACAGCTCACATTCTTTAATTATTTCTTCTTTCCTTTCTAAAACTTTGTGTGTAAGCTCTTCGTCACGATTGTGAAAACTTTTCATCACATCTAAATAAGATAATCTTACTTCCGTGAACAATTTTAAAAAACGTTTCTTCTCTTTATCACTTAATTTTGCTTTTGCCATATAACGGGCAATCCTTTTTACTTCATCAGCAATTGTCTCCATATTAAAAGCAAACCACCATAGATGCAAGATATTCCTGCTATCTAGCTTGTATTTTTTATATACAAATGAAGAATTCTTTAAACCGAATTCAACAATCCTAAAAATCAAAAAACTTAATCTATTAACGTCATGGTCACGGTGAAAAATATTTTCATAATTATCTTCATCAAACATTTTTTCACAATCTTCTATCATCGCTCTTATGATTACGTCCATCTTTCTCAAAAGATTGAAGATAGAAATGTTGTTCATATCAAGAAAGTCTTTAGCGACAATTTTAGAAGAAGTTTGTTCCATAACTTCTAATGCCATTAAATTTTGGATGGTATTCTGGATATCTTTTGCTTTACTTTTAATTTCGTTGCCGATTAAAGTGATCGATTTGTAATCTTTGATATATGCAGAGATTATTTCCCTCTGTAATCTACGGATGCTTTTACCATCTACAGGGATAGTAATTTCTTTATCTTCGCTGAGATTGGTTCCAGTGCTAAGAATAAGATCTTTTTCTTTTTCATCAAAATAGATTAAATCTCCTTTCTTTAACTGATTTTGGTTGACCCAAGCTTTTGGTAAGGAAATAACATAGCTGCTCTTGCCAAATGAGATTAATTTCCTATATTCGTTTTTCATTTTCTAACCTCGTATCAATTTGAACCATAATTATTCAAAAGTTAAAAGTATATACAACCCACACGGGGATATATAGCATTAGGGAAATGTATTTATATTTAAATGTTATGTAAATGAATATAATGTTAGAGTATTAAGTTATGCTCTAATAAAACCAGGGGTGGTTGAAAATGTATCTAAAAAAGATGAACATAAATAGCCCTTTTCATGAAGAAGGGAATTTTTATAGCAAAGATAGGAGAGATAACCTTATTGAACAAGGAGCTTTAAGCAATGAAGAAGACGGATTCATGCAGGGTTATGAAGAAGATCTATCTGATTTTGAATTATTTGAAGAAGAATTAAAAGAAGATTTTGAGTAAATAATGGCTCTAAAAAACTTATTGGGACTAGAATCATTTCCAATAGGCGACTCAGAGATAATGAGGCGCATACAAGAAGCTTATAAACAAAACTTGGAAGAGATAGAATTTTCTTCAGAAAAAAGGGTTGTAAAGATTAAATTAAGTAAAGTTTCACAAGAAGGTATAACCCATTGGTATACAGGTTAGTATTAAATAGGATAGAAAAATCTTTAAACCCTTATTTTTTTATTAGTTAAATTGAAATATCTAAAAAAAGGGTTATCACGGACAATTAAGTCAATTAAGCAGCACAAGTGGTTATTTATAACTCTTGTATTTCTACAGATTATCTTTATAGGATTGTCTGCCAATCTTGCTATTAACTATCAAATAAAAATATTAGATGATGCTAAAGGAATAATAGAACCTTTACAGAACGCAAATTATGATGAAAATAGTTTAAAAGAAGGAGAACCATTTATAGAAGATTTCTTATCCGTCAATAAAAGTTATAATTCAATGATCAACAATATCATAGCTTTAATCGGCTGGTCTTTGTTATTGTTCATTGTATTGAATGGATTAATCTGGATATTAACCAGCTGGATAATAGAATCAAATATAGATTGGAAAAGAAGATTGAAAGACATATGGCAACCATGGTTTAAGATTATTGTTTCATTGATGTTGACAATCGGGCCGGCAGCAGTTATTTTATATTTTATTCTCCAATTATTATCTCGTTTAGAAATTTTAATGGAGAATGCTTCAGTTGTACTAAACAGCATCATTACAATTTCATCTTTGTTATATTTCTTTATTATTGTCGCTTTTGCTTTTATAAATGAAGTTTCCTGGAAAATATTTTTTAAAAAGTGGACTTTGTGTTCTTTTAAAAAAATCCATAAAAGTCTAATGGTATTATTGATAAACATAATTTTAATATTGTTAAGTTTCTATCTAGTTTACTTATCAATATACCAAATAAGTTCATTAGGATTACTTTTGATATCAAGCTTATTAATCGTTTTTGTAATAGTTATTACAAGAATATTTTGGGTTTCCTGTTTAGAAGAGATTAAGAATGAAAAAAACAATCATCATCGATACTAACGCTTGGATGGCTTTTCATGAGTTTAATTTAGATCTGTTTGCTGCTTTGGAAGAAACATGTGATTTCCATTATAAAATAGCAGTACTACAAGGAACCATTGAAGAATTAAGGAAGATAATTACAGAACAAAGAGGAAGATTTAAACAAGCAGCACTGCTTGCCCTAGGAATTATCAAAGTTAAAAAAGTTGAGATTATCAACGAGACAGGCAATGTTGATGACATCTTAGTTGAATACTCTAAAAAAGAAAATTTAGTGTTGACACAAGACATAGCTTTAAAAAAAAGATTGAGAAAACCTTATTTGACAATAAGACAGAAAAAGAAGATTATAATTGTTAAGTGAAGTTAAAGAAAATTAATTTATAGGTTTCTGATCCTACTTTTTTCTGTTGATAGTTTACAATCGATGAATACAATAGTAAAAAAGCAGATTTTAAATAACAACAAAATATATAAACTATTTCTTAAGGATTATGATTAAAAATTAGTGTGGGGTGGACATAATGGTTTCAAGCTTATTGTTTGTTGCATTAGCAGGTCTTCTAGCTTTAGTATTTGCAGGAATTTTTGCTAGATTTATTCTGAAAAAAGAGAAAGGAACTAAGAAAATGGAAGAGATTGCAACCGCAATCCATGAGGGAGCGATGGCTTTCTTAAAAAGAGAATATAAATATGTTGGAGTTTTTGGCGTAATTGTCATTGTCTTGTTAGCAGTTTTTATAAATTGGCAGACAGCAGTAGCATTCTTTGCAGGAGCAATTTGTTCTGCTTTAGCAGGTTATATTGGTATGAAAATTGCCACTCAAGCCAATGTAAGAACAGCAAATGCTGCTAGAGAAAATTTAAGTCCTGCTTTGAGAATTGCTTTTTCATCCGGAGCGGTGATGGGATTGTCAGTAGTAGGATTAGGACTTATAGGTCTAACGATTCTTTATCACTTCTTTGGTGATCCGAAATTAATCTTTGGTTTTGGTTTTGGTGCAAGTTCAATCGCTTTATTTGCACGTGTAGGTGGAGGAATATTCACTAAAGCTGCTGATGTTGGTGCAGATCTTGTTGGAAAAGTTGAAAAGAATATTCCGGAAGATGATCCAAGAAATCCAGCAGTAATTGCCGATAATGTAGGAGATAATGTGGGTGATGTTGCAGGGATGGGTGCAGACCTTTTTGAGAGTTATGTTGGGTCAATCATTGCTGCGATGGCTATTGGTTTAGTAGCTTACGGCTTAAAAGCAGTTACTCTTCCTTTATTTTTAGCAGCAGCAGGAATTGTCGCTTCAATCATAGGTTCATTTTTTGTCAGAAGCAATGATGAAGAAAAAATTCATTCGGCTTTAAGAAATGGTTTAATTATCAGCTCAATATTAGTAGTTATTGCAGCTTATTATTTAGTAGGGTTTACTGTAGGAAAAATTGGTATTTTCTACGCAACTATCTCTGGTTTGATTGCCGGCGTGTTGATCGGTTTATTAACAGAATATTACACATCTTACGATTATAGACCTACTCAAGAGATTGCTGAAGCATCTCAAACTGGAGCAGCAACAAACATCATCAGTGGTTTTGCTACTGGCATGAGATCTGCTGGATTACCAATTTTAGTGATTGTAGCGGCAATTTACGTATCTTACTATTTTGCAGGACTTTATGGGATTGCTATTGCAGCTGTTGGAATGTTGTCAACTTTAGGAATAAGTTTAGCTGTTGATGCTTATGGTCCTGTAGCTGACAATGCTGGCGGGATTGCAGAGATGGCCAAGCTTGATCCAGAAGTAAGAAAGAGGACTGATGCATTAGATTCAGTCGGAAACACCACTGCAGCAATGGGTAAAGGATTTGCGATAGGTTCTGCAGCTTTAACTGCATTAGCATTGTTCAGTACATTTTCTGCTGAAACCGGACTTAAGTCTATTTCCATAACTAATCCTGCCGTATTGATTGGTTTATTTATTGGAGGGATAATTCCATTTGTTTTCTCTTCAATGACCATGACGGCTGTCGGAAAAGCCGCTTTTGAGATGATTGAAGAAGTAAGAAGGCAGTTTAAAGAGATAAAAGGATTGATGAAAGGAAAAGAAAAAGCAGATTATGCTAAATGTGTAGATATTTCTACTGCAGCTGCATTAAATAAGATGATGATTCCTGCTTTGTTAGCAATACTTTCACCGGTTGTTGTCGGTTTACTATTAGGAATTGAAGCATTAGGTGGGATGTTAGCAGGAGCAACTGTAACGGGAGTTATTCTAGCGATAACTATGTCAAATGCAGGCGGTGCTTGGGATAATGCTAAGAAGTACATTGAATTAGGTAATTTAGGAGGAAAAGGTTCTGATACACATAAAGCGGCTGTTACTGGAGATACAGTGGGTGATCCTTTCAAAGATACCAGTGGACCATCAATTAACATCTTGATTAAGTTGATGAGTATCGTTTCATTGATCTTGGTGCCTTTATTTTTGAAGTATGGATCTATTTTATTTTAGAATTTTATTTTAATTTATTTCAATACGTTAAGAGAATCCAATCCTTTAGGCCCCGAAAAAATACCGCTGTGTTTT
>JAHJGQ010000083.1 GCA_018824365.1 Nanobdellota archaeon | reverse complement strand
TTGGACAAGCAGAAGTATTCTAGCACGCACCAGACAACACTAAGTGCTTATTGATTATTCTTTGAGCGAGGATTGCATGCCATCCAGTCTATAACGCAGTGGTGACTGGTGGTCTCGCTCAACTAGAATTATATTTGACAAAGAACCCACTCCCCACTAGACAAGTCCGGGTAGAATTTATATAGCAGTAAATCCTGGAATTTAAAATAAGAATGGAACTTTCGAAGAAAGGTTTAGGGAAATCCTCAATTTCCCCAAAAAAAGAAAAAGCACTGGTTATCTTTCAAGGGAAAGAAATTAGGAAAATTTGGCATGATAATAAATGGTATTTTTCTGTGGTTGATGTAGTGGCAGCATTAACAGAAAGTCCCGCTCCAAGACAATATTGGGGTGTTTTGAAGAGTAGAGAATCTCAGTTGTTAACAAATTGTTTACAACTGAAATTACTTTCATCGGATGGTAAATATTATTCTACAGACTGTGCAAATACTGAATCTATGCTTAGAATAGTCCAATCCATCCCATCTAAAAAAGCTGAACCATTCAAAATGTGGTTAGCTAAAGTTGGCCATGAGCGTATTCAAGAAATAGAAAATCCTGAATTAGCACAAAAACGTATGAAAGAAATTTACAGACAAAAAGGCTATTCTGATGATTGGATTGAAAAAAGAGTAAGGGGAATTGCTGTTAGAGATGAATTGACAGATGAATGGGGCCAAAGAGGGGTAAAAACACAGAAAGAGTATTCAATATTAACTTCCGAAATTTCTAAAGCAACATTTGGTCTAACCCCATCGAAGTATAAAGAACTAAAGGGTCTTAAATTTCAAAATTTAAGAGACCACATGAATGATTTGGAACTTATTTTTACAATGTTAGGTGAAGCGTCTACAACAAAAATTGCCAGAAACAAAGATGCTCAAGGCTTTTTTGAAAATAAAGATGCTGCCAAAAGAGGAGGAACCGTAGCGGGAGTTGCAAGGAAAGAACTTGAAAAAGAAAGCGGTGAAAAAGTTATCTCTCCGGAAAATTATCTTGAACAGCCAGATAAAACTAAAAAATTAGAAAAATGAAACTACAAAATCTCAGAAAAATCGGCCTTACAGACGGAGAAATTAAAGTCTATCAAGCGCTATTAGAATTAGGAGAGACCACGAAAACAAAATTAGCCAAAGTTTCCGGAATAGCTCCTTCAAATATTTATGATGTTACCAACAGATTAGTAGAAAAAGGGATCATTTCCAAAGTAGAAAAAAATGGAATTGCCCATTTCAGTCCTGCAAATCCAAAAAAAATCCTTGATTTTCTTGAACAGAAAGAAAAAGAGATCGAAGAAGAAAGAAACGTTGTCAACTCAATCCTGCCAACATTATTGCAACAGTTCAAAGAAGTTAAAGAAAAGATTAATGTAGAAGTTTTCCAAAGCTGGAATGGACTTAAGACTATTTTTGAAGATCTTCTAGAAGAATGTGAAAAAGGTGATAAAAATTACATTTTTGGTGCAAGTAAGGGTGAAAGTGAAAAACAAGCAGACATTTTCTTTCTTAAATATTCAAAATTAAGAGAAAAGAAAGGTATTATAACCAATATTATCTTTAATGAAGAATTAAGAAAGAGAAAAGAAAGGATTGCTTTTTTTCAGAAATCAAAAAAATATAATATCAAATTCTTACAACAATCAACTCCTGCAGAAATTATGCTTTATAAGAATAAATCTTGCATCATTATTTTAACCAAAGAACCATTAATTATCAGAATTACAAGCAATGAAGTAATGGATAGTTTCAAGCAATATTTCGAAGTGATGTGGAAAGAAGCTTCATTTTAACACTACCTTACTGGCAATAACTTCTTTCTTTCCATTATACTCTTCAACCTGTCCATATATCTCAACATAATCTCCCTCATTTAATAAAATCCTTTCTTCAGGAAAAAAAATAACATCTATTTTCACTACTTTTTCTCCTTCTAATTCTAAGAATACGGCATTTTCAGCAATTCTCATTTTACTGACGATCCCTTTGATTTTAACACTTTCTTCAATATTTGCTGTATCAATATTTTCTATTGCTGTTGGATTAAATTTTTCAGCATAGAAGAATAAGAAACCTAAACCGATGATTATTGTTGTTAAAGAAATGATTATTATGTTTCTTTCTTGCATATTTATTTTCTATCTATCTTTATCTTCTTTTCATTAATTCTTTGATTATCTTTCCTGCTAATCCTTCGATAAATCCTTTATTGTCAGGTAATTGAACAGGATTAGAATTGTCATCTCCAGATACAAATTCTTTTACTCTTTGATAAGCTTTAGCTAATTCAGTATAACTTTCCTCAGGGATGCTTTTCCCGAAAGACACCATTTCGGCTGTTCTGCTTAAGTAATCGAAAGAAGAAAAATTTAATTTACTTAATAGTTCAACACCTTCTCTGCTTTTGGAAAGGCTCTTATAAATTGTTTCATACGCTAAATCAAGTTCTTGGTCTAAACGATGTTCAACAGACATTAACGATAAATAAAAAATGAAAGTTTATAAATGTTGTTATCTCTTGGTCGTAAATATCTTCATCTGTCTCTGTTCTCATATAACCCTGTAATTAAATATCCTGCCCAATCTCCTACTGAAACTCTGTCTCTGATAGTTTCTGGTGGAAGTGAATATACTCTTCCAGCAGGGATGTCATTGTCGACTTCATAATTCTTGAAAAGGTATCTATTTGTAATATTCAGCTGAGAAATCAAAGCTTCATGTTTTATTCTTCTGAGATGATCCAATTCAACTAATTTATTTATCATTTCCTCTTCTTCCAGCCTGAATCTGACAGTATTAGATATATCCATTCTAACAATACAATCTATGTAACTAATTGCTTTAGTCAATAGTTCTTCTATTAAAGAAAGTCCCTTTTTATCTTCATTATCTTCTAAAAAATCCTTTACTTGTGTGAACCGAGCATATGCATTTTGATAATTATCATTAGGTTTAGCATTAGTTGGATAAATTTTACGATAAGCTTCTACAGTATCTTCAAGTACCATACTTAGCGATTATTCTTTATAATTTATAAACTTTTCTATGTTTTGTCTCAAGTAAGTAGTAACAACTCTCAATTTTCATAAATCTTATTGTAGGTTTTTAAAAATAATAATGTAAAGAATTACTTTTCAGTTAACACAGAACTTTAATAAATAACTAATTGAAATTTTTACCTAGAAGTAGTTCTCATTTTTAATTCCTAAATATTTATATATACAAAAGCCTATTAAGTATATATGTCTCAAGAAAGAATAGCAGAAATAAGAGAATTATTGTTTCATCTAGAACGTAGAATAAAACCATTAGAATGGGATGCCAGCAGGAATCAGATTAATGAGTTCAAGAAAAAACAATTAGACATTTTACGAGAAAATTTCACTAATCTTAGTCAAGAATTAAATAATCTTGAACAGCAGGATTGAAGTTTTTAATTCTTTTTCTTAATATTTAATGATAAGTTTTATAAAATAGCTATAAAATATCTATAAAACAAGCTGAGGAGCCTGATAAGGTTGTTCTGATAGGAACTCAATACCTCGGGAGGAGTATAAAATGGAATTTAAAATTGTAATTGGCGCAAAAGACGGTAAATGTTATCAAAAAGAAATTAAAGATGCAGAAGCAGAAGCTTTGCATAAGAAACGGATTGGCGAAACTATTTCTGGCGATCAGCTGGGTTTTTTAGGATATGAATTTCTCATTACCGGCGGTTCAGATAAATGTGGTTTTCCGATGAGAAAAGGAATACAAGAGCCAAGAAAAAAAATTAAGATTGGGGGTAGTGTTGGTTTTTCTGGAAAAGATAGGAATAAGAAGAAACAGAAAGGCTTAATTAAAAGAAGAACTGTCTGTGGTGAACGAGTTACTGGAATAATCCGGCAAGTAAATCTTAAAGTGCTTAAGGAAGGTTCACAGCTTTTAGGTGAAGCACCTGCAGAAGCTGAATCCCCAAAAAAAGAATAAACAAAACAATAATTTTTTAAATCTTTTAATTTTCCTTGTTAAAAGAGGTGCATGTTTTTGATGAATCTAAATCAATTTAATGTTCAACTTAATCTTTTAGTTAAAAAGGTTAAGGCTTTCTTTACATTTATTTATAATAAGCTTAAAAATTTTAAAAATCTTACTTTAGGTGAACAAATATCTTATGTTTCAATAGGTTTGGGTTTGATATTGGTCATAATATCTGTTATCTTGTTTATACTTTAAAATGGAATTTGAAAAAAAAGAAGAATTGGATGTTGGAATGGAAGATGTTGATAATATTTTTTTAAATAATGAAGTAAGAAATAAAGCAGATGTTGAAGACAAGTCTGAAGTTAAATTTAATGAAGATAAAACTGCTGATAAAAAGTCAAAATCACATAAACATAAGTTCTTTTCAAGAAAAAAAGAAGATAAGAAAAAAGAGAAAAAGGAAAATTACAATGAGGAAAAACAAACACACCATTCCAATTTAGGTAAAGATATTACCATCAAGTTAAATCCTAAAAAATTGATAAAATGGGCATTATTAATTCTCATCTTTATTGCTGTTTTTTATTTAGGAAGGTTTAGTGTTACTGCTTCTTCATGTGAATTATCTTCATTTACAGATTTTTTTAGTAATTTTGCTTCCAAATTAGAATCTGCAAGTGATGCTGGAAGTTCTTCAGTCGTTGCTGACAACGAAATAGTTAAAGAATCAGATTCTGGGGTAGGTACAACTATATCGAAAGAAGCGGAAGTCGAGGAAACTGATGGTTCTTCAGAAACTAGTGAAGAGACAACTAAAGTGACGGAAACGGTTCAAACAACCAAAACAACTTCTACAAATAATGAGAAAATCGTTACTAGTTATAATAAAGTTGTATTATCTTTAGATGGTGTCTATATCGATTGGAAAGATACTTGGGGAAAGATAACTGGAATTAATTATACTATCAAGAATAACGAAGCCGGAACAATTAAGCCTGACTATTTTACCATGATTGTGGAAGGCTATGACGATTTCGAGAAAAAATTTGATGTTCATTATTCAACTCAAACCGTGAAATCAGGAATTACAGCAAAAGATTCAACCGCAGTTTCGGGCGGTTTCGCTTATAATGAAGTTAGTGCTGGTGATCTTAAAAATGTTAAAATCCAATTATTTCTTTACGATTCCTCTGATAATCTCATTGCATCTGTATCCAAAGATATGGATTTGAATGGGGAATAATTTCTATTATAAAACGTTAATTATAAATACTTAAAAGAATCTATTCCATGAAAAATGGGCGATATCTTAGATTTAATTAAGACGAGGAGAAACGTAAAATATTTCTTACCAAAGTTTGTTTCCTGGGAAAACATTTCAAGAGTTATTGATGCTGGCAGACATGCACCTAGTTGTGGTAATATTCAAAATTGGAAATTTATTGTTGTTATGAATCCTGATTCTAAACAACAATTAGCTGAACTTGCTCATCAACAATATGAAATCATTCAGGCGCCGGTATTGATTGTTGTCTGTTCAGAATTAGAGAAAGCAGAACGCTATTATGGTGTAAGGGGAGAAAAATTATATTCAATTCAGAACTGTGCTGCCGCTATACAAAATATGCTTTTAGAAGCGCATTCTTTAGGTTTAGCAACAAGATGGATTGGGGCTTTTAATGATGATGAAGTTAAAGAGATGTTAAATATTCCTGCAGAAATCTCAGTACAAGCAATTATAGCTTTAGGTTATGCTAAAGAAGTGCCCCCTAAACCACCTAAATTCCCTTTAGAATCTTTAGTCTTCTTTGGCAGTTGGCGGAATAGGCTTAAAGATCCAGCAAAGTATCTTAATGATATTGCAACTATCTTGGGCAGGAAAACCCAAGCTTCGAAGGAAACTATAATGAAAGGCGTAGATTTTGTAAAAGAAAAGGTTGAAGAGAAAGTTAAAGATTTTAAAGAGAAAAATATTTGAATTATTTATTTTAGTTTTTCATTAATTATTTTTTGAAAAGTCATGGCTATTTCTTCTATTTTTGCTTTGTTGTTTTCGATATAACTCTCTTATAATGTCATAATAATCGGTTAAAGTGTTAGATGGATATTTTATCAAATCTGTTTTTTTCAACCTTTCTCATGTAATCGTTGCCATCTCATTTAATGATTTGGCTTTTTGTTTATCGGGTTCTGTATTTATAATCATTTCAAAACACTTCCAAATATCCGTAAAGAACTAATCCATTAGCAATGTTGTTTTTTAATTCATTAGGAAAATCTTTAAACGATTTATTGAAATGAAGCTGGATGTTTCTTTTAAGTTCTTTTTTGAATTTACTTAAATCAATCTTTTCTTCTTTACATTCTATAAACAAGTCTATGTCGCTATCTTCGATATCTTCTCCTTTCAGATAACTTCCAAATAAGACTATCGATTTGGGCATCAATTTATCTTGCAGAAAATCGATTAATTTTGTTTCTTTTAGCTTGATTAGGTTGGATGTTGTTTTGTATTTTTTATATTCTTTATTATTGAAATCCGCTTTGAAGATTGGAAATTCTCTTTTACCTTTCTTTTCCACAGTTTCTTTGATGATGGAAAGTTTTTTCAGCTCTTCTAAATGGTTTTTTGTAGAAGTATGAGCAAGCAGAGCTTTTTTACTTATCTCTTTAAGATAATGTTCCTTTGTCGGTTCATAAAAGAAAACTTCAGCTACTCTCAAAATAGAACATTTTTGTAACATATGTTACTTTTTTGTGATGTGGTGATGGAAAATAGTCCCCTTTTACGAATAAATTATGAAACAAATCATATGATCTTTCAATGGACCTTTGTAATCTTATCTCCATGCTTATCAACTAAAGCTTTAAGTTTATCTGGATCAGTGAGTCTGTAAATTAAACTTAATCCTAAAGTTGCCATTCCTCTCTCATGATGAATTACTAATCCATCTACTGAAGTAACTTCAATTTTATGGTAACCATATACTTTTCCTCCTGCAGATGGTTCTGAGTCTTTCCATAAAGTATCTCCCGGTTTAATTTTAGAGAAATCGTCCTCAACCAATCTTTCGAAACACTCATGTATCTCTCTGACATTAACGTATCTCCATTCGTTGGAATAAATAACTTCATTTATTTGTATTGGATTCATTTCTTATAATTAAGATTTTCTAGTCAGAAATCCCGTTCACTCAACTTGCTTTGTAGTTGAGTGGACAAACGCACTTTAGTGCGGGGATGAATGACGTAATCTATTTCTAATTGTAGCTCATATGCTCTCCTGGTAAAGTGATAAGCTTC
>JAHJGQ010000082.1 GCA_018824365.1 Nanobdellota archaeon | reverse complement strand
TTGGACAAGCAGAAGTATTCTAGCACGCACCAGACAACACTAAGTGCTTATTGATTATTCTTTGAGCGAGGATTGCATGCCATCCAGTCTATAACGCAGTGGTGACTGGTGGTCTCGCTCAACTAGAATTATATTTGACAACATCTCTTTTCAAGTGAGATGCTTTTTCGCACTTTTATGACGCAGGGTGGCGTAAACCATAAATAATAGTTGATATTTATTGTTTATTATGGTTGTTGGATCAAGAGTAGTTATATTGAACGAAGGAAAAATTTTGCTAATTCATCGTTTGAAATATGGAAAAGAATACTATGTTCTTCCAGGTGGAGCTATTGAAAAAGATGAATCTCCTGAAAATGCAGCAATAAGGGAAGTAAAAGAAGAAACAAATCTTGATGTTGAGTTAAATTCTCTTTTATGGAAGTTTAATGAAAATGTTAATGATGAAGAAAGATTAGGATATTATTTTTTAGCTAATAAATTTAATGGGAAATTAAAATTAGGTGGTCCTGAAGCTAAAATTAATTCAAAAAATAATTCCTATTTATTAGAATGGTTTCCTATTGAGGAATTAAAGAATATCTTATTCTATCCAGAGGAGATTGGGGAGAAGATTATTGCAAAATTTTTCCGAAGTGAATCCTAAAGCCACCTGAGTAATAATTGAACTTAACGATGTTATGTTTCAGGGGGTTTATCCCCCTGCAAGTGAACAACGTGAACGCTGAGTTTTTGAATTGCCGTGCTTCTCAGGTGCTGTCGGAGTTTGTTAGTTTTACAGTTTTTAGGGTGGGGTGACTAAAATTTTAAAAAGAATAGCAGTTTATTATCTTTAATGGCAAGAAAGAGGATGGTGTTAAGTACAAGTGGCGTAATTGGAGATTTGTTTACTAAGTACGGACTAGACACTAATGTTCTTGTTGATTTAATTCTTTATCCAAAAGCAGTAGAATATTTCAAGAAAAGAGGTTACTCATTCCCTGATAAATTTCTTTGTACACTTCGTCAGTGTATTGGAGAATGTAAAGGTGTTCTGATTAATAAGTATGATTATTCAGAAGAGAAAACAAACAAAGAAATTGACAGAATTCTTGAAGAGTTTATGATTGAGAAACTTTCAAATGTTGTGATTGAAGATGATATTGAAGTCATTGAGGAAATTGGACAAAAATATCAATTAAATGATGAGGATGTTCCAATCATTTACGGGTTTTGGAAGTTAAAAGTAAACATTATTGTAGTAAGAGATACTGCTTTTGAAAATACTTGTAAAGAATTAAACATTAATGCTATCAGATGGCCAAGTTTTAGTTAAACTCTTCTGATGCAAGAAGTTGGTAGGCTTTTCTTTCATTTCCGTGGGATTGTTTCAATGCTTTTTCCAATCTTTGCTTTCGGTATGATTGTGTTTTAGTATAAGAATCTTTTAATACTGGTTCTTGACTCATCATAGCATGGATCATTCTAAAGGAAACAGCATCCCACATTCTTTTATTAAAATCTTCCAACTGATGGAGAACTTCTTGTCCTATTTTGTTAACATTAACTGTTTCTTGCATTTTAATGGTAGTAGTAGTGGAAGTTTATAAAATTTGCTAAGATTTTTTGTGTTACCACTATTATAAAGTAAATAACTAAAAAGCTTTTAAATAATAAAACACAAATCTACTTTAGTGCAGAAAATGGAAGATAAAAATATTCAATCATTGGAAGAAACTTTGCAGGAGTCTGATGCAAAGACTGAAAGAGCGTTTAAGAAAATCTTAGTTGCTGGAGTTGCAATGGGAGTTGGTTTTCTTGCTTATGGTCTTGCAGATGGAAATGAGTATATGCAAGGTTTAGGTTCTGGATTTTTAATAGGAGATGCTTTGTCTGCTATTATGGTTTATGGTTCGAGATATTTGAGAGGATAATTTTTACCCCACCCCCAATAATTTATTTTTCTTAGAGTAGTATTTTCAGTTTTAACATTTAGTACGTAGACAGCACCGTTTTAGAGAAGAGATTATCCGAAAGGATTGAGGTCATCTAGGCAATTCAAAAATTAAACTTAACGATGTTATGTTTCAGGGGGTTTATCCCCCTGCAAGCACGTAGTGCGTAGAGTTGGATTCTCACGTTTTTAGAGTGGGGCGTCAGTTTACACATTAGTTAGTTCAGAAAAAGGGGTCGCCATTGTAGAAAGTTTTTTAAATAAGCACATCTTACAGTAAGAAAGTAAGAAAATTGGAGGTAAGAAAATGACTGTTGAAACTGTGAAAATGTCTTCAAAGGGACAAATAGTTATTCCATTGGATGTAAGGGAAGAGCTTAGTGCTCATACTGGAACTGTATTTGCCGTTATGGGAAGTAAGGATACTATTGTATTAAAGAAAATTACAACACCAAGTAAAGAAGATTTTATTAAAGACTTAGGACTTTTTGCTAAGAAAGCTACTAAAAAGCTAAAAGCAAAAGGCTTTACTGAAAAAGATTTACAGGCTAAGTAAGAATGGTTGTTACGTTTGATACAAATGCAATACTCTCTGCTACATTGTGGGATGGAAGTGTTGCTCAAAAATTATTACATGATTTAATTATGCAAAATGTAAAAATCTATTCTTCATTGGAAATTTTAGATGAGTATCAGAAAGTTTTGAAGAGAGATTTTGATTTTTCTGATGAAGATGTAGCAGAAATTATGGAAAAAGTTCTTGCATTTGTTACTTTAGTCAAACTAAGCATGAAAGTTGATGTTGTTAAGGAAGATGCCGATGATAACATTATTATTGAATGTGCTCTTGAATCTAATTCTAAATATATTATTACATATGATCCTCATTTATTAAAATTAAAAGAGTATAATGGTATTCAAATTATTAAGCCTGAAATCGCAAGAGCAATTTTCTAAGAAATTTATCTTTCCCATTCTTTCAGATGTGGTGAAAAATCAAGTTGATAATCTGGAATATTAAGTGTTAAACCATATTTGGTAACTTCTTTGTATTGTTCTGGTTTAGAGCAATCAACTTTGAAAACTTTATTGCAAAAAATAATGTAATGAAAATGATTATTCTTAAAATCAACATACCAAGAATGTTTAGAATCTAATGATTGGCTTAATTCTTTTGCAACATCATCAGCTTGATTTTCTAAAATTTCAACAGTGTGTAATGTCCATTTTTTAACCCAAGGGGTCTTATGTTTTTCAGTAACTTGTTCAACTTTTGTTTTAACAATTTTTACTTTCTGAAGAACATCTTTATTTTCAAGAGATTCTTCAATTATTACACCGTTGAAAATTGTCATATATTTAGATTAAGAATGGGAGTTTATAAAATTGTTGGTGTGAAATAATTATTAATGGCGACCCCGTTAAAGTTGTAGTTTTTATCTTCTCATAGAGAAGCTTTTTTTACATAGCCCCACTCGTTTTTTTAGTTTACGTGAGAATCCAATTAGGCATAACGATGTTAAGTCTCCACCCCTTTACGGGGTGGCAAGGTTAACTTGTTAACCGCTGAGGTTTTTGTGACCGTACATCGAAACTGGTGCCGTTCTCTAATATAGTTTTAGTTGTTATAGTTTTAAGAAAAAAAAGGGGACTTAAGAGAAGGTGTCTACAAAACAGAAAGATTTAAATATGTAGACACCCCCCAATACTATATGTTTATAGAAATTAGAAAAAGAGATAAAAATAAGAAGTATTATCTCATCCACACATATAGGGAAAATGGAAAAGTTAAGCGTGTTTCTAGATATCTTGGTACTAATCTTAACGAAGATAAGTTAGAGAAATTAAGAGAAGTAGCAGAACACCATATTCTTGAAGAAATAAAAGAAAGAAGCATTCTTGAATTTGAATTAACTAAAGAAGAGATAGCTGAATTCAAGAAGTATGATCGGGATATTGAAGTTAAACATTTACAAACATTGAATTGGAAGCGGTTTACTGAAGATTTTACTTACAACACGAACGCGATTGAAGGGTCAACAGTTGCTCTTTCTGAAGTTAAAGAATTGTTAAGTGGAAAAGAAGAACCACAAGATGCTGATGATATTGAAACTCTTAATGTTGCAAAAACAGTTGAATATATTAAGAAATCTAAAGAGAAAATAACTGTTGAACTCATAATAAATCTTCATTTGATTTGTTTTAAGGGAACTAAGAAGTTTGCTGGTAAATTGCGGGATGTAGAAGTTGTAATCAAAGATAGTCAAGGTAACATTGTTCATCAAGGAGCTCCAATTAACAAAGTAAAAGGATTACTTGAAGAACTCTGCAAATGGTACGATAAACATAAAAAGAAATATCCTCCATTACTTCTTGCTGCTGTCATGCATAATCAGTTTGAAAAGATTCATCCATTTCAAGATGGTAATGGCAGAGTGGGAAGGTTATTATTAAATTATGTTTTGATACATAATAAATATCCGCCGATTAATATTAAATTAAGAGATAGAATGAGATATTACAAGTGTTTACAAGAATATGATAAAAAGAATGATATTAAGTCTACTTTGAAATTTCTTATAAGTCAATATAAAAAACAGTTTTAGGTGTCTACAAAGACTAAAAGTAGACACCTTACAAATATAGATATTAAACTACAGTAATATTTATAATTGTTAATAAATTGCATATTTTCATGAAAAAAGTAGGCCAAAATACAGATTTAAAGAATGAAATGAACATTGGGGATGTTGTTAGAGTTCTTGTAAATGAGGAAGAACAAATTCTTGATAGAGATCCAGTAACTATAATTCCTGTAACAATGGAGGGTTATGTTGGAGAAACTAATGGACATTATCTTCATTTAACTATGCATGATCCAACAAAGCCAATTCCAGGAAGATTTTACGATAAAAAAGAATATAAAGGATCAGTTGAAGAATTTGAGGTTCTGCAAAGAAGATAACACAAATCATTTTTTCTCTTAAGTCCCCCTACATTAGATTAGTTGTTGTAGTTAACACATAAAAAGCACCAGTCAAAAAGAAGATAGTTAGCAATAGCATCGTTTTACTAAAGGTCACAAAAACTTAGACTTAACGATGTTAAGTCCGGGTGGGTTTACCCCACCCCAAGGAGTGTAACAACGCAGAGTTGGATGTTTTGAAAGGAAAAGTATTTATAGGAAAAGCGCTATTGTAACTAAAATAATGGAAACGGTTACAATCCCAAAGGAAGATTTTGAGTTAAAGGAACGTGAAATTGAAACACTTAGAGATACAAGCTTGTATGCTCGTTTACTTGAATTTGAAAAGAATATTTCTCATAAAAAATTTACTAGGAAAGATCTTGGTTTTTAGATAAATCTTGATTTATGTCTTAACTTTCCTATTGTTTCTTTTTGTTTTTTAGGGTTTGTTTTCATTTCAAATTCAAAGACATAAATTTCATTTGTTGTTTCATTATACTTATAATATAATCTTAATGGTGGATTAGCTGTTTTCATTTCATAAAGATGTATTTTTGAATCCAACAACTTTCCAGCAAGAGGGCCGTCTAATTCAATTTTGTCCAACCATTTTGTAATAATCTCTTTTATTCTTAGATCTTTTGCTGCCCTCTTAAGTTGTTTGATCATTACATCATCAAAAATTAACTCCTAGCGCTTTTCCATTTTTCAAAGTAAAGAAGCAGGTTTATTTAAAGCTAGCGGATTTTCAAAACATTCAATTGGACTTAACGATGTTAAGTGTCAGGGGCTTTACGCCCCTGCAAGCTTTGCATGCAAAGCGTAGAGTTACTGCGTTTTTATGTACTCGTTTGGTTCAGTTTATATGATAGAACTTATTCTTAAATGGCACAAAAAACACAAAAATTAGCGAAAGATTTAAATAATTGATACATTACTATTGTACTACAATGGTAATGGATACTGTTCAAGTAAGATTAAGTCATGGACTGGTTGATAAGATAGATGATTTAGTTGGTACAGGAATTTATGCTAACAGATCTGATGTTATTAGAGATGCTGTTAGAAAATTAGTTTTAGATAGAATGGTTGGTATTATTCCTAATACTGGAGATTCTGTTAAAGAGCTGAGAGAGATTAAAAAGAAATTGTCAAAGGAAATCAAAAGTTTTAAAGATATAGAAGAAATTAATAAATTAATTGATTAATTCTTCGGGCTTGAAAACTTCAACATGTTTCTTTGCAAATTCAATCAATTCATTATCTCTTGTGATTAATGGAACATTCAATCTTTTTGCAATTGCAACATGCAAATAATCATAAAAACTAATTTTAAATTCTTCTCCATCTTCAAATTTTCTTGCTAAATCATAATCTTCAGGTCTTGTCTTAATCATTTCAATATAATCATTTTCTTTAAAAAATTTCATTACATAATCAATTTTTTCTGGAATCTTAAATGAAATTTCTTTAATTCCAATGGTTGAAACAATTATTTTATTATTATCTTCAAGAAAATCTTTCGCAATTTTCCAAAACGGCGTTCCTTTGGTTGGATGTACTTCTTTTTTGAAGAGATTTAACCAAATACAGGATTCGACGTAATAAGTTTTTTGTGCCATACATAAATTATCAATAAGTTCTACTTAATAAAGTTAATCAAAATAAAAACGCAGTAATTACACTTAACGATGTTAAGTTGTGGGGGCTTTATGCCCCCAGCAATCTTGCCATGGGCAAGATTGAAGTTTGATGGAGGCGACGCCATGAATCGATCAGTTTATAATGAGATTATGTTTCAGTAAGAAAATTAGTCAACGACAAAAGAAACGCATATAAAGGGGTACTACTTTCTTTTCTTTTATGTTATCGATAAAAGAAAGAAAATTAGTCATTCAATGGAATGAGAAAGGAAAGACTCAAGAAGAAATTGCTGAGTTACTAAGTTGC
>JAHJGQ010000018.1 GCA_018824365.1 Nanobdellota archaeon | reverse complement strand
ATTGTTATTTCAGCAGTTTCTCCTGGAGCTATTCTTTCAGGATCGGTAGTTATAGAAGTAATATCTAAAACAGTATCATGTGTTTGAATATTTATAAGAAATTCATTATTAGTATAGCTTATATAACCATCACCAATTTGAACTTTCAATTCAAGTTCATTATTCCCCTCAACTGCCTGTTCATCTACTTTTAATTTGTATTCTATAATCTCTGCATCTGCTCCCGTTGATGAAGCTCTCAATTTACCAATATTTTTTTCTGCAACATCACCATAAAGAGTGAAAGGAAATTTAGGAAGAATTTTGACAATCACATCATCGCTTGTTTCTATCCCTTCATTTTCAACTTTAAATTTAACAGTCAGGACTTGCCCCGGTTCTACAGGATCTGGATTTTGAGATTGTAAAGTAACTTCAACTTGTGGAGTACTATAAGGAACAGCAGCATGTACTAAAGAAAATGTTAGCAACATTATCATCAAAATGATTATTTTTTTCATATTTCCACTTTTTTTATGATATGATGATAAAATGAATGAGATTTATAAAATTACTCTTTTTTTTAAGGTAGTGAACATCCAGTTTTCCCTGCTAATGTCACAAATTTTTGTATTCCTGCTAAACTGCTTCCATCGGCAAATTTCCAGGTTGGATAACCCTGAATACCTTCGTTATCACATTTTTGCATTTCTACAGTGCATTCTGTGTAATCTATTTCTGCAAAGGAAGAGCCAAACATTTCTTTTTGCGCATTACAATGACCACACCAATCTGCCCCATACATTTTTGCTCCTTTTTCTTTTAAACAAGAAGCAAAACTGTCTATTGATTGAATGCTGTTTCCACTGCAGCCGACAATAAATAGAATAGTAATTAGTGAAGATAAAAAGATTAAAACCTCAATATATTTCATTTTAAAATCTTATTACTTCTATTCTCCTTAATATATTCTTCTATTTTAGACTTAAATTCAACAGCCTCAATTGGTTGACATCCTAAATTTTCTAAGATTTTTTTTAAATTTAGAATATGCATTTCGCTATCTTCCTTTGTTTCAGAGATTATCTCGGCTTCTAATAAATAAGCAAAATTTTCAATATGTTGCAGAGATAGAGTATATTGAAACTTTTCATGTTCACAGATAAATTCTTCCTTCTTTTTAACCCATGAAGGATCATCTTTAAACCCAAGTTCTTTCAGAAGAAAAATCGTTTTTTCACAATCATCAAAATCTTTCAGATTAATTGAAATTTCATTTCTTAAAAATGAGGTTGGATTTCCATCTTTAAAGACAATTTCTTTCATCTTGTTTGAACGTCTAACCCGAATATCTTTGGGTCTAAATCTTACTATTGTAATAACATCTTCATTTATCCGGAATAAATGCACAATACATGAAAAAAGAAAACTATCTTTTTTCAGTACTGAAAACCAATAGTTTTTGGTTTTCATGTACTTTGGCTTTAAAGCCAAAGATAAGCGCTTTATTTGGATCCTAAAAATGCGGTGAGTTGAAAAGTGTTCCACCCCGTCATTTATGGCGGGGTGGAACACTTTTACCGCATTTTTATGATTTTTGTGAATTTTTTAGAGAGTAATCCTTTAAGCTCATTATATTTTTGTTCTGATAACAAAGATTTTATTTCAATTTCATAAACCATTATTGATTTAGGTTGATTTTGATATTTAAATATATGGATGTTTTAAAACTAACTAATTAATATTTTTGAATCTCTACTCAATAATAGTTAACAAATCTTAATAAAGTTTAAGCTATTTATTAAGAATAATGGAATTTAAGATTCAAAAAATAGAAAATAAGAATGTTCATAGATATCCAACGGAAGATCTCAAGATTGCACAGGTATTTGCACAAGGATTAAAAAATGAATTAGGTGATTTTCTGATGGGAGTTATCCTTTTTGGCAGCTCGGTAAGAAGAGAAGCTACCCCAAAAAGCGATATTGATATCTTGGTAATAAGTGATGATACTCAATTTGAGATGAGTGAAGCTTTAATTGAAGCTTATAGGATTATCGTAGAAAAGTTGATTGTAAGAACTTCTCCTAAACTGCATATCACTTCAATGACTTTTACATCTTTTTGGGAATATGCAAAAGCTGGAGATCCAGTTGTTGTTAATATTTTAAGAGATGGTGTGGCTTTAATGGATACTGGTTTTTTTGAACCTCTACAAATTCTTCTTAAGAAAGGAAGAATAAGACCTAGTGAAGAAAGTATTTGGAGATATTTTGGCAGAGCACCAAGAACATTACTTAATTCAAGATGGCATTTATTACAGGCAACACTAGATCTTTATTGGGCAGTTATCGATGCAGCTCATGCTGCTTTGATGAGGGCAAAGGAAGTTCCGCCAACCCCAGATCACGTTGCTGAGATGTTAGATAAAGTATTTGTAAAAAATCATTTATTAGAAAAGAAATATTCAGAAATTATGCGCAAGTTCTATCACCTTAGTAAGATGATTACACATCGAGAAATAAAGGAAATTAAAGGGGCTGCTTATGATAATTATTACAAAGAAGCAGACGATTTTGTCAAAAGGATGAAAAAGTTGATTGAAAGAGGAAAGTTTTAGAGATATATTTAGAGTATTATTTTCTGGGATTAATTTGTGTTATACAATTAAATAAATAAAGCTAACAAATAATATTTAACGCATCCTATTGTATCTTCTGATAGGAACAACTACTTTTTGTACTTCAGAAGAGTCATAGGATTCTTCTCTTTTGTTAAGGTAAGTTTCATTTTCATCTTTTACTGGAAAAATATTTTCAGCCAATCTTTTCTCAAGACCACCAAGTTTCTGAGTTATAAAGAAATTTCTATCTGGGCTAATTATTTTAAGCGGTGATGGCAAGTGAGTACAAGACTATTCGTAAGACAAGCCATGCCATCTTCTTTGAAAATGACTTTAAATTTGAAATTATTGGTTAATCGAAAGATGGTGCGAACGTAAGGGTTTCTACAAAGCCGTACCACATATTTAGCAAATCGCAAAGAAAAACTTAACAATACCCACAAGATTTAAGAATATCTATTTATTTCCTATTGTTGATGAAAGAAACCATTCTTAAACATGTCTTGAAAAATGCTTTAGATTTTGATGGCAAAGCTAATCCAAAAGTAGTATTGGGTTTAGTTCTTAAGGAAAATCCTGATTTAAAGGGGGATGTTCCAAAACTAATGACTGAGATTAATAAAATTGCAATAAATATTGAGCAATTACCATTAAAAGAGATCAAAAAACAATTACAAAAAAATTTCCCTGAACTTCTCAAAGAAAAAGAAGAAAAAATAGAGGGGCCATTAAAACCATTACCTAATGCCGTAAAAGGAAAAGTTGTCGTGAGGATCGCTCCTTCTCCAAGTGGACCAATGCATGTTGGTCATGCTTATGGTGCTTCTTTGAATTATGAATATGCCAAAATGTACGAAGGAAAATTTATTGTCAGAATTGAAGATACTAACCCTGAAAATCTTTATTCCCCTGCTTATGATCTAATCCCTAATGATGCTGAATGGTTAACTGACAACAATGTAACCGAAGTAATTATTCAATCGTCAAGGTTAGGTATTTATTATGATTGTGCTGAAAAGTTAGTAAGTATGGAGAAAGCCTATGTATGTACTTGTGATGCTGATGAATGGAGAGAATTAAAGAATAAAGGCAACTCGTGCCCATGCAGAAAAGTTAACAAAAAAGAGAATCTATTAAATTATGCAAAGATGTTCAATGAATATGCAGAAGGAGAAGCAGTTCTTAGATTAAAGACAGATATCAAAGATAAAAATCCGGCAATGAGAGATTTTCCGATCATGCGGATTAATGAACATATCCATCCCAAAATTGGAAAAGAACAGAGAGTATGGCCATTGATGGTTTTTTCTGTTGCAGTTGACGATCATGAATTGGGAATTACTCATGTATTAAATGGAAAAGACCATACCGATAATGCAAAGAAAGAAATTTTGATTATGGATTGCTTTGGTTGGAAACACCCAGAATACAAGCATTGGGGGATGATAAATTTTGAAGGGCTTTCTTTAAGCAGTTCAAAAACAAAATTAGCTATAGAACAAGGTGAATTCAATGGATGGGATGACATAAGATTACCATTCCTTCCGGCATTAAGAAGAAGAGGATACCAAGCAGGTGCTTTTAGAAAATATGCTTTGGAGATTGGATTAAGTCTGAATGATAAAAGTGTAACTGTAGAAGAATTTTGGAAAAACATTAACGCTTTCAATCGTGAAATTATTGAAATAAAAGCAAACAGATATTTCTTCGTCGATGAACCGGTTGAAGTTAATATTGAAAATGCTTTGAAGAAAGAAGTTAGCTTAGACCTTCATCCTGACTTTCCTAAACGAGGAGCGAGAAAATTAAATGTTAAAGGAAAAGTTTACATCTCTGAATCTGATAGGAAGAGATTAGGTAAAAGTAAAATCCATAGATTGATGGATTATTGCAACTTTGAAATAACCAGTAAAGGATGGAAATTCGTATCTGAAAGTTATGAAGAATATAAGAACGCTAAGAATAAAGGTTTCATAATACATTGGCTGCCATCAGAAAAAAAGATGATGGAAATAGAAGTTGTTTTAGAAGATAATACAATAATAAATGGTTTTGGAGAAAATGAGATATTAAATCTTAAAGAAGGAGATATAGTTCAACTAGAAAGAAGATACTTTGCAAGATTAGACAAGAAGGAAAAGAACAAGCTGATATTTTGGTATTTGCACAAATAAAAAAAACAAGGAGGTAAAGTTATACGTCCATGTGGGGCTAAGCGAAGTGACCTGAGCGCATGCCGCACGACATGATGATAACTTTGTGAAGTTATATGGGAAAGATAAGCCGAGATACACCTTTAGCAGAAATCACTTTAAGAAGATATGAAAAACCTACTGTAGGGGATAGAGAATTGGTCAGGAAATTCTGTTTGTCCATAGGATTATTACAACCAGGAGATTCAAGAGATGTGGTTGTAGATGTATTTTACATCTTGTTAAAAGCAAGACAGGGCAGAGAAGAATTACATTCAGAAGAAGTAAAGAATAATGTCATGGATTTAAGGAAAAGTTTAGGATTACCGATGTTAGGGATTGCATCTTCAAATATAAGAAGACAATTAAAAAGACTAAAAGATCTTCATTTGATTGAAACAAACGCTAATTTATACAGGATTGCGGAATGGAATAATATTTCTGAGATATTTGAGGAAAAGATACATAACTTCCTATTAAAATCTGTCTTGAGCAGGGTAAGAGATTATGTTAAAAGAATTGATGAAGAGTTTAAGGTTAAAGAAAAATAATTATTATTTGTTTTTTACATTATCTATTTCTTATTGTGTTCTTTTGAAAAGGTAAAAGATTAAATATGGCTCATCTGCTTCTCCAAAGTGAAATGAACCTAGAAAGTTTGCTGACTAAAGATACACAGGTAGTTGCAGTAGTTGATAATCAATTTGGAGACACCGGTAAAGGTAAAGTAGTAGATGTATTTACCGAATGGGCAGACGTTGTTGGGAGAGGTACTGGAGGAAATAATGCCGGACATACTCTTGTAATTGATGATAAAGAAATAGTTCTACATCTACTTAATGTTGCTGCTTTGTACAATAAAACCTGTCTTTTAGGAAATGGGATGGTGATAAATCCTTATTCTCTTGTAAATGAATTAGAAGAAGTAAAAAAAATGGGGTTTGATCCAAACAATCTCATGATTAGTGAAGATGCCCATGTAATCATGCCTTACCATATTGCGAGAGATCAGAAAAATAATCAATCACTAGAAAATGGAGGGATTGGCTCGACTGGTAGAGGAATAGGACCATGTTACGCTGATAAAATTGCCAGAAAGGGCATCATGATAAGGGATTTGTTTGATAAAGACATCATTGTAAAAAAAATCAAAAAAGCTTTAGAACATTATCCTGAACAAAAATTAAACATTGATGAGACTATTGATAAAATTATTGTTCCTGCAGAAAAAATCAGATCTTATGTAAGGGATACAATTTCAGAGATGCATAGATTTAAACGAGAAGGAAAAAAAATTCTTCTAGAGGGAGCACAAGGGCTATTATTAAGTGTTGAGTTCGGAACTTATCCTTACGTTACTTCATCAGATCCATCATTAAGTGGAACTGCAATAGGAGTTGGATTATCAGCAAGAGATATTGATCTGCCAATCGGAATAATAAAATATCCTTTCATGACAAGGGTAGGAGGTGGTCCATTCCCTACAGAGTTTGGCGGATATGAATCAGAAAAACATTGTGCTGCCGGTCTTGAACATGATATATTCTATGAAGTTAAAAATTATCTTGGTATGGATCTTGATTTAGGTAAAGTAAGAAAATCACAACAAGAAAATGATTTTAGAGAACTTATAAAATTCGAAGCAGAAGTGAGAGATTACATTAAATCTCATCGAAACAAAATTGTTAATCTGATGAATGATCATAACCCTTTTATTCAGGGAGTTGGGATAAGATTGGCAGCATATGAGTATGGTGCTACAACAAAAAGACCAAGAAGAAATGGTTGGACTGATGCGGAATCTGCAAGATATGCACAAATGATAAATGGAACTAAAATTGTTTTAACAAAACCGGATTGTCTTGCAGGAATTGATGAATTCCAGATATGTTTTGGATATAAAGATAAAAATGATCAAAATGCGGGATTTGACAGAGATAGTAACTCTCTTCGTGAAATTCGACCATTGTACAGAAGATACAAAGGATATTCAGATATAAGTAAGATCGATAATTATAACGATCTGCCAGTAAGCTTAAAAGAATCAATTGAAGACTTTGAAAAATATACAGATGGAAAAGTTATTGCTGTCTCTAACGGTCCAAGAAAAGAAGAAATAATCTTAAAAAATAGTTGAAGCAAAAAAAAGAACAAACAGGATAAAAATCATGAAAAATCTGCCGAAAGTGTTCTTCCCCACCCTAAAGAGAGAGGTATGAAACGAACACTTTCTTTTTTGGCAGATTTTTGTGATACTAATAAATATTTGATTTATTGTACAAAAAATATAAAATATTTTTATGTACCAAAAATTTCAACCAAAAGGTTGGGGTATTAAACCCTACCAAAAAATTCCTGTTGAAATTTTTTAGTATAATAAAAAGATATTTACTTAAATTATATCTTCTTCAGCAACGACAATAAAATCGCCAGTAGCAATTACTGCTGAAAATGGGATTAAAATTTGACCCTCTTTTGTCTTTTCTAATTCCATCTTATCGGTGTAGGAAGTTGGATTTCCAAGAAGTAAATGGATTAATTCTCCAGATCCAACCTCAAAAATAAGGTCCCCTACTTCTCCAAATTTTTTACCTGATTTAGAAACTATCGTTTTACCAAGAAGTTCTTTAGAGTAACTTTTTTCTTTATCTTCCATTATAACTCACCCTTAATTTTTATTTTGATTATCATAAAAATTCGATAAAAACGCTTTTCAAAATACCGAATTTTTAGGATGCAAGAGGGTACTTGAGCCCTCAGTGCATAAAGATGAATAATGTATTAGGAAGTGCATATATAAAGTTTACGGTATTCAATTATTGATAGTAGGCTATAACATATGGTCCAACGGCCTCTTTTGACCATCCTTCACTGGTAAGATCAAAAATTATCTGCTTAGTTGTTAATCCTTTCTTAGCTCCTTTTTGTATAAATTTTTTTAATTCCAATAATTTATCTTTATCTAATGAATAAATTTCCTGTAATGTTTTAGTTGCTTTAGCCCTGGAAAAAGCTAAAGTAATTTCATCATCTGTGAAATTAGTAAGTTTACGTGAAATCTCTTCAACTTTGGATTTAGGAGTATTGAAAGTCAGCATTTTTTCCATCCATTGTTCAAGATTATCTAAAGAACCGATATTTAAAGCATCTTTTCCAATAGAAGTCTGCTTTAATGAAGATTTTAGTTTTTTGCTGAGTAATTCCGGTGTTTTCTTTTTTGTTGACGTTTGTTCTAACGACTTAGTCAGTCCAGCAGGTAGAGAATCTTCTTTAAGAAGCTTATCAACTCTTTTTAGTTCATCTTCTAAGTTCAAATATTCTTTCTTACCCCATTTATACGGTTGCTTCTCAGTAGCTTCAATTATTTTTGGCGGACCAACAACTGATCCTTCAACTCTGAGTTTTGTTTTTTGCTGACTTAAAATCTTTTCCTGCACAATAATCTCTCTGATGTAATGGACAATTACAAAAATTAAAATAATCATCAAAGTTATTGGCCAGAATACAAAGAATTCTTCAAAATAATTAACTATTTTTTGAAATAATGTTATTTCTCCAGGAGCTTTAGGCATTTCAATCCTTGCCTTTACTGGAACTTCCTTAGCACCTTCTCTAATCTCCTCAACAGATGCAGCAGCAACATAACATGCTTTATCTTCAGAAGGTTTATAGTCACTAGTACCACAAACATTTTCATCATAACATCTTCTTACTTGCTTTCCTTCGATACATTCACTCCACTCTAGACAAGTCCATGATTCAAGACAAACTTTTAATATGACAATATTAAATTCATCGTTATCATTACTTGACTCACAGCCAGGATCATCCGGATAATCTATCAATCCATCTCCATCATTATCACTATCATCATTACATTGAGCTAGTCTAACACCTCCTCCCCCACCAGAAGGTGGGCTGGCAGCAGCCGAAACAGTTATAGTGAAATTGCTGCTTTGAGTTGTACTTGTCCCATCACTTGCATTAACATAAGTACTGCCGCTGCCTACTGAAGTTGCAGTGATTGTCAAGATCTTATTGGTATTGTTGATTGAAATTGTAGCAACAGAAACATTTACAGTAGTATAATTTATTTTATCATCATCTACATCAGTGAAGTACTGGCTTAAATTTATTGTTGTAGAATCGCCATTAGTCAAGCTAACAGCTGCAAGGGTATTACTCTGTGCAGGAGGAGTGTTTTGTACAGTAAAACAATATGTAGTTGAAGTTGCATTATTACTGGAAGTATCATTGGCCCAGTAATACCAGCATATTTGATTATTTTTAGCGAGAGTTATGTTTGCTTGTTTAGAGGCGTTGTATTGTGCTCCTAAAATGTCTCTTGCAGATGTATTACTCCAACTTCCTGAAGCGTTAGTTGAGAAGATGTAACTGTCTAATGAAGTTTCATCATCGATTGTTATGTTGGCAGTGAAATTTTGGTATCTAGAGAAGTTCAAAGAAGTGTTTAAAGGATTGCTGAAAGTAGGGGAAGTAGTATCTGGAACCGCTTGTATGATTACACTATTAGATTCTAACATCACACCATCCTCAGAACCATCGTTTGGAGTTATTTCTACAGACCAGTTATCTCCTGCAGAAGTTTCCTGAGAAACAATTAAGTCTGTGCGGTTGTTATACAAAGCAAGAACTTGTTCTAAAGATAAGGAACGGTTGAAAATCATTACATCATCAATAGTTCCGTTAAAGAAAACAGCGCTATTATCACTGATCATGATATTATTATCAGTTACATTATGTGTTCCAGCAAAAGTGCCGCTT
>JAHJGQ010000081.1 GCA_018824365.1 Nanobdellota archaeon | reverse complement strand
TACAAACACATTTTCTTCGCTTAATGACTTCATTAAGCATTATAATGAAAAGAGGCTCCACATGAGCCTTCATTATAAAACTCCTAAAGAAGTGTGGGACGAATTAGTTTCGTGATGCGAACCAGTTTCGGGACAATAGAGTGCAATGGGCGTGATAAAAAAAATTATAAATCTTTTCTAGATAAACCAAATCGACAATACTTTAAAACAGGACATATTTTACATTTAGGATTCACCGGTAAACAAGTAGTCTGACCATGATTCACAAATAACCTATTTACATCAATCCATAATCTTTTAGGAATTATTTTTTTAAGTGCTTCTTCAGTCTCTTCAGGATATTTTGTCTTCACCCACTCTAAGCGGTTAGATATTCGATGCACATGAGTATCTACAGCTATGGCCGGTTTATTGAAAGTATAAGCTAATATGCAATTAGCAGTTTTTCTGCCAACACCAGGCAAAGAAGTCAGTTCTTCAAAAGTTTCAGGAACTTTTCTATTATATCTCTCAATTATTATCCTACTTAATTTTTTCAGATTCTTCGCTTTAACTTTATAGAAACCGATACTAAACAATAAGCTTTCCAATTCTTTAAGATCAATCTTGATAAGATCATCCGGACCAGGATATTTTGTAAAAATCTTTTTGACTATCGGAATCGTAGTTGAATCTTTAGTCCTGGAACTAAGTAAAGTTGCTATTAACATTTGAAAATGAGTATAATGGCTTAATTGTTCTAACATTGTCTTTTTGTGATCTTTTTCCAGAATGGAAAGTATTTTTTTTATCATTGAATTAAGAAAAATGTTTTTTATTTTATAGTTTTCTTAAAAAAGTTATAATTTCAAAGGTACATGTTTCAACAAGCCATCTCTCCACAAACGCCTGTATAACGCCTCATTCTCTTTTCTTAACTGTCTACGTGTACGATTATTGTAATATTTGTTATAATATGCCAAAGGATCACCTTCATACTTACAAACAAGAGGAATATGTTCTAACAACCCCTTTTTTCGCAGATGTTGATACAAACTAGGATCTTTTTTCTCTAACTGTCCACGTGTTAAACCTTTATAATGTTCAGTATAATAAACAACAGGATCATCTCCAAAATCTCTTATAATCTTTGGAACAAATTTTAAAAAACCGTCTCTTTTTATACGTTCATATAAACCTGGATCTTTTTTCTTTAACTGTCCGCGTGTCAAACCTTTATAACGTTCAGTATAATAGGCAACAGGATTATCTCCAAAATCTCTTTTTACTGTTGGAACAAATTCTAAAAATCCATCTTTCTTTAGACGTCTATACAAATTAGGATCTTTATTTCTTAATTGCCTACGTGGCAAACTATCATAATGCTCTCTATAGAAATCTAATGAACTTATTTCTCTATCTTCTCTTTCTACCCATTTGACTTTATCTTCAAGACTCATTTAATTCAAAAATAGTGATTTACTTAAATAAATTATTAATTTTAGATAAAGTCAAGTTACCTGTGTTAGCAAAAGCACTACCGCCAAAAGAGGCGCATTTTTGTTAGGTTCAACTAATTAATAAACTCAATTAACATTATCTGAACAAAAATCTCTGGCGCCGTGCGTAGTGCTTTTGCGACTTACTTACATAACTTGACATTATCTTAATTTTATCAATCATAAATATATTAATCATAAAAATTCATTTTTTTAACTAAACAAACAACAGAATCAAACCAAGAATCAGGATAATAATTCTTATTGAAAGATAAAATACTTTGAGATAATGCTTTTCCCATTTCTTTCGATCATTATCAGAAGTATCTTTCATCTTTTTTGCATGCTCTTCCAACAATCTTTTTATCCAACGGAACAGCAATAATAACACAACAAAAATCAAGATGATGATTAAAATATAGTAAAGTAACAATGGAAAGACCTGCCATCTTCTAAAGCCACCAACAAATAAGCTTCTCATTAGGATAAATGTTTCTCCAACACTTGCAAAAGTAAGCAAACCGCTTAAGAAACCTATTACCAAAACACCAAAAAATGAAAAAATGAAATTATAAATGCTCTTTAACAGCTTATGCAAATCATTTGGTAAATTATTAAGAAACTTCTTCCATCCAAAGAAAGTGTTTACGCCCATCAGACCAAAAATTACAGCAATTAAACCAATACCCCTATAAAATAGATGATAAATCTCTGATTGGTATAATACTGTAAATAAACCCATACTAAATAAAAGATAAGCAAGATATACACCTGCGATATAAGCAACCCCGCCCTTTAGCAAATTTTCTCTTTCTTTCAGAATAGAAATTACAACTAAAAATAGCAAAGATAAAGCTATTATGCCCGGAGTAAAAACATTTCTTATTGCTTCCCCCGTAACTTTAAAAAAATTGAGAATATTAAGAACATTGTACGGAGAACCTTTACCAACAATTCCAACGGCTTTATTTCCTTCGGTAGAAGGACATGAAAGATCTTTATTATCTTTGATCCAGTCATCCAACAAAGAAGTTATTGATTGCGCACCTATAAAATAACTATTATGTGTAAATACTACAGGAACAAATTTACGATCTTTATCTACATTATAAGCATTGAAAAGACTTTGTAATAACGCAAAATTTTCTGCATTATGATAAACCTCATAAATCTCAATCTTTAATTCAGGAAACTTTTTTTTCAGACCAATAAAATATGAATCTAAAGGTTGGCAACCATCACATTCCTGTCCATAAAAATAGTAGATACAATCTTTTTCAGCAGTTACTGAAATGCTTTTTGTTACTGAAACTTGTTTAGAATTTTCTACTAAAGCAGTAACTGATAAAGTGAGAGATAAAATTATTAAAACATAAAGCAACATCACTAAATGATTCTTTTTTGACATAATCACCACTTTTTTTTATTCTAGTATGGTTAAAGATTTTATAAAGGTTTTCTTTAAGTTTATAAATGTGTTATCAAGTTTATAAACAATACTTTTTAATAGGAGTTGTATTCACAAAACAATAATCTGAATAATTATCTTAATAATTATCTAAATACAAGGAGGTTATAAAAATGGTACTTGAATTAACTGAAGAAAGTTTTCAAAAAGAAGTTATTGAATCTGACATTCCCGTAATAGTGGATTTTTGGGCAACGTGGTGTGGTCCCTGTAGGATGCTTACACCTGTTTTTGAAGAAGTAAGTAAAGATTATGAAGGAAGATTAAAATTTGTTAAAATTTCTACTGAAGACTATCCTAACATCGCTTCTGAGCAGATGATTACGGGAATTCCCTGTTTAATCATCTTTAATAAAGGAGAAGAAGTTGACAGGATTGTTGGATTTAACATGAAGGATGCTTTGAAACAGAAAATTGATGCTATTTTGGAGAAAGTTTGATTTTATTATTTTTTTTACTTTTGAGGAGTAAACTTAATAAAGTTCTTATTATTTTTTATTTGTATGAGAAAAAAAGCTGCACTCATTTTTGATGTTGATCTCACTTTAACAGAAGAATATCAACAGATGCCTATTTTTCGAGCTTATTTAGAAAAAATTAGAGAAAAATATGACGGCAAAAATAATCCGAAAATCGTTACTGAACCAGAAGAGTATTTTCCTGTCCTTTGTGATGATACCAACATTGATATTGGAATTGGTTCTATGGAACAATTATTAATAGATGTTCGTGATGGAACCTTCGAAGGTCTAACTAATGAAAAAATGCGGGAAGAATTCGGTCCAAAAGTTAAACTTGCTGAGGGGCTTGAAATCTGGCTTCCCTCTATTACTGATGATGCAAAATTTTTGGACTTAGATTTAAGTTCTCATGCTATAAGTGCCGGTACTAAACCGTTAATTGAAGGGCTAAAGATTGCTCATCATTTTTCTTCAATTAGAGCTGGAGAATATGAACAAGAAAATGGTAAACTAACAAGAGTTAAAACTATTGTTGATCCCTACAAGAAAACAGATCCTCTTAAGGAAATTTGTAAAGGAGAAAAAGTTGAAAAAAGGAGAAGACTAAAAGATTATGAAATTCTTTATGATTGTGTTGTTGGTTTTGGTGATGGTCAATCTGATCAAAGAATTTTAAATTTCATTAAAGAGTTAGGTGGTATTTCCATCGGCGTATTCAAGAAAGGCGACCAAGAAGATTATTACAGATGTGTGAGAGATTTAGCTGGTTTTGTACATTATATTGTTCCCAGAGATTATACTTATGGGAATACATTGGACAATTTAACAAGAAAAAGCTTAAAACTCATAGCAAAAAGAACCTGTACTTTTGATTTCAGATTAATAAGCGCACTTAATCAACAACATTTAAGGCATCCAGAATTGATAGATATCACCAAAAAACATCTTTCTGAATGTCAAGATTGTTATGAAAGAAGTAAACCAACTCAATTTTATTTTGAGTAATATTTTTAAACAACCATCTTATTTCTAATGTTTATGATAAAAATAGCACAAGGGGCAGAAGCAATCCTTTACAAAGATAATAACGAAATCATCAAAGAAAGATTTAGTAAAGAGTATCGTCTTCCTCATCTGGACGAATCTTTAAGAAAATTCAGGACCAGAAGAGAAGCCAAAGTATTGCAAAAACTGGAAGAAATGGATTTTCCTGCACCTAAATTAAAAGAATTTTCTGATAAAAGAATGTCTGTAGTTATGGACTTCATACCTGGAGAAAAATTGAAAGATGTTCTCAAAGAAGGAAAAGGATTTCAGCAGTTAGCTGAAGAGATAGGAGAAAGAGTAGGAAAATTACATCAGAAACATATTATTCATGGAGATTTGACTACTTCCAATATGATCCAACATCAGGAAACTGGCAAAATAAATATAATTGATTTTGGATTATCATTCTTTTCAGAAAAAATTGAAGATAAAGCGGTAGATTTATTCTTACTCGACAGAGCTTTGGAAAGTACGCATTATGATATTTATCCAGACATTTTTAAAAGTGCTATTGAAGGTTATAAAAAGTCAAATCCCGAAGAATTTAAAAAGATTCTTGAACGGTTTGAAGAAGTTCGAAATAGGGGAAGAAACAAAAGAAAATGAAAGCCCATTCTTATTTACCTTTAGTTAATCAGAATAGATCAAACCAGACGTTTAACTTAGGGAAAATACTATGAATCATAATTTTAAAGAAACAAGAGCAAGTATTACTGAACAAGACGATATAATGACAAGAAGGTTATACTTAAAACGTTCTCTGGCTTTTCAAGTAGTTGAGATTCAAGAACATAAATAGTATCTAAGTGAACAAAGAGGATATGATGTTGGATTTGAAATGGCATTCAATGATTGGATAAGTTCTCCTGCATCCGGTCTATTCAGGAAAAGATTTGATGACCACAAATATGATATTTACACTCAATGTGAACAAGAATGTAAAAATGATTGTAATGGAGCAAGAGGATGTGTCTTGACAAGAGAAAGAATACATGAACTTCTTAAAGATTGATTATAAACAATCAATTAAACCCATTTAGTAGCAACCGTACCTGGGCCTCTTCTTCCAATAATAGGGCCGTCATCATAAAATAATCCTGCTTTGCTGATATTTTCTCTTACTATTCGTGCACAACTAAAAGTAGCTAAGATTGCAGAATTTTTCATAACTCTTGACATCTCTGAAAAGAAGGGAACCTGCCACATCTCAGGAGAAGTTTTTGGAGAAAATGGATCAAAGAATATTGCATCAAAATAATTGTCAGGAAGTTCTTTACAAGTTTCCCGGGCATCACCAATTATTAAATTAATTTTTATGTTGTTCTTATTAAAATTTATTTTACGACTTTTAAGATCATTATCTTTTACCATTTCTTTATACAGCTCAATACTTTTTATCGGAGGATTAACTTCTAAAACTTTCTTAACAATAACTGGATCAAACTCCAAAGCAACAACTTCTATCTCACAATTAAGATTTTCTTCTAGAGCAACATCAATAGCCATTGCAGAATTATAACCCAAACCTGAACAAACATCTAGTATTTTTATATTTCCGGTCTTAGCCAATTCTTTGATCTTACAGGGAATTGCATACTTCTTAAGGGCTTCTTCAACTGCTCCAGTTTGTGAGTGATAAGATTCTCCGACTTCTTCATTAAGAAAAGTTTCAGTATTATCTGCCGTAAGAATTTTTTTAATCATATTTATTCAATAAATTATAGGTTGATTTTATATTTTTTTTCTTTTATACTTTAGTTCATAATATCTCGGCTCTACCTTTTTTAATAAGTAACTCAGCTACTTCGGGAAAGATGTCTATTTCGTCACCTTCATCGTAAGGGCCATAAACTTTCATATTTTTCCAGACAAAGCTGGGCATGGGATGAACAAAACGTATTTTTTTCAATTTTAATTTAGGTTTTGATTCTTCATCCTTTTTCTCAGCTAATCTTTTCTCATCATTTTCTTCATTATCGAGAGATTTTTCTTTTTTTTCAGAAAGATCTTTCACAAGAATATCTTCTTTCACATCATCTTCCATATCTTCATCCAAATCATCCGCTGCCATCGGTGGAGCACCTTCAAACTTACTGAATGAATTTACTTTTTCATCTGCTTGAGAGCTAATTTGAGAACCGATATGATAATCATACTTTTTCCTGTCTCTTATCTCTACATTGGCCCTTTTAACCTCTCCTTCAGAGATATCTGGCAATTCTCCCTTAAACAGATTTAAAAGAACACCTCTACGATAAAAGTCTAATGTTTTTAAGAAATTTTTATAGAATTCTTTTTCTTCCCTTAACATTGCACTGGTATCAATTATATCAGAACCAGTTCTGCTTTTATTCAAAGCAATATCAATTATCTTTTTCTCCCTTTTTTCATAGATCTCTTTAAGAATACGCTTAATGCTTCTTAATTCATATTCAACCTTTTCTCTTTCGCCGGCAGCAAAGAGTTCTTCTTCTTCATTTTTTTGTTCCAGTAAAAATCTTTTTTCTCTAAGATAGCCTATAACATCGATAAAAAAAGAGTCTTCTAGCTTTTGTAAATCTTCTTTTTTCTTCTCATTACGAAGAATATCGTACAATGTTTCCAGCGTAATTTTTATATTTTCCATCTTAAAAAACCATACTTAATGCTTAAAAACATAAAGCTTTACTAGTAAAGCCTTAATAAGCCACCATCCCCAATACAATGGTGAATCTCATCATTTTAAAATTTATTGTTACTGTAAGAGCCAGATTAATTTATTAGTTGTCAGTTGCATCACTAATTAGTAGTCATATTAGTAGTTATATTAAAGTTGTTTAGTAATTATAATGATTATTATAATGCCCTTGCTCTTAGAAAAAAGAAATATCATTAAAAGTTAAATTATACTTAATCTACTTAACTCATTTACTTTTCTCATTTGCCTAACTGAATTGATTCTTTTAGTTCTTTTACTTTATTTCTTTCTTTTACTTTTTTTCCAGCTTTATCTAAATCATTCTTATAAACAATTGTTCTGTATGGAAAAGGAATTTCGATTCCTTCTTTATCAAATCTTTCTTTAATACTTTTTCTAAGATCGCAGCCTAAGATGAAAGAAGATGCAGAATCTTTTGTCCAAACCCACGCTCTTAGGTTTACAGATGAATCAGCAAATCCAATTAATCTTACCGGAACGATGGGCTCGTTTTTTTTCTTCTCTTCTTCAGTTCTATTATCTATTAAAAAAGAATGATTAAGCGTTTCTTCACGCATAATTTTCATTGCCAAATTTATATTTGAATCATAACTAATACTAAAATCAATATATTTACGTATTTTTTCATCTCCCATATTAGAATTCTCAATCTTCTCAGTACTTATAATCGA
This sequence comes from Nanobdellota archaeon, assembly GCA_018824365.1. Lineage (GTDB taxonomy): Archaea > Nanobdellota > Nanobdellia > Woesearchaeales > GW2011-AR9 > JAHJGQ01. Next base: position 30,931 of record JAHJGQ010000081.1, on the reverse strand, counting down.
GTTAGGCACAATTATTCTCCTATTTTCGAATGTCTTAATTGTTGTATGTCGTAAATTTATATCTTCTACAATTCCAAGCATACTTTCATCAGTTCCAATCTTTATCCTGTCACCAACCCTAAACGGCTTATAGATTGTAATAAGCATTCCACTGATCACATTACTCAAAGCCTGCTGAGAAGCAAAACCGATAACTACTGCCAGAATACCGGCTCCTGCAAAAAGCGAGACGGATAAAGTTCTTAATGAAGGGATCACATATATAGCCACACCAATCCCAACAAGATATATTATCGCTGAAACTACATGTTGAAAAAATTTGTAGTTAGTCTCATCAACTTTAAGAATTCTGGAAGATTTTCTGAATGCCCTAACTATCAGATATTTTATGATTTTTTGAGATATTGTTGTTATAATAAGCACTACAGCTACAATAATTATGTTCTTAGCACTATCCTTTAAAAAAGCCAAAATATTTTCGATACCCATCTTTTGTACTTATATTAAGCACCCCCTTATTAAATTTGTTAATTTTTGAATATATTAGTTGAATATATTAGGTTTGTTAATCGATTAAATTTTAAATGAATATGTTTTTTTAATAAACTTTTTTTAAGATTCTTATTATGCTTCCATGACTGATCTTTTAAAGATTAAATCTCAAAGAAATCTTATTTCCGCTTAAACTTCTTTTCAAGTTCATTTACATCAACTTTAATCAAGATTGCCCTTCCATGAGGACAGGTATAAGGAAGCTTACAATCACTTAGTTCTGCTAAAAGTTTCTGAATCTCCGGAAGAGTCATATCGTCCCCAGCTTTAACAGAAGCTCTACAGGCCATCCGGGTAATAATCTCTTCTTGAATCTCTTCAAGCCTAGTTTTTCTTTCATTTTTACCATTATCAAAATAATCAATCATTTCATGAATCAATTCAGTTGATTGCAAGCGACCAAAAAGTGAAGGGATTGTTTTAAGAACAAAAGTGTTCTCTCCAAAATGTTCCAGCTTAAATCCAAGTTTTTCTAAAATTTCTTTATTCTCTTCAACAACAATTCTCTGCACTGGAGTAAAATCGATGATTTCTTCTTGCAGAAGTGTCTGTGTACTTACCTTCTTACCCATCAATTCATTCATAAATTTTTCATAGAGAACTCTTTCTTGTACAACATGCTGATCAATAAATAAAACTCCGCCGGGAGTTTCTGCAACGAAAAAAGTTTTATGTATCTGGCCAAGTATCTTCATTGGCGGAAGTTTTACGCTCTCAGGAATTTCCTCAGTTTGAGATTGTTCTGACACAAATGATTTCTCATGAAATTGTTCATCATCCTTTAACTGCCCATCTTCTTTCTTTAACTGTTCACTTTCTTCTCTAACTGCAAAAACGGATTGTTGACTTTTTTCAAACCGATATTTTACTTCCGGTTTAGGAACATCTTTTTTCTTAGGTGTGCCAAAAGTTAATTGCTGTTCAAAATCAAAGTCAACAATCGGAATAAGATTATTATTCTCTAAAGTTTCTTTTACTGCAGTAAAAACTGCTTTGATAACTTTTTCTTTCTGTTCAATCTTGATCTCATACTTTTGAGGATGGACATTGACATCAATCTTCTCCGGATCTAATTCAAGATTCAAGACAAATATTGGATGTTTATTGACGAAAAGAAGAGAATGGAAAGCATCATATACTGCTTTAGTGATATCATTATTCTTTACCCACCTGCCATTGACAAAAATAACCTGCTGGTTTTTATCATTCCTAGCTTGATGGGGTTTGGCAACAAAACCGGTTATATTTATACTGCTCGATTCATAATCTTGCTCATGATCTTGCTCTTTATCTAGTTCATTGTCCCGTTCATTAAATTTTTTATTACCACCATATCTTACTTCTAACAAATCTTTAGCTATCGTTATCCCATATATTGCAGCAATATTATTACGCGGATCTTCAACTGCCGGTGAATTGATCAGAGAATGGTTTTCGTGAATAAGCTTAAAATAAACTTCTGGATTAGCAAGTGCATACTGTGTAACAACATCAATAATATGTCTCAGCTCAACGGTATCTGTCTTCAAGAATTTTTTTCTTACCGGTGTGTTGAAGAATAGATTATGCACTTCAATTGTTGTTCCCTGTTCTGCAGCTATAATCCCTGAACTGACAACATTTCCTCCTTCCACAACAAGATTGAAACCGCCAACACCTTCCTTCTGTTTTGTTGTTATAGAAAGCTGAGAAACCGCAGCAATACTGGCTAATGCTTCTCCCCTAAAACCTAAAGTTTTAATGGAAAACAGATCATCTAATGAACTGATCTTGCTGGTAGCATGCCTTAGTATAGACTTTTTAGCATCATCTTCACTCATCCCTTCTCCGTTATCAGATATTTTGATTAATTTCTTACCTGAATCTTTTATTTCTATTATAATTTTAGTTGAGTTTGCATCCAAAGAATTTTCTATCAATTCTTTAACTACCGAAGCTGGCCTTTCAATCACCTCACCAGCAGCAATCTTATTAATAAGATCCTCATCAAGAACAGTTATTTTTGACATTTATTGCTTTCCAATTTCTCTTTTTATAATCATTTTGATGCTTTGGTGTAGAAAAGTTTAAAAAATCATAGCTAAATCATCAATCAAGTGGTTTTCTGGGTTTATTAAAAGTTTATTAAAAGGTGTAATTAAAGAGATAGATTGGTTTATACCAAGCAGGTAGATATTATGATTTATGAACAAACAGTCTATGAATTAAATGATTTAGGGATTAGTATATCAGATCTTTTTACTATCGGTCGTAGTCCTGTTGATGATGTCTTAGATATGACTGCCAGTTATGATAAAATTGAATTGGTTCCAGTAACACACATCCTCATCACTAGCTCGTTAGAAGAAAACAGAAGAGATTACAAAGTCCAGCAGACAAAGATAGATTTACCTGCGCTTGAAGTCGAAGGATCAAGATTAGGATTTAGTGGTGAAGTGAATTTTAATGCTCTTTTATTGCATGATTATGGACCGGTACTTCTTGTGCCAAATGATGAAAACACTATTGATGTACTATTTCGTCAGAATGATTCGCGTGATTTAGTCTTATATTATTCAGGCATGCAAAAGATATGTAAAGGAGAAATAAATAAAGATAACCTAACAACAGGAAGAAATTATGTTTGCAACCAGATTAAATTATTAGAGCAATACATAAAAATAAGAAAGAAAAATCAAAAACCTCAAAAGAAGGAATATCTTTGTACGTATAGGACTCTTTATAGATTTGAAGATGCTGAATAACTCACTTACCAAACCTTCTCTCCCTATTATTAAATTCATCAATAACTTTCATCAAATCTTCTTTCTCAAACTCCGGCCAGAATTTATCTAAGAAAAACCATTCAGAATAATTGCTCTGCCAGATCAAAAAATTAGAAGTTCGATGATCTCCTCCTGTACGGATGATCAGATCAGGTTTACTTTTTAGATAAAGATAATTTTCAAACAATTCCTCATCGATGATATCTTCATTTATCTTATTCTTTTTTATGTCTTTAATCAACATTTTAACAGCATCAACAACTTCTTCTTGTCCTCCATAAGCCATGGCAAAGTTAATAATATAATCATCATAATCTTTTGTTTCATCCATTAATTTAATGATTTTTGAATAAACTTCTTCAGGTAAAAGATGGGTTCTGCCGATAAATCTTATTTTAATTTTATTTTCATAAATTTTTTCTTTGATCATTTCATTACTAAAGAATTCTAAGAATAATTTCATCAGATAATCAAATTCTTTTTGCGGACGGTTGAAATTCTGCATAGAGAAAACGTATAAAGTTAATTCTTTAATTCCCAGTTCTTTACCCCAGTTGAACAGCTTTTCAACTTTATTTATACCATATTCATGGCCTTTCCAAGGCTGCATCATCAGACGTTTAGCAAACCTCCTATTACCATCAAGAATAATACCAATATGATCTATACTCATAAGATTAGAAGTTTAGTTTTGTATTAAAAATGTTATGAATTAGAACTTATCTAAACACATCTGCTCTTGCAACTTTTTTGCTTTGATCTTCCTGACCATCTCATCATCTTTTTCCAAGATTTCCTGAATTTCTTTAGCACGTCCGATCACTTCGTCAGGAAGGCCGGCTAACTTGGCTACATGTATCCCATAACTTTGATCGGTTCCACCTTCTAATAATTTATGAAGAAAAACAACTTCTCCTTTTACCTCTTTAGCAGCAATGTTATAATTTTTAATCTTGCTAAATTTTTCTGCTAACTTGTTCATCACATGATAATGTGTAGCAAACAATGTTTTTGCCTGCACTTTATTATAGATATGTTCAGCAACACTCCAGGCGATACTCACTCCATCAAACGTGGAAGTGCCCCTGCCTATCTCATCCAATATTATCAAACTATCTTTAGTAGCATTATTCAAAATTGAAGCGGTTTCATTCATCTCAACCATAAAAGTTGACTGTCCTGAACTTAAATCATCGTACGCTCCTACCCTGGTAAAGATTCTGTCAACAATTCCCAACACACATTGTTCAGCAGGAACAAAACTGCCCATTTGTGCCATAAGAACTATCAAAGCTGTCTGTCTCATCACTGTACTTTTCCCTGCCATGTTCGGACCGGTAATGATCATCATTTCCTTTTCGTTAAGAAAAATATCATTGGCAATGAAACTTTTTTCTATAATTTCTACAACTGGATGACGACCGTTTTTGATCTGGATAACTTTCTGATCTACAAATTCTGGCTTTGAATAATTATTTTCCATAGCAACTTTTGCTAAAGAGCATAAAACATCAAGAACTGAAAGTTTACTGGCAGTTTCCTGTACTTCAAGAGTTTGTTCTGAAACCTTTTTCAATATATCCTGAAATAAGTTATATTCTAATTCATTAATTTTTTCTTCTGCCCCTAAGATCTTTTCTTCTTCAATCTTCAACTCTTCAGTTATATACCTTTCAGAATTTGCAGTAGTCTGTTTCCGGATATAAGTTTCTGGAACAAGATGAAGATTTTTTTTTGTCACTTCAATAAAATACCCAAAAACCCTCGTGAAACCAATTCTTAATGTCTGTATTCCAGTCTTTTCTTTTTCTCTTTCTTCTATCTGTTTTAAGTATTTTTTACTATTAAGTTTAATGTCTCTTAATTGATCAAGTTCTTCGTTGTAATCTGCTTTAATGATATTGCCTTCTCTTATTGTTAAAGGAGAATCTTCTTTGATCGCTTTGTTGATTAAAGAAGCGATTTCTTTTAAGCTGTGTATTTTTGAAATGTTCAGAAGCAGATCGCTTTCTAAAAGATTTAATTTTTCTTTAATTGGAGGAATATTTTCTAACGATTTTTTTAAAGCTGATAAATCTCGAGGACTTGCGTTCCCATAATTAACCCGGCTGATCAATCTTTCTAAATCATAGACTTCATTAAGTAAATTGATGATTTCTTCCCTGACGATAATATTCTTACCTAATGCTTCAACTGCATTCAATCTTCTTTTGATAATCTCTTTTTTTAGTAAAGGTTCTTTAATCCATTTCTTTAATAGTCTGGCACCCATAGCTGTAACTGTCTTGTCAAATACTGAAAGAAGTGAACCACGCGTAGTTCCATCTTTGATATTCTTTGTTAATTCAAGATTTCTTAGGGTACTGGAATCAAGAAGCATTTTGTTCTGATTGCTTCTCAGACTAATCTTTTTTATATGTGATAAAGAATTTTTTTGTGTTTCTAAAAGATATTTTAACAATGCTCCTGATACCACTAAATTACTCTTTTTATCTTCTAAACCAAATGGATCTAAAGAAGCAAGATTGAAGTGGTTAAGTAAAATTTTTCTGGCATTTTCTTTTCTGAAATAATAATCTTCTAAAGAGTTGACAAAAACACCATTGGATTTTATCTTTTCAATCAATTCATGATTTACTTTAAGACTTTCAGGAATAATGCATTCAGAAGGGTTAAGACGGATAATCTCGTTGATTAATTGTGGGAAAGAGTTAATTTTTGCAGTAAAAAATTCTCCAGTAGATAGATCGCAAAAAGCCGCTGCGTATTCATCTGCAAAAGAAGTTAAAGACATGATATAATTATTTTCTTTCTCATTAAGCATTGAAGATTCAATTACCGTTCCAGGAGTGACGATTCTTACCAAACCTCTTTTTACTAAACCTTTGGCATTCTTTGGATCTTCAAGTTGTTCAATGATAGCAACCTTGAAACCTTTCTTGATTAATCTTGCTAAGTAAGATTCTAAAGCATGATATGGTATCCCAGCCAATGGTGCTCTTTTATCTCCCTTGCCTCTTGCTGTTAAAGTTATTTCTAATTCTTTTGCAGAAGTAACTGCATCTTCATAGAACATCTCATAGAAATCTCCCATCCTAAGCATTATCAGGCAGTCTGGATTGTTACGTTTGGCTTCCTGATACTGTCTCATTCCCGGAGTTAGTTGTTCTGTAGGAATGTCTAAAATATTTGTATTATCCACCTCATTTTACAAATGGAAGTGTTTTTTAAAGATTGTTGTAGTAGATTTGGTAGTTAGTTGTCTTTGTTACTAATTGATAGTCATTTCAGAAAATTTTATAAATGGAACACAATAATGAAATGGATATGAGAGATTATATTACAAGACTGGGGTTAGACTTAACTGAAAAGAAAGATCACATTAAAAGACAAGGGTTAAGCTTAGCTGAAAGAGTATTAGAATTGGCTGAAGGGGCATTATATAAAGTTAGATTGTTTGAAGAAACAGCTCAAAGAATCCATGATCAGAAATGTAGGACAACAGATCCAACAGAGTTCTATACTCTTTATGCTGCTAGTGAAGTCTGCAGAGAATATGAATTTAAGTAAAATTTTCTAAAGTATTAAATATTTTCAATGATAAAAATGATAAACGACGATTATCCAACTACATTTGAAGGTACAATAATGAACATACATCGTTATTGGAACTCAGGTAATTGTTGTGAGTATACTGTTTCAACAGATAGTTCTGAAATTAAAGTTCAACTTGGTAGCAACCCTTCTGCTATTAATGAAGGAGATACGATAAGAGTTTACCATTGGCGAAAAGAAGTGGATGGAGTAATCCGTGCCACTAGAATAGAAAGAATAGTTGATGGTGAAGTTAAAAGTACTTTTTGGAATGAATGAGAAAAGCCATAAAAGATATAATCATTAATAGAACAAAAATTAATAATAAATTAAAAAAATAAAAAAAAACTATTCAGACAATCCACCCAAGTCATCAAACTCTAAACTTTCCAAGTCTTTCTCTAACTGATCAAGATCGTCTTCTGTTAAGTCTAAATCGTTACTTTCTTCAACTACAACTTCCTCTTCTTCTTCAAGTATTAAATCGTCATCGTCGTCATCTTCTACTTCAGTTTTAGTTTCAGTCTTAGTCTCTACTTCTTTTTCAGAATCACTTGTCTTAGCTATGGGTTTAGTTGTTGTCTTAGTTTTCACTCCATCATCAACAGTAGTAGTTTTCTTTGTAATTACCCCTTTATCCTCATAAGGTGCACAACCAACTACTAAACTTAACACTAACAAAATACCTAAAATAAAGATTATCCTTTTCATTTTAATTCACCAACATCCTATAGGCTTGATTTAAGTTCTGATTTGCAGCAATCATGTTTGCTCTAGCAGCTCTCAAGTAATTATTCCCTTCTGCAAATTTAACTAAAGGAGTTCCAGGAAGCTTTACTTCTTTGTAAGTTAATTCCGCATTATCAATGTTTTTCCTAGCAGTTTCTAATTCCAAATGTGCGGAATCAAGTTTAGCCAAGACATCTTCTTTATGATTGGCTGCATCACGTAATTTAAGTTCATAACTCTCAATTTTATCAGCATGAGTATCAGCAATATAAACCCAAACATTACCAGAATTCCTTGCCACATCAGAGAGCAGTTCAAAATAATTCCCAATCATCTTCAGAAAAACTACACCTAAATCGAATCTGGTTTGTATACCATCAACTTCCGTTCTTAAAGAATCAATCTTTGCTAAATTAGCATCAACATCTTCTTTGATTGAATCTTTCAGATCATCTGGAACATCTTGATTTTCATCAGCTTCCAGATCTTTCCAGATCAACCATGCTTCTGCTTCATTCAAAGCTGCATGAAGAACTTCTTTTCCGGTATCAATTACTTCCTGATTATTCTCAACAGTCTTATTTCCTGCATATTTTATCTTTGCATCCTGATTTTTCTCTTGCGTTTCTTTGCTTAGCTCTTTTGCATCACGCCAGTCTTCTTTTGCTTCACTGGCAGTTAAAGCACTAACAGCAGCAACTTGCATTAAGACAAGAAGAATTACCAAAAATACTGTTACTATTTTTTTTGCCATAAGTAAACCCCCGATTTAATTATAGAACATCTATTACAATTAGCATAATGTAGAATCTTTATAAAAATTATGATTTAAAAGGCTTTGTCCAAAATAGAAGAAATCATGATTATCAAGATGAACAAAAAAAAAATCAAGATCGCTTAAACTCACCAGCAATATCGATCAAATCAACATGTCCTAAGAATAAACCCCTGCAGCAATATCTCTCTAAACCTAAAGAATCCATCACTTTCTTCGGCTCTTCTCCTTTTTCAACACGTTCTTTATACTGTTCCCATAAGTGGCCAACTGGTTTACCACAACTAAAACAACGAATAGGGATAATCATTTTTTTATAACCTCATCTGTAAGACTTCTGTCTTTTAGCTCTTGCTTTAGAATCGTTAGGTTTACATACTTCTTTCCTACGAACATCTGCAACCAATAATAATCTATCATAATCTTCAAAAATTTTTTTCAATTTAGGTTCGTGTTGTACAAGCGCCCTAGCAATGGCTAACCTTATTGCATCAGCTTGTCCATTCATACCGCCGCCAATTACATTTACTTTAACATCAATTTTTGAAACAACATCACTTGCCAAGGTTAACGGCTCTTTTATTCTAAGTCTTGACATATCATTTGAAAAATTATCGAGAAACTGTCCATTGATTTTCACTTTACCTGTTCCAGCACCAACACTGGCCCTAGCAATAGCTCTTTTCCTTTTACCTCGCATCAGGATTACTTTTTTTGTCATTTTTTAATTATTCTTCTCTCCCTAATTGTTTACAGATATCTCCGATAGTTACATACTTTAAATCGGGTAATTTTTTCACAGATGAATCTTCAAGAGTAATAAAATCTTTACCGGCTAATTCTGAAGGAACACCAACATGACACATGATACGCTTAAACGCTTCTTTTCCCCTTGTCAACTTCCAAGGAAGCATACCCCTGATTGTTCTTCTTACAAATCTATCTGATAGGCGGGAAAACTTTGCACTTTTTAATGGATAACCTTTCCTGTCTCTTTTTTGTTTCTCATTAGCAAAAGTATTTGTTTTTCTTCCACTTATTATGACTTTGTCGCAATTCACAACTTTTACTTCTTCGCCTAAAAGAGCATCTTTAGCAACTCTAGCTGCTAGTCTTCCTAGAATCATGCTTTCTCCGTTGTAAATCTTCATCCTAATATCCTCACTTTCTTTCCGTCTGGATTTAATTTGAGCAATTCTTTGATTGATAATGCTTTTCCTTTAGCACTTTCAATCTTTACTTTAGCTTCCTGTGAAAAACTGAATGCAGCAACATCAACTTTCTTGTTCATCTCTCCTACACTTAATACTTTTCCAGGGATGACAACAGTTTCACCATCACGTGCAAACTGATTGATCTTGTAGATGTTAACTTCTCTTCTCTGTCTGGTCGGCTTACACAAATCTTTCTTTATCCTGCTCCAAAATTTGCTTTCCATTGCTTTACTTTCTAGTTCGACAAGCAATTGTTGCAGTTGATAATTTGTTGGACCTGTTCTTTTTACCATTTTAAATCAATTTTGATAATTCTTCAGTTTTTTCGATTAGTATTTCAGCACTTTTAGATAGCATCTCTTTACAAGTTAACTGGCCCCAGCTTTCCATATTAAAGACAATATTATTAGAATATTCAAGCGTAATCCCTTTATCAATTTCAGCATACATCTCAAGCAGCTTACTATCATATACTTTTTCATCGATTAACTCTACTTTTCCGTCTTTTATCTTGAATAATCCGTCAGTACATACTTCTGCTATTTTTGCAGGATTTTCAACTTTACCTAATTTTAGGACAGGTTCTTTTTTGTAAAAAATCAAACCAGGCGACCATTTTGTGTGATCTTTTCCCATGCCCATCACTGCAGTCATGGTAACATCTAACTTTTGTTTTGAAAGTAATTTTACGACAGGCATCTCCTCATAAACAAAGTTGCATTTTGGATCTGAACTTTCTGTGTCTTTAGCATAAACATAACCTTTTTTACTTGACTTTAATTTCAGCTGCAAGGTACAACTAGCAACCTTTTCATCAACTTCGTCTTGGTTTTTTGGCAGCCTATAGCTCTTAAGATCTGTTTTTATTGGAATCAGACCTAAACGTAGAGCAAGCATTTCATCAGATAAAGATGAACTATTGTCTTTTACTTCTACATCTTCAACAGCTAAAGTAGGAACTTCTTCAATAATTAACCTTCTAATAGTATTAGCGAAAACTTCATTGCTTCCTTTAAGCAGGAATGTAAGCTTGCCTTTCTTTTTTTCTTCCTTAATTTTTTCGCATTTCATTTTTTTTATTTTTTAATCTTCATTTAGATTTATAAGATTTATATGATAAATTTATTTATACTATCTTTATACTCTTCTTCCTCTTCTACCGCCCTTTGCTCTGCAGCCGTTATGAGGTTCTGGAGTCACTTCTTCAATCTTACCTATCCTCATACCAACTCTTGAAAGTGCTCTTATTGCAGCCTGAGCTCCTGGACCGGTATTTTTAGGACCATTATGCCCGCCTTTAGCTCTTACACGAATATATAATCCATTAATGCCTTTTTCTCTACAGATCTCAGACACTTTTTTTGCTGCACCCATTGCAGCGGTAGGTGAACTTTCTAATCTGTCAGACTTTACAATCTGACCACCACTTGAACGTGCAATCGTTTCTGTTCCCGTTATATCTGTAACAGTAATGATAGTATTATTATAAGATGAGTAAATATGAGCAATTCCCCATTTGATATTAAAGTTTGTTCTTGGAACTCTTCCATCATGATTGCCCGATTCTTTATGATAATTATTAGTTTTCATTTTCTTCCTCAACAAGACCTAAATTTTCAGATTCTTCTAACACCTCTGCATCTAAAACATCTGCATCTAAATCTTCAGTGTCTTCAACTTCTTTCTTTTTACTTTTACTATTAGATTTTTTTTGATGGTCTTTTATTGCTTCCACTTCTTCTTTTATTTCCTTTGCCTCGGTATTAATCCTTTCAGGATGATCTTCGCTGGCAAGTGAAGAATTCATTTTAAAACCAATCTTGTTCTCTTCTTCGAGAGAAACCAAGTAAGAAGGCATTGAGATCTCTTTATCTCCAACCATAATGTGACGATGAACTATGAACTGTCGTGCTTGATTAATTGATTTGGCTAAACCTTTCCTAAAAACAATACTCTGCAGGCGTCTTTCTAAAACATCTTTCATCTCAAGCCCAAGAATCTGATCAAGGTCTGAACCAACAGAAAGCAAGCCCAATTGCTGCAATTTTTTAAGAATTTGTAATTTTTCTTTCTCTCCCTGTTCCGTTTTCTTAGCAATAAGTGCTTTAGCTATATTTTTATATTTTTTCAGAAATGAATTTGCTATGAAGATCTCTGTTTTATTCTTAAGACCATACTCTTCTTTTATCTTCTTCTCTGACTCAATATTACTTTGAATCCAAGGATGCATTGGTGTTGAGTACTTCTTCCTTTGTTTTTTAGGGTCTCCGATTTTTATTCACCTCTAAAAATCGGGCTCAAAAAACTTGTTTTTTGTTGTCCCATTTTATTTATTTCTTAGCTCCACCCTTTGCAGGTGCTGCTTTCTTTTTAACTCCTATTACTTTACCTTTACTCTTTCTGAAATTTGATCTTGTTCTTTGCCCTCTTACTGGAAGACCTTTCTGATGTCTCATTCCACGCAAGGTTTTAATTTTCTTTAAACGCTTAAGATCATTTTCTTTGACAAATCCTAATGATCCTGTGATTAAATGCTGATCTTCACCAGTTGTATAATCTTTTCTTCTATTAAACATCCATACTGGCACTCCATTCTCTTTCGGAGTTTGAATGATGTCGTTGAGCTTCTTTACATCTTCATCGCCAAGCATACCAACTTTAACATTTTTATCTACGCCAGTCACAGCACAGATTGAATCAGCAAAATTTATGCCTATTCCTTTGATTTTTGTAAGTGCAAATCTTGTTTGTTTTTCTCCAGGCAAATCTACATTAGCTACACGTACAATATGCCTAAAGTTTGCTTGTTTTTCAGCCATTTTCTTAGTTTCCTTTATTATCTGCCAGCAGAACCGGCAATCTGACTACCGGCACATAACACGCTAGAATTAACATTTAATGTTAGCCCTATGCGCGTTAACTCGGACCAGTTTATGCTTGAAGAGGTGGTTTGTTTATAAAGATTTTGGTTAAGAAAGTATTAATTGATTTATTAGCAGAGTAGATTAGTGCTCGCTGAGATGGCCGTAGGCTTTAGCAAGAAAATCAAGTTTGGCATGGCATCTGTGTTGTTCAAAACATTTAGCTAGGATTTTGAGGGTTAAGATCTTGACCAGAAGACAATTTGACTTTTTCTTCTTTTTTATCTTTCTTCTCTCTTTTTTTTTCTATCTTTTTCCCTGCATTTTCCTCTTCTCTATCTCTTAAATGACTCTTCCATCTTAAGATTGTATAGTTGACGGGATTCTTGATCTTTCCACACAATTTATTTGGTAAACAATTTCCCAAATCTTTGTAATAAGCTTCATTATCACAATTAGGAGACAGCTTATCTCCCGGCTTGAAATATCTTAACTGCCCTTTGACATAATTTTCACGCAATGGTTCTTTATTCTTTTCTTTGTTCCATTTAAGGATATACAGCTCAATTTCATTCTTGTTCCAACCAATCTTACCTAAGAAATTCATCAAGATAAAGACTGCTCTTTTCTTACCATCTTCTACGCCTTCAAGGATCTTCAAAATGCAAGGGGGAAAGAAATCTTCTTTTATTGGGCTTTCAATCACCAGTTCTTCATATTCCTGAGCATTACCATGAAGATGGATCTTATAATCTTTTTCTTCGGCTTTAACTTCAAAATCCAAAGCCTGTATCAACAATCTTCTGCCGCTCTCATCATTAACATCCCTGTCTAAAAAAATAAAATTGGGTATGATGAGATCTTCCGGTCTGGCCATGTTTTTTTCAAATCCCATCACTTTTTCTGGATCGATTGGTAGACTTATTAAGCCGGACTTTTCATGCAGGCTGTAAGGTGCCCGATACAAATGTCTTGAAGAAATTAATACAGTATCTATTTCTAGAAACTTATCAACACTTAATTTAGGGATCTTATCTCCAAACTCATTTTCTTCATAACGGATAATCTCTTCTTGAGGCAGTTCAACTTTTTCTTTTACTTTATTAAAATCGTTTTTCTCAAATTCAAGAACTCTTTTTTCTAATTCTTCTTTGATGTTCTCTTTAATATAAAAAGCTATTTTCTTAGCTGCCTCAGGAAAAAGATCTTTAACGAGTGAGTCACCTACTTTTTTAGGAAATGCTTCAAAAGGCACGCCGATATGGAATCCTTTGTTCCCACTAAACTTTACCGATATATCTTTTACTCCACAATATTTAAGAAATCTGACAATCAGATCTGCACTTATTTTGCTATAATCAATAAATTTACAATCTATATCTAATACAAGGTCCCATCCTATCCGCAGCTCATCCAGTTCTTTCCGGTTAAAATTACTATCTAAAGAGAGAGGATTTTCCCATAGTTCTTCACTGCAATGAAATGAGGTGACCCCTTGTTTAGCTAATTCCAAAATTTCACGAGGATAAGAAAGGATATCTGGACGTTTGCCAAAATCAGTCCCATATCTCACCCCAATTTCTTTCTGCCGTGCATGAACTATTATAGCATCCTGAACATCTCTACGTTTATAAAATCTTAGACAAATACCTTTATCAAGTTGAGACATAAAGATACTTAGGAGGGGTGGGGTTTAAATTTTTTTTCTAAAAAATCAATAAAAATTAATTAAAAACAGAAAATCTATTAGAAAATCCATTAAACTAAGAAACTCAAATTAAAACTTATTTACTTCTTTTTGAAATTCAATTGCTTTTTTCTTTATGTTTGCCAAAGCTTCTTTAAGTGCTTTTCTAGGTTCTGTTCCTTTAGTAGTCTCTATCCTCATCTGAGGAACACCAATTAAAGGATGGTCGATCCTATAGATTGCCAAAGAAACGCCTTTAACTGTAAGCAATTCTTCTTTTAGGATATTACAAAATGTATGCGTTTCTCCTTTTAGTTCAAAAACAAGTTTATTTTTTGTCTCTTCTAGAACATTGAATTCCATGATTTAATATTTTAAGATGATTTGTTTATAAAGGTTTCTGAAAATAATTTAAGAAATCTTAGTTAAAAGAGATTGACAATTTGATTGCACACATAAAACAAACCCTATTAATCTATAAATATTGCTAAAATAATTAAAAAATTCCCAAAAAATTAAAATAATCATCTTAATTTTAATATCAAATGGACAATGAATCATTAGAATATGCTTCTTTCAAATATTTAGAGCATTGGAAAAAAGAAGACAATCTTGAAAAGCTAAAAAGCTCTGTTTCAGATGATGGATTGTTTTATTCTTACTTATACAAAAAAGTTGAAGAATTATATTCTCATCTTCCTTTACGTAAGAACAGGCAGGAAACCCTGACCCACCCTTTGAATACTGTTTTGGCTTTGAAAAATGCTAAAATTTACGATGAGATCATCCTCTGTGTTGGTTTGATTCATGATTTTATAGAAGATAATGTTGACTTATATAAGATTACGCATGAAATTGAAGAAGATGATGAAGGGATCAAATATCTAGATGAGTATGAAATTAATGTTCTTGACAAATTAGAGAAAGAACTGAGAGAATTCTACAAAAGCAACCATATAGAAAATGAAGACAAAGAATGTGAAGAAAGAGTTAAACTAATCATAAAAACTTTGAAGCTTCTTACCAGACACAAAAGAGACTTTTACTACCGCTCCATCTCTAACATCTTTCAATGTGAAGATGAAAAAGCCAAAGAGATTGCCATACAAGTTAAACTGGCTGACAGGATGCATAACATCCAATGTATTGAATGTTTCAGCGAGGAGAAAAGGATCTTCCAATGTTTCAAGAATCTTTTTATCCTCAATAATACTAAAAATTATCTGCTTGAAGAAGCGAATAAAAATAAAGAATCTGAAGAATTATCTCCAACTCAACTCTTGTTCAAAAGATGTGCAAAATCAACGTATGATGCTTTTCTAACCATCTGTAACACTTGTTTCGCGAAAGGGATGGGGAATACCCAGTCAATGATCCAGTTGGCTTTCAAAAAATTTGCTATGGAAAAATCAGGGGTATGGGAAGTGACCAAAGTAGACAAAAATGAAACACACTTGATAAAACTGTTTCAAGGAGTCATCAGAAAATATGATGCCCGCCTTCATCATGAATGGGAAAAATTCAACCGAATGAGAGAAGTAGAAAGTAATTACTGCCGAAATTTTTTTGGAGATTTCAGATTCACAGAAGAACAAATAAGAGCCATAATTGATTATAAAGATGCTTACGCAATGAAAGAAATAATTGCTAACTTGTTATACTTTCCTGATTATGTCCTTTCTAAGTTTCTAAGTTCAGAATTGAATCTTAATGCAAGAATTGATAATTAAGATTTAAAAACCGTTTCATAATTTTTCCAAATCTGTTCTGCAACTTCTCTCTGAGAAATACCTTTGATTTCTGCTATCTTCTTGATACTTTCAATTACAAAAGCCGGTTCATTCTTTTTATCTTTAAATGGAGATAACCAGGGAGCATCAGTTTCAGTAAATAGTTGTGTTAACGGAGCGATCTCTGTTAATGTTTGGAAATGTTGTAGTTTAGTTATGATTGGCGGAATAGAAAAATAGCATCCAAAATCAGCAGCTCTTTTGATCAATTTTTTATTCCCGGAAAAACAATGCATGATAATTGGAATTTCTTTATTTGGAACCTCTTCTTCCAGAACATCTATGCATTCTATTTCCGCTTTTCTAGAATGTATAATTATAGGCTTTCTTATTTTTTTAACAAACCGGATTATTTTCCTAAAATTCTCTTCCTGCTGTTGATGATGTTCTTTATCCCAATGAAAGTCCATGCCTACTTCTCCAACAGCCACAATTTTATCTTCATTCTTTTCAATGAATTTGAACTCTTCTTCCAAATCTATTGGAACTATCTGTCTAGGAAGGCCAGTCTCTCCTTCTGAAAGTCCTAAAGCATCAATAGGATATATCCCTAAAGAAACTTTAATGATAGAATCTTTTTCGGCTAATTTCAATACCTCTCTGTTAGCAGGAGGATTGACTCCGGAAACGATGATTGCTTTTACTCCGGCTTTTTTAGCCCTTTTGATGACTTCATCTAGATCATCTTTGAATAACTGATGGTTCAAGTGGCAGTGGATGTCTACTAAGTTCATCTTGTAAGAGAATTATAGAAGGGATATAAAAGTTTCTGAAGATGATTAGTTTAATGAAAATAAATTTCGCTTTCTTTCTTATTCATAGGGTTATCCTTAATTCATGCGAGAAAAAGGAAATTTTTTACAAAAAAGTTTTTATAGTATTACATATCTTAGAACTAAAGTGGTTTCTTGGGTATTAATTTAAATCAGATAAGTTGAGATTTATGGCCAGATTAATGATACATGATGGGACTAGAACACAAATGGCAGGAAGAGCTTTAAGCTGGGCTTTAACTGAATTATCTAGATATCATCCTATAAAATCCGTAAAACCAAAACCAGGCGAGATTCATTTACCAAGTTATAATTTTGTTAAAGATATTGAACGCCGTTCATTTGATCAAAACAGAAGACAAGTAAATAGAGATAGATTAGAAGAGATTCTTACTAATACAAGTGTCATCCAAAATAATCGTGACCAGCAGCACATCATTTTAATAGAACATGACCTTTACGCTGGAAATCTAAACTGGTGTTTTGGAGGGTATCATCATTATAAAAATTTTGATTTTGTTACGGTTTCAACTAAAAGGATGCAGGATATCATCCATCTGCAGTATATTTTAGCACACGAATTGGGTCATCTTTATGGAGCAGCTCCAAGCAATAGGAGTAATACTGAAATATTTCTGGGCAGCCATTGCATAAATAATAATTGTGTAATGCAACAAAAAGACACTGTAGAAAAATCTGCAAGATATACCCATCAGATACACTTAAGCAATAGCCCTACTTTTTGTGGGCAATGTCAAGCTGATCTACAAAAAAATGTCCGTGGTTTATGATTCAAGGAAAGTTTGCTGCATCTATTGATAACATAACATTAGAAAATGCAAATGAATACTTAGACTACCATCACGCTCACGCGAAAGATTTTACTATATTATCTTTTTGTGTAATCGAAAATAAACGAGAAATCCTAAAAGTCAGCTACCCAATCACAGCAAACTGCGGGATATTAAACTCAGCGAGGAATAAAAACAAAAAAAATAATTTATCAACAATATTTTTAACTTCTTCTTTTTATGTCAAATTTTCTCCAAGCCTTTGATGTTTTCTTAGTTCTCCTGTCTAACCTGCCTAAGATAGCTCTGCGAAGATCTGTACTTTTCACAACTTTCTTTTTTTTAGCCAGTTCAATTACTGGTTCAGCAACGTCTAGAACCAGTTGTTTAACTCTCGCTGAAGAAAGTTTTGCTTCTTTCGCCGCTTTTTCAACTGAATGCCTAATCTTTATTGGCATAAACTGCTGCTTTTTTTTATTTCTCTTAAGTACATGAGTTACCATTTTTTTATCACCTTTTTTTATTAATGATAAGAAAAGAATTAGCTTATTTAAATTTTATTGAAAATTCCATCCATATTAAGCGAGAACTTAATTAATCTCTGTTATTTAGTTAGATAAACAAACATCTCGTTTTTAATATTTAACAAACCATATTTTTTTTCATTTAAATACATTTCTAAAACTTATCATTTAATATTGTAAATAACTTTCTGCATACCACCAAGATAATGTTGGTAAAGTATGTCAGTAATATTAATTTCAACACTTTTAATCGTGAAATTATCTCCTATCCCTTTCCAATCGCTTCGTGTTCCATCAACTTCAAACTTAGCTTGATCCGGCAGAAGAAAATAAAGACTTATATTATGTTCTATGCCGCCAACCACTCTAACTTCTGTTTCACCAATACTAAGCTGCCCAATTATATCATGTTCCGGTTCCTCTTCTTCTACTTCCTCAACAATCTCTTCTTCACTTTCATTAACCTCAGGTAGAGGCATACATTCATCATCTTCACAGCCTAATTCACAATCACTTTCATTAATCCAGGAACAGTTTTCTGTTTGAAAAGCTTTAGTAGAATTATCTTTACATTTGAAACCGGTTGTACATGTCGGAGCAGTACAACTTCCGTTCACACAGCCATAAGTACATTCTGTTTCATCAGTCAAATTACAGTTTTCATTTTGATAGGCTTTAAATGAAAAATTTATACATTTCCATTCAGATGTACATATTATGATCTCTTCTTTTTTTTCTTCTGGAACTTCTTCAATTACACAACCTATTAAAAAAAAGAGAGTAATAGAGAATAAACAAAAGATAATTATTTTTTTCATATTTGATCTTCACCTATTTTTAATATGTATATGTACTGAAGAATAACTTACGTTTAAATAAATTACTAAAAAAAATAAAACATTTCATATATCAATAATTCTCAGAAGCAATAATAATTTTTTTATGATTAGATATTAATGTAAGTTCAGACTGAGAAATATCTAAAAAATTCTAATATTCAACTAAGCCCTGATCAAGAATTGACAAACTACAAAAAGTAGAAATTATTACAAGAGTTATCGCTTACAACATTGATAGACTGATAAGAATTGGAAAAGAAGTAATTCTGATATTCATCAGAATTACAAGGGTTTCATATTAACCGAGTTACTAAATTCTTTTATATATTTAGCTTTTAAAAATTATAAATGCCTAAATTAATTGAAAGAGTAAAAGGAAAAACATGGATTCGCAATGATGAAAAAGTAGTTGAGCCGATAAGATTAGAAGAGCTTGTCCATATGGGCAGTGAATTGATTTGGTTCAATGCACCCCAAAATTTAGCCGATGAGCGGGCTAGAATCTTAGCCATACAACTCGCAAAAGAATACAAGTGTGATTATGTTCTTCTGGGATCCAATACTCTTCAACTAAATCGCAGCCAATTTGACTTTTCTAACTATGTATATATTGCTACGTTCTATAATGAAAAAGAAAACAATAAGCATCTGAAAATAAATTGAAATTATTCGCTTGGATAAACAATCATCTTATATTTTATGTTTAATATTTTTCCCCGCATCAGAAAAATAGTAAGTAATAGGTCGGGTGGGAAAATAGCAGTTTGGCGTCAGGTTGTGAGGATGACAGGTCTATTCGTAAGACAAGCTATGGCATTCGTTATAGAGAACAATATCAATTGAATCTTATCTTAATCCTTAAAACGAACGCTCATCCTCACTCGCCTACTGCTATTTTTCTCAAGGAGACCTATTACTTAAGAAAAATAGAAAAATTAATTTACTTGTTAAAATTATCAACCTTTTTCCTTCATAACTTCTTCTTCTATTTCTTTCTTCACTTCCTCTTCAGAAATCGTTTTTTCTTCCTTTTTCTTATAAGAATTTAATAATTTCTTCACCTGCGCATAGATATAAGCAGTATCTCCCCCTACAATGCTTATAGTTCCGGCTTCAAAAGGAAACTTGTAGATGAACTTGTTGATCAAAGCTTTCATGAAATAAACAAAAGGTTTCATTCCCCATCGATGTTCATAATCCGTCAAAGACCAGGCATCAAAAGCAATATGAACCTCTCCATTCTGAAAAATCGTTTTTTTACCGTCAATCTCCTTGACAGTTTCAGTAATATGGTTTAAATTAATCTTAATCTTTATCATAAGAGTGATATAATTGGTAACTACCTTAAACGGCCTTAATTCAAGATATAAATATTTCCCGGAAGGGGTTACAGTCTCCTCACTTCGTTTCTCTTTCTTAGTATAACCCCTCTCTTCGATAGCTCTATTGATTGTAGAAAAAATCTCGTTGACAATAAAAAAACCGCCATGATTCAACTCTTTATTGTTTACGATTAAGTTCTTCTCCATGTGAAAGATATTTTCTGCCATTTTCAACGACCATACATATATTTAAACGTATTAAGATAAGACTTTATTTGATGATGCAGATCTTCAACATCACTTTCTATCCAGCTTGCAGCTTTATCATAATGGTTCTTGAAAAAATATTTCTCAAGAATTATACTTAAGAACCAGTAGAACGGTTTTTCATTCCAGTTATTTGCCCTATCACTGACAACAAAACCATCAAAAGTGATTTTGACAGATCCTTGGCTTACATTTAAAATTTGTTTATCGTGCTCAACCTCTACATCTTTTATATCTGTGAGATGTATCTTTATACTCGCAGTAATCTTATAGTAATCACTGATGTTTTTCCATGGTTCAAGAATAATATGGATTTGTTTTCCTTCAGGAGTTACTTGCTCCTGGTTCATTTTCTCATACCAATCCCAGCCCCTTTCAAAGAAAAAAGAAGAGATTACGCTATATAATTCAGAAGTGTTAAATAGACCATCATAACTAAGCTTAAGACGATCGATGACCAGTGTCCTCTCCACCACTTTCTATTTACCTCTTTTGCAGCTTCTCTTCAAACTTTTTTTTTCCATAAAATAACCAATATAAACAGATGTTGCCTGTTACTATCAAAATAATCAGTAATGCAGTGTCCATAGTTCTTAAAAATAACTAACACACTTATAAATCATTCTGTTATGATGATAATAAAGAGTTGTTTCCACTACCAAAAACTTTAATAACCATTACGAAAATTCATCTATTATTAGAGGGAGTACAAAAAAAAGATGGCCGTCAGAACATTTTTCAAGAATCTTCTTAAGAAATTGTCTTTTAATCCTTTCAGTAAAAGGAACAACTTCAAATTAGGATTATATGGACCGCCAAATGGCGGAAAATCAACATTAGCAAACAGGATTTGTCAGGACTGGTTAGGAGAAGAGATGTCTACGGTTTCACATATCGCTCATGAAACAAGGGAAATCAAGATTAAAGAACAAGTTACAATCAAGAATAGTAAAGGTAAAGAACTTACTTTTTCGCTGGTAGACACACCGGGAATTTCTACAAAAATTGATTATGAAGACTTCATAAAAAAAGGGATGAAGAAAAATGATGCTAAGAAGAGAGCAAAAGAAGCTACAAAAGGAGTTATCGACTCAATAAAATGGCTTGATGACATGGACTCCGTGATTGTAACTTTAGACGCAACTAAAGATCCATATTCTCAGGTAAATATTACTATCATCGGAAATTTACAGGCAAGAAACATTCCTGTTTTGATTGCAGCAAACAAGATTGATCTGAAGAAAGCTAATCTTGATATCATAAAAGCTGCTTTTCCACAATATGGAATTGTGGGCATATCTGCAAAATACGGGAAAAATATAGAAGAGTTTTATGAACAGCTCTTTAAATTAGCAAAATAATTAAGTTTAAAAACTATAAAGATTTACTATTAAAATAAAAGAGGTTACATATAAATGGTTACGTTTCAGTTTGTCCCTTATCATGATATAGAAAATCTAACTCCTACTAAGAGAGTAAACAAACTTCTGAAGATTGTTAAAGAAGAAAAGATTGTAATCATGGAAGGGCGTCTTAAGAAGCAAGAAGAAGCAGATCTTATTGAGATTACTATGGAAGAGATTTCTCCAAAATTTAAAGGTATAGAATTAAGTGTAATCTATCCGGATAAAGAAAAGCAGTATCCACTGCAAAGGCTCAAAGGTGTTTTTGCAAACGTTCTTTTAGGAGATAGGCAAGGTTTAACTATTATTGGACCAGCATCAATAGTCAACAAGATTGAGAAAGATCCTGATAAGATTGAACTATTTACCAAAGAAAGCACAATTAGATACAGAAAAAGAAAAAAAAAGTAACTTTCCAATAGAAACAAATAAATACTATATTATATTTTTATTCTTATGCCACATCAATGTGTACGTTGCAGTAAATTTTATCCAGATGGAGCTGAAGAAATTCTTAAAGGCTGTAGTTGTGGTGCCAGACTTTTCTTTTACATAAAAAAGAAGGATATTGATAAAGGTAAGGAATTATTGACCAATCTTTCAATAGAAGATAAAAAGAATATTGAAAAAGATATCGGTGAAATACTTAATATCAAAGAAGAAGCTAACGATCCAGTAGTTCTTGACATTGAAGCAATAAGAGTGCTTAAACCAGGCAAATATGAACTTGATCTGGTCCATTTATTCAAAAAAGATCCTTTGATTATCAAACTTGAAGAAGGTAAGTATATGATCGATCTTCCTCAGGCTTTTAAGAAAGAAAAATGATTGATTTGTCTGGTAATGTTTTTTGATGTCATTTTTTCCATAACACTCTTGCTTCACCATCACCTTGGAATCCTGAATAATCAGGTCTGATGTTTATATCTAAATCAACCATCGTCATCTCTCCACCATGTTCCCGGTGATATTTTTCTACTGCTTCACCAATATAATCAAAGTTTGAGATGAGGTGTTTTATTTTGTTTACAGTAATACAACTAACATTTTTGGCTTCTGCCGCTTTTGCGAGGGTAAATATTAATGCTTCGATACTTTTATCCCAATCCGCTTGTTCTGGAACTTGAATTGCATCAAGATGCCATACTTTACTATACCCTTCAGCAGCAGTCTCAAATAAATAGATGTTCCCAATATGTTGTCCACTCCCTTTGAGTACTTTGATATTATGGACACGAGAGTCGTAAAATGGAAGTGGTGCTCCTCTTGTGCAATCTCCACTTACTTCACCAGGATCTTTATCTAACTTTTTATTAGGTCTTCCATCTAAATAAAGTTGTTCTTGATCATTACCTTGACGATATAAGATTTGTTGGATTTCTTTAAACTCCCTTTTCATATGCTGTGCAAATAAAACTTCAGGTGACAGGAAGTTAAGAGCGCCTTCTACTAATTGTCTTTCATATTTCTGTTGTTCTTTTGCTTGTTTTAATTCTTGACTTAAGACTTTTCTTTCTTCAAGAGGTGCGTCTTTGATTTTCTTTTGTATTTCTTTTGTTCTTTCAAATGAGGGCAATTGATCTCCTTTTACAGATTGTAAAAATAATCTATATTCATCTATTCCTAAACATTGTTCCAAACTTTGTGTAATTGTATCAAACCCTTTGTCTTTTAACACTTCACGTACTAATCTCTGATATACCGTGCCTAAATCTGCAGTAATATAATTAACGAATTCAGGGCTGCATAGCTCTCTCCAGTCATCTCCAAAAGCCATAACAGTATCTTCAATAGTAAAAATTCCACCGCCTAGTTCTTGCCATTGCTTTAACTCGTCAACATCTGTAAGCTGACTTCGTACTTTTTCTAATTCACGATATAATGCTTCCACTTGTTTCTTTGGCATTACCAATTCTTCAAGTGCAAGTTCATCTAGGACAGTTGAGAAGATTTGATTACTTATAGGTACAATATCAATCATCCAGCCTCTTTCATCACACTGAAGTTCCCATAATCTACAATATGATTTTAGTATGTCTGCTTCTGAATAATCTTTACCTTTATGTGAACCAAACTTTTTTTCAAGATATTCTTCTGCAACTGTACCAAACTGTTTTAATGAGGTTCGTGGAGGGGTTTTCCTTTTAAAATTAGTCAAATCAGTATTAGAAATATCTATATCATTTTCTAAATTATTAATGAGTTGCATTACTTTGCAATATAATCCCTGTGATAGAGAACAAAACACATCATTTTTACTCAAAATAACTTCCAATTTTTCAAAAGGAGCTTCTTTCTGCGCTTCTGATATTTGCTTTGCAGCACTTTCTTTCTCAATTTTATAGCATATTCCACTATCTGTTTCAATAATCTTCTTTTGAAATCCTAATGCTATCAAATCGGCATTTGGAATTTCTCGTACAGATCCATATTGTCGAACTAAGTCAATTGGGGTTGTCATATTAATGTGGTTTTTTAAGACAATTTACGTGCTTTTTTTAGTATTTTCATCTAATATTTCACTTTGTCTAATGTAATGCTTATTTTATGCCTCATATTAAGCTATAATATCCTACTTTTATTTAAATCTTTCTAAAATTACCACTAACCAGTAGTTATGTTGTTGGTAGTTATTTTATGAGGTGGTCATAAGTCACCAATAACAAACCAATAATAGAATCAAAATTATCCCTTATTAATTCTCAAACATTTATTTTGCATGCAGTAAAATTTATATTTACAACCGACAACCCAGAGATATGCAAAGAGTACAGAAACTGTTAAGCAATTACGGCTATTGCTCAAGGAGGAAAGCTGAAGAACTTATCGAGAAAGGCAGAGTAAAAGTTAATGATAAAGTTATCTCTTTAGGCGATAAAGCTTCTGAAGATGACAATATTTATGTAGATAATAGATCAGTAAGAAAAGAGAGAAAAGTCTATATCAAATTCAATAAGCCGCTTGGTTGTGTAACAGCTTTAAGAGATAAACAATATAAAACAGTGATGGATTATATTAGAGTTAAAGAAAGAATCTTTCCCATAGGAAGATTAGATTATAATTCTACAGGTTTACTTCTGTTGACAAATGACGGTGATTTTGCCAATAAGATAATGCATCCAAGCCATGAGATTAAGAAAACATACCTGGTTGAAATTAACAGGCCGATAAATGATAATGAGATTAAGCAGATTGAAAAAGGGATTGTTCTTAAAGATGGAAAGACCGCTCCTGCAAAGATTCGAAAGCAGACAAATAATCTCCTTGAAATAACTATCCATGAAGGAAAGAACCGCATTATAAGAAGGATCTTTGATGCTTTGGATTTTAAAGTATCTTACTTACAGAGGATAAGGATAGGAAAGCTAAGTTTAGGTACTTTAGAAGTAAAAGGATATAAATACTTAACTAATAAAGAAAGGGAAAAAATATTTCAGTGAGTTATTTAAAAAAGATTACAAACAATTATACTTGTGGTTTAGTTAATTTACTTAATCCGTAAGGCTTATCACATTTTGAACAATATAGCCCGGATTCATATACTGGTAATAATGTCATTGCATCAACTTCAGTTTTAGATAATTCTTTTGCATAATTCCAACGTGCATACGGCACACTATGCCCCTCTGGGCAAATAAGAACATCAATACTGTCTCCAATCATGTGTTTCATCAGATTAAATTGAACAATGTATATTTATATTTATTTATGGTTTTCATTACATATAACATTCCCTAAAGCATGTTAAACTCTTTTACCTACATAATGGGGTAAAATTGCATCCGCAAAGTAAATATGGAGTCTGTCTTTCACAGAGCGTAAGTGATACATTAGAAAAAGAATTAATGAGCAATTTCTTGATCATAAATACAGAAGACCCAATTTTTTTCAAATTAACAACACAGGAACAAATATTTAATCTGAAACTTAACCAAATCAAAATTCTTAAACATTTAAAAAATGAGTGAGTTTTAATAATCTTATGAAGAAATTGCCCTTTTCGTTTTTAGGACTCCAAATTTATTGAGTTTAACATTACACTGATAATATAAAAAAAGTATTTCTAAACAAATGATCTTGGATAAATACCATAATTCATAATATATTTAAAAGATAATTAATCATTATAAGTAATGGCAAAGATAGAATTTGAACCAAACATTAATGGCTATGAGAATCTTAGGGATTATTTGCTAAAAGAAGCCCAGTTTATTAGCAGGGAATTTACTTTTGGATGTCATCAACGTGAAGAAGAATATCGCCAGGATTCTTTTAGTTACAAAGGAAGAACTGTTGAAATGGAGATAGGTCCTAGAAATAGATTTACTATAGAAATAACTCCAGATGACAATGAAGTTTTAAGAGAGTTAGAAAGAGTTATAATGAGCGAAAGAGAATAAAATCTAAAGTTTACTCTTTTGCGCTTTATCAGAAACGATTGCACTATGACCGGTAGGATCTTCAATAATTATCTTTAATGGTTCTCTGCCAACTAAAACTTTATTTAATTTCTTAATAAGATTTTTAGCCTTTTTCTTTGCAGCAGGATCTTCTTCCCCTTCAACTGAAGAGGTGATCCTATTTTTAATCCGCTCAAGAAGACCTTCAACATTAGTAACATAACCATTTGCAGCAGGTCCTGGTTCAACAGTTATGATGTGCGGTATTTTAAGTATAGCTTCTCCTGACTTGATTATCTTAATGTTAAGATCATCTTCTGAACTTACTTCTAATGTATATTTACATGGTTCTTTGCTTTCTGCTGGTTCTACATCAGACTTTCTATAACCACAAGCTGTACATTCCATAGAAAAGACAAAAACCCGCCCGAAGTAAGGGATCTCTATCTCCTCTTCACGTAAAGTAAGTTTATTTTCTCCACAAAAATTACAATTTTGTCCAGTAAGTTCTACCATAATTTTTGTAAAGAGAATTATGTTTAAAAATATATCGGAAACAAAGCGGTTCTCATAGCCTATTTTAACGTATGAATATTGGAGTATAAAAAATAGTGTATAAAAAAAGATGTTATTTAGAATAAAAATGACATACCAAAAGAATTCCTTACAAAGCCCTAATCTCTTGCTCGACGGTAGAGAAGGTTATTTTACCTTTTTCAAATCTCCTTATATAACCAGCTTCCCCTAGTGTGTAAACTACTGAACCAGGAATATGATAAGAAGCTCCTAAAGAAGAAAAATGTCTGGAATGCACTTCATGAACAAAACCAAACTTCTTATGATCATCACTATTTTTAGAGAATTCACCAAGTATTGCTGAAGGATTTACATCAACAAGCTGTATATTTGTTGCTAGAATTAATCCTTTTTTATCTATAATAACTGCATTATCTTCATAAGCTATCTTTTCAATATCTTCAATTATATCTTGATCATTGATATTCCTATTAATGCAAGGGCGGAAAGATCTTCCAGACATTGCACCAAAACTATGCTCTTTATGTTGAGGATTATTTGGATCAAAGTTCAAGACAAAGATATAAGCTGGTGCATGACCATATTTTTCCTTCCAATTTAGAAGAGTAGATTTAGCACTGAACCCAACAGAAAGATTATCAATTTTATCACTCGGTACTTCTAATAGGCCTTTAATTATATTATCTAAATCTTCATTCATTGCTTGATTATACTTTATTCTAGCGTTAATCATTAAATCATATATTCTAATTTCAATACTTTTATCTAATAAAGTGAATGTTTCGTCTTGGCTTAATCTGTCCAGCAAATCCTCTAGTTCTTTTCTTTTCATTATCAGCTCTGAACAATTTACCATAAGTTATCTCCAAAAAATCAAAGCATTATGCTTTTTTGTGATAGAAAATTACTATCATTTGGTATTTAAGTCTTATTGAAGATAAATTAAGTTAGAAATAGTTAGGTAAAGCGTAGATTTGAGAAGTTTATTTGATGAATCTATTTAACAAGAAAGGAAATTTTATAAAGAGAAGTGCGATTTTCTTATTTTATGCACCGGTAGTTTAATGGCTACGTGTTAGAATTTCCTATCACGCCGTAAAGAATCCCGGCCTTCCAAGCCGGTCATCCGGGAAACGTCAAAATTGGACTGGACGTTCGGATATTCGAATCCCGGCCGGTGCATTCAGTCCTTTTATGTTTCTTGGCTTAATAATTTGATAAAATTTGTTGAAATCCTTTCTAAGAATATTAACATGATAAATATCTCTACGATTTTCTCTTTTTTCTTTGTATAATCGTACACTGTATGATAAATCTAAACTATCTAAACATCTTATAATACTTTCTTTCAATCCTGGAGAAACAGTTGCAAAACTGACTTTTTTAGAAGACAAATACCCATCGCTATCCAATGATCCTCTAATAAAACCCACCATAAAAGCACTTGAATAATCCTCTTTCTTTAGCCTAACAGAATAGGTTTTAGGTTCATTTAAATCCCAACATAGATAATCCTTAACAAACTCATAAATATTCTTAGAATAATAACATAAATTTATCCTATTTTCTTGTTTAAACATCATTGGTTTTTTGCCAAATAGCTTAATTAATACATTTCGAATAAGATTATCAACATAATTAGCTTCAGTAGAATTAAAATGTAAACGAATATTGTATTTGTAATTAGGCATTTTGTAGAAAGAGCCATCACCAGCAAACAGGCCTATAAACTCGCCAATTAATTCTTCATCACCAGATATCAAAGTTACTGGTTTAACATATCTTCCTTTTATTTTTCTAAAATGATAGTATATTGTAGTTTTGCTCCTCCCTAATATTTTGGAAATTTCATTTAGTGAGTAATTTTTTTTAATTAACGTACCAATAAGCTTAAGTTCACTTTTGTTTAATCTTTTCTTATTCATCCTTATCGCCTCCAAGTTTGCATTATTCTAAAACCCGGGGTTTTCAAGAGAAAGAGGCGACCAAGCACCACTGTTTAAATTTCTTCTTTACTTTGTCAAAAGAATTTTATTGCTGTTATGTGTAACCTCTTTTTCTTAATATCCTGTAAATTTGCTAATATATAAACTCTACCCGGACTTGTCCAGTGGGTGAGTGGTGTAAGAAACAACAAACATGTTCTCTAAAAAGAGTATTTCTACTTACAAAATTTTTATAAAGATGTTAAACATATGATACTTAACCTATCGGGTTCGAATAGACTGTTGAGGAGAAGATAGAGACAGTAACTGTGTTCCTACATTGTTTATGTTTACTACTCTCTTCGTGTCTGCGAAGGTCCCGGCCGGTGCACATTATCTTTCTGGCATCTTATAACATATTCTAAAGATCATACCTTAAATTAAAGCATAAATCTTTTACCAGCCTAAACATACCTACACTGGTTTTGATATTCTTCTTACCAGCTTCCCCTAATATCATACTCCTTGCTATATTAAATTCTAGAACTTCTGACATTGATGGAATATTCGGAGTTAAGATATCAGTCAAACTTGAATTTAGACAATATCTTAATTCATCTACCCTATAATTCCTAAAGACTTTAGCAATATATAAGACATTATCAACAACATTCTTGAGAGCTTTCTTTGACTCATCCAAATCATTCTCACTATAATCATTAACACATAAATCTTTTAGGATTAACAGCATTTCAATTCCAACATTTAAAGCAGTTTTATTTACTTTGCCCAATATTTTTCCTTTTGCTAACTCATAGTTAATTATTTCATGTTCAAGAGGTATTTTAGGACTTATTTGAATATCTAAACTTTCCCTCAATGAATAATTTTCTCTAGATAAATCATATTTTCTTAAGATATCCACCATCTCGGCAGCTTCAATTGCAACTGGTTTAAGAGCCGATTCTGCTTTTTGTAAATTTTCACTATTTAGACTATCCACACACAAACTTTTAAGATATAACAACATTCCAACTTTTACTTTTTGAGGTGCTTTATATATTTCATTTAAGACAACTAATTTTGCAAATTCATAATTGATTACTTCACATTCTGTAGGAAATTTTGATGCTGAAAGGTCTCCTAAGTTTTCGTTGAGAGAATATTTTAATTCAGACACTCTATGTGTTCTTAGAATATCCACCATATCTGCTATTTCAACCACCACTGGTTTAAACGTAGAATCTACTTCAGACATAATATAATTGTCAAGTCCAAAATTTTCCATCTTTGGATTAAATAGCATAGTTATTATCTGCTTCATAATCTAGTTTATAAAAGTTGCTTTTGTAACTACTAAAGAATGATATTAAGTTTGTTTTAAATTTTTATCTACATTTAGTGGTAAGAAATAATTATATAGTTATTTACTATTACAAGATTAAGCTAGAGAGTATGCGATAACTATTGGGAGTTTAGCTTAGAAAATCCAGCTGGTTAATCTTTATGGTTGTGAAACTTCCTTGTTCGCAAGATACCTCTAGCAACATAAAATTAAAGCTTAGTTTTCTCCGAGATATCCTTTATATGCATATTTCTTAGATTGCATATCAAAATATTTTTTCATGATTGCGTGCAAGTTCCACATACGGTAATATAATGTATCAAAATATGCAGTTTCTATGTCTCTCTTCATCACTTTCCCATACCATTTACCGATAATTTCTGCAATCTTACCTCCTTTAAACTTATTCTGCCAATCAGTAGTCAATTTACCATTTATCAAGATATATATTCGAGCATTGCTTAAGGACTTTTTACGTCCATCAACGTCTACATTAACTTCCATCATATCCCAAGCATGAACCGTAAGCTTAAGCTCATAACTCATATAGTCAGTAACTTTTTTCGTTAAAATCCAATCAAGTTCCTGTTCAGCTCCTTTGGGTGAAGGCACTTTGTGTTTATAGGACGTTTCTTGCCACATATAACCATAATTCTTTGCCCAATCAATAACTGCTGAATATAAACCATCAAAATCAAAAAGTCCATTATAACGTAAAGTAACTTGCCGAAGTTTCATATTGGATATAATCAATATATTTAATTATATAAATATAACGGAAATGCTTGAGGTATTTATGAAACATTCTAATTAACTAAATGAAAAAAATAATATATAG